>CAYTOF010000013.1:0-23633 GCA_964439435.1 uncultured Oscillospiraceae bacterium
TTGTACCTGATACTATAAATCAAAATTTATCTGGAGTTTTTAGAGGTTACCTAAAGAATATTAATGCATTATACTTTTATTTTGTTACTTGTAAAATCGCATCTTTCGTGTATAATTATATTTGTAATATATTGTCAAATTTGGAATTTACACGCCGCTTATAAAGCGAGAATGGGGGTTGTTGCGTTGATAGACGATGAGACCTTATATCGCCAATATCTTGCCGGTAATGAAAGCGGATTGGAATCGCTGATGGAGCGATACGGCAACAGCCTGACCTTTTATATAAACGGATATATTCACGACATTCACGACGCCGAGGACCTTATGATTGAGACGTTTGCGCGTATGATTTTAAAACATCCGAATATAAGGGACGGATGCTTTAAATCGTATCTCTATAAAATTGCCCGTCATCTCGCCCTGCGGTTTTTGGCGAAAAATAAATTAAACTGCTGTTTTGATGTGGAGATACTGAATAACGAGCAGACAAATGAAATGCTTGCCGAAGAAGTTGTCAGAACAAAAGAGCGTGACCATATCTTGCACATGTGTATGGAGCAATTAAATCCTGTCTATCGAGAAGCACTATACCTTGTTTATTTTGAAAGCATGTGTCATGCAGAAGCTGCTGCCATTATGAGAAAGAGCGAAAAGCAAGTGGCGGATTTACTCTATCGAGGGAAAAAATCGTTGCAAAAGCGATTGGAACAGGAGGGAGTCACAGGTGCGGAATACTGATCAGCGTGTTCTTGCCGTTAAACAACGGACAATGGAAATCAACCGCAAAAAACAAATGCAACAAAGCCGAATGGTCGGTATCTCAGCTGTTGCTCTCAGTTTGTTGTTCATCGCAGGATTGTCCTTTACCATGCCGAGTATAATGGAAGGGATGTCGGATGACTCTTATATATATCCCGGACTTACAGCCGGCATATTTGATACAAGTGGTGGGCTTGGCTATCTTTTGATCGCATTGCTTGCCTTCGCACTTGGAGTGTGCGTGACTATTTTGTCCTATCGCATTCACCATCGAAACCGAGAATTGACAGATGAAGAGAAAAAACAGGAATTGGAGAACAATTGTGGTCGAGCTGATTGACAATATTTCGCAGTTCGCTGTGACATTTTTGGCTGTGATTGGAGCGGGTCTGATGTTTTATAAAACTCGCAAGCAATCATATTTGTTGTTGACCTGCTTTTACGGCACTTTTTCCTTGGGATCTCTCCATTGGACCCTTTATATAATCTTATTTAACTCCACCCCACAGGTGTTTTATGTTTCGGAACTTGCTTGGATTGGCAGTTTTTTGTTTTTGCTCACGTTGAATTTTACCTTATCCACGCCGGAGGAAAAAAAGTTTTATCATCCGGCGGTATGGATTGCTCCAACAATTTGCGTTCCACTTATGATTTTTTATATGTCAAATGGTGAAATAATTGGAAATCTGCTGACATGCGGCATTACTATGATTGCGGCATGGCTTTCGATTAGAGGCTTGATTTATGCCGGAAAGCAAAAGGATGCAGGGAGAAATCGGAAGTTTTTCCATATGGCGGTGTTGTCTGTTGTCGTATTGGAATACAGTCTTTGGTTGGCTTCTTGCTTTTGGGTGAGCGACACACTAACAAATCCATATTTTTGGCTTGATTTTCTGCTGTCAGCCTCGCTTATTCTGCTGCTGCCGGCTGCGCGGAAGGCGGTGGAGGCATGACCTATATCGAGAATGTATTTGTATGCATAGCGGCTCCACTTTTAATTGCGATGCTTTGTGCGGGCAAAAAGCATTTGCATGTTTTCATTTTTTTCATAAGTGGTATGGGTATGTGCTTGCTTTCCGCATATCTAAACACCTTTTTTGCAAGGTATTACAATGCGGATTTGCTCAATGCCACGACACAGATTGCTCCCGTTGTCGAAGAAATCATGAAGCTGTTGCCGATACTCTTTTATCTGCTGGTTTTTGAACCGAAACCTAAAGATATTTTCGTAGCGGTTCTGATTTTATCCGCAGGCTTTGCCACATTTGAAAACACTTGCTATCTTATCCAAAATGGTGCGACTGAGTTGTCATTTTTGTTTATACGCGGTTTTGGAACAGGTGCTATGCATATTGTATGCGGGGCAATTGTGGGTTATGGCATGGCGTATGTTTGGCAGCGCAGTTGGCTTAAGACTGCAGGTACATTTGGTCTTTTGTGTGCGGCCATCACCTTTCATGCGGTATATAACCTGCTGATTGCCAATGGAGGTCCCTTGCAAATAGTTGCATTTGTTCTGCCCATACTCACTTTGCTGTTCGGTAAAGTTTTACGCAAGTTTATAAAAACCTTACCGCAACAGCAAGTATAAGTTGAGTGCTGTAATAAATTTAGTGGCAATAAAAGAGACTCGCTCTTAGTGCAAAGCTAAGAGCGAGTCGTTTGCAGCGAACAACCGCTGGTCGAGGCGACAGGACTTGAACCTGCGGCTTCTTGGTCCCAAACCAAGCACTCTACCAAACTGAGCTACGCCTCGATAAAATTATATTCACTTTAAGAGAGATGCAATGCGTATTATAACATAAGTTCCATTTGCTGACAAGCCTTTCTTTCACATGTTCAACATTTGCTTTCGAATGTGCTTTATACCACAAAACAAGGGGTGGAGTGATGGTATATATTGTAAAAAGACTGTTTATATGTTATCATTTAACTATCTAAAAGCAAATGGTTTACAAACTAAAAATTGTACTCAGATGTGAGAAATCTCCTGCTTTCAAGATTGAAATTAATAACATACCAAGGAAGTGTTAATATGAAATTTTCAGAGATGCCATACAAACGAGTAGATATGGATGAGCTGACAGAAAAGCTAAGCAATCTGCTTAAAAAAATGGAAAATGCGCAGAGCGCAGACGCTCAATATGAAACATACATTGAGTTTCGAGACATTGTCCTTGATTCATCGACAATGGCCTCACTGTCTTATGCCAGACACACAATAGACACAAGGGATGAGTTTTACGATAAAGAAAACGATTTCTATGATGAAAAAATGCCGTTGCTGCAGATGTTGGTGCTGCAGTATTATAAAGCATTTATTTCAACGAAATTCAGACCTGAGCTGGAAGAAAAAATGGGGAAACTTTGGTTTGACAATGTGGAGCTCGAACTGAAGGGGTTTGACGAACGCATAATAGAGCAGATGCAACAGGCTAATGCTTTGGGAAGTGAATATAAAAAGCTGCTGACCTCAGCCAAAATTGACTTTGACGGCAAGGTTGTAAACCTCTCTCAGCTGCGTGCTTATCAGCTTTCGGCAGATCGTGACATTCGCAAGAGTGCATATGAAAAGCGCTCAGAATTTTTCTTGCAGAATGCCGATAAGTTGGATGAGATATTTGACAAGTTGGTAGCCCTTCGAAACGAGATGGCGCTAAAGCTTGGCTACAAGGACTTTGTGGAGCTTGGATACATTTGGATGAATCGCAACAGTTACACAAAGGAAGATGTTGCTCGTTTCAGAGCTCAGGTTAAAAAAGTTGTGGTACCCTTCACGACAAAATTGCATGAACAGAGAAGAAAAAACCTCGGCATTGACAAACTGATGTATTATGATGAGGACATATTTTTTGCCGAAGGCAACCCTGCTCCCAAAGGCACACCGGAGGAGATGTTTGAAAACGGTAGAAAAATGTACAATGAGCTGTCGTCGGAGACGGCAGAGTTTATGGACTTCATGCTGAAAAACGAGCTATTTGACGCCTTGGCAAAAGAAGGCAAAGCCGGCGGAGGATATTGCACTGTCTTTCCTGCATATGGAGCACCTTTTGTGTTTGCTAACTTCAACGGCACTAGCGAGGATGTCGATGTGTTGACGCACGAATGCGGTCATGCGCTTAATTCTTACTTGTCAAAAGACTTGGAAATCATGGAGTACAGGCATTCCACAATGGATGTCGCTGAGATCCACTCCATGGCAATGGAGTTTTTCACCGCTGATTGGATGCAACTGTTCTTCCATGACAAGACAAAGGACTATCTGTACATGCATCTGGCTGCTGCGCTCATTTTCTTGCCATATGGTTGTATGGTTGACGAATTTCAACATGAAGTATATGCCAATCCTGGATATACACCCGCACAGAGAAAAGAACTCTGGCTCAGGTTGGAAAAGGAATACAGGCCCCATCTTGACTATGGCGACGATGAGTTTTTATCTCAGGGCGGTGTCTGGCAAAGACAGAGCCATATCTATGAACGCCCCTTCTACTATATAGATTACTGCATCGCCCAGGTCTGCGCACTGCAGTATCGCATATGGATGGAGGAAGACAGGCAAGCTGCTTGGAACAGCTATCTGGAACTGTCCCAAAAAGCCGGTTCGAAGCGCCTGACAGAGCTGGTGAAAGAAGCAGGACTTGTTTCACCCTTTGAAGATGGCTGTATGCAAAATGTCGTTGATGGCAGTTCGGAAATATTGAACGAGCTGAACAAATAAAAAATATTGAAAATACAAATTGCCGGCGTGTTCTTTGGGAATTTCACCAAGAGTGCGTCGGCAATTTATCCTGTAAAGCACAACAGATTGCAGAGAATGTTTAACAAATCGATGTTGCTTTAACAAAAAACAATGAGCAATGCTCTATCAAACAAATCCAAACAGAGCAACTCCCTTCCCTTAGCGAGATTGGGATAAGGCTAGAAAAAGAGCAAAAAGCTTCTTAAAGATATGGTGTGTGTTTAACACACTCCACAGCTTTAAGAAGCTTGAAAAATCAGAGTAGAAATATAGAAGGGGCAATGGGCAAAAGACAAATTTTAGCATAATGAAAAAACTGCTTTAACAGCAAAACAATGTAAAACAATTGAGGAGTTTGAGAGTTAGCCTCTGTGTGGTGTGGCAGGCTGGTGAAACTGGGCTCTGACATGTTTTAGCTCGCCGAGGGAATTTGACAGAGCTTCTTCAGACCTGGAAAGTGCATCGTCCACAAACTTTGAAGTTGCCGCTCTGAGCTCTCTGGATTTGTTGTCAGCGTTGCTCATGATGTCGTTTGCACGGGCTTCAGCACTAGACAGGATTTGTCTTGCTTGGTTTTCGGAGCTTTCGATCGTTTCGCGCGCATTGGCAGCGGCATTTTGTAAAAGCTCTTTGGCAGCTTGTTTGGCTTCTTGCAATATTGTCGATTCATGGACAAGCGCTCGTGCTTTGTCTTCCGCTGTGCGGATTATTGCATCGGCATCTCTCCTGGCAACAGCAGCAAGCTCATTTCGAGACTCTACAATTGCTCTTGCTTGTTGCAAATCTCCGGGCAAGGCTGTCTTGATTTCATCTATGAGCTCTAAGAAACGTTCGCGGTTCACAACGACTTTGCCACCGCTCAAGGGCATTGTCCATGCCTCTGTCACCATATCTCCTAAAATCGAGATCAATTCGTCAATGGTATGCCTCTCATCCATTATATGTCCCCCTCACTAAAAGAGCATGAAGCTCAAAATCTTTTTTTCATAAGAGCCTCAATTGAGGCTTTGGGTAAAAATGATGTGACATCCGCACCAAGCTTGTACAGATGTAATGCTGTTGATGTACTCACATGCGAAAAATTGGGATTGGATGGCAACAGCAATGTCTCTGGAGCATTAAGTGTGGTGTTGACAGTTGCCATAATGCGCTCATATTCATAGTCTATAGCGGAGCGGACACCCTTTATAATCGCACATGCGCCCACTTCGAGAGCAAAATCAGAGCCAAGCCCACTGTAAGTCTCTACAATTGCATTTGGAATGTCAGAGAAGGCTTTTTTGGCGATATCTGCTCTTTCTGACAAAGAGAAAACAGGGCTCTTTTGCTCGTTTTGCAAAATCAGTACAATTACCCGATCAAAAATCCCGGCAGTCCTTTGGATTATGTCAATATGCCCAAGGGTTATCGGGTCATAGCTGCCGGGGCAGACGGCAATTTTCATATGCGCACCTCATATCACTTCTGACTCAGGAGCATTTTTCCTGTATATTGTCAAAGCGGTTGTTCCGTAGGTGTATGTTTTGACCAATGAGATATCGCCGATAGTGAGTGGCAATACTTCTTTGGCGGCACTCTCACATATAATTATACCATTGACTGCCACAATGTCAAATGTAAATATCATATTCAGTATTTTTTTTATGAAACCCTCGCGATAGGGAGGATCTACAAAAATAAGCTGAAATTCTCCCTTCGGAGCAGACTTAATAAATGCTTTGTAATCTCGATGACATAGTTGAGTTTTTTCGATTAAGTTGGTTTTTTCTGCGTTTTCACGCATGATGGATAGAGAAATCCGGGAGTTGTCTACAAACACAGCTCTTTTTGCTCCACGGCTCAAAGCCTCAAGGCCGAGTTGCCCTGTACCGGCAAATAGATCAAGCACTGTTTTACCGGCAATCTCAAATTGGATGATATTAAAAAGAGCTTGCTTTATACGGTCACTCGTTGGACGTGTATCAATTCCCGGGAGGCTTTTCAACCTTATGCCTCTTGCGGTTCCGGTAATTATTTGCATTATTCACTCCTTTTCAGATGTAGGGTTGTCATCTTTGTTGTGAAAGTGGGCATATACGGAGGCCGCCGTATTTTTAGGTATCACTGCCATCAAATCCTCGATGCTCGCTTGGGAAATGGCTTGCACGGATTTGAAAACTTTGACAAGTGCTGTGCGCCTCACGGGTCCAATACCCGGAATTTTATCGAGTTCTGATTGCATTGAACTCTTTCGTCGTTTTTTTCTATGATATGTCAAAGCAAAGCGATGGGCTTCACTTTGTATTCGGGCAACCAAGGCATAAGCTTGCGGACTGGAGAGCAGTGAGACTTCCAAGCCATCGTGGGTTATGAGAGCGCGAGTCTCATGCTTTTCGTTTTTAACCATGCCCAAAACAGGCACATCTATTTCAAGCTTTTTAAAAACATCCAGCGCAGTTCTGACATGGCCGTATCCACCGTCAACCAATACAAGGTCTGGTAACTGCATATTGTCAGCTTTGCTGTATCGGCGTGTCAAAACATCTCGCATTGCTCCGTAATCATCTTGTCCATCGATGTTTTTGACAGCATATTTGCGATAGGAGGACTTTTCGGGTTTCCCATCTTGGAAAACAACCATCGCAGCCACAATATCAGCTGCTCCGGTGTTAGAAATGTCAAAAGCTTCGATTGTCGAGAGAGAGGGCATATCTATTAAGCGAGCAAGCTCCTTTGAAGCGAAATTTGCCCGCTCTTTAGGAGATGTGGTGCGTTCGATTTCGTGTCGTGCATTTTCTTCTGCCATGCGGAGAATAGCCAGATTAACTCCGCGTTTTGGCGACAGAATATGGACTTTTTTGTTTGCAATCTGACTTAAATATCTGCCTATCAAATCCATGTCTCCGAACTTTGACGACAGAAGGATTTTATCGGGTATATAATCGTCTCTTGGATAGTATTGTTTTATAAAGGAAGATATGGTTTCATCGAAATCCTCTTTTGAACTTGATTTTATTATATTTATATCTCCGGAAATGACAGTTCCGTCATGCATAGAGATGATGGCAAGTGCCAACTTGTTGTGGGTTATATGGATGCCTATGGCGTCGGTATCGCCCTTTCCGTGTGTGATGATTTTTTGTTTTTCTGCCAGTCTTGAAATGGCGGTGAGCCTGTCCCTTAAGCCGGCAGCGCGCTCAAACTCAAGATTTTCTGCAGCTTCTTCCATTTGTTGTTTGATTTCTAAGCTGAGTCTTTCGAATTTTCCCTCTAAAAAGAGAATCGCTTGATCCATCAGGGATTCATATAATGTGGGATCAGCTTCGGGCAGACAGGGACCGTAACATCTTTGGGTGTGATAATGGATGCAGGGCCTTTCTTTACCGATATCACGCGGAAAAACGCGAGAGCATATGGGGAGGCGCAATGCTGCTTCGATGCTATCTTTTACTTCTCCGGCAACTAGCCTGCCGCCATAAGGCCCGAAATATCGTATCTCTTTGCCATCATCAGAGTCTTTCTTGGAGACGATCTCAAGCCTGCTGTAAGGGGTTTTGGTGTCCAAGCGAATAAAGGGGAAACCCTTGTCGTCTTTCAAAAGTATATTGAATTTGGGTTTATGTCTTTTTATTAATGAACATTCCAATATAAGCGCCTCAAACTCATCTGACGTAATGATATAGTCAAGAGAGTGGGCGCTTTTCATCATAAGCTCTGTTTTGGGGGATATTCGATTGGAGTGAAAGTATTGCCCCGTGCGGTTTCTTAGATTTTTTGCTTTGCCGACATAGATAACAGTGCCGTCTTTATCGGAAAAAATATAAACCCCGGGGGATTGCGGAAAAGAAGCTGCTTTTTTACGCAGTTCCGCAGAATCATATCTGGGTGTTTTCATAAATATATTGTTTCTTTAAAAACAGTTATTTGGGCAACAACCAAATGTTGTTATTTGTCTGTACCGAAATTTGAATTTATGAGTTCTGTCAATGCATCGATGGCAAGTTGCTCATCACTACCGTCTGCAATTATGCTTATTGTGCTGCCTTTGGTAATGCCAAGAGACAGCACACCGAGCAAGCTTTTGGCATTTACTTTTCTGTCATCCCGTTCAACCCAAATACTAGAACGAAACTCATTTGCTTTTTGGATGAAAAAAGTAGCCGGACGAGCGTGAAGGCCGATTTGGTTATTGACTGTTATCTCCCTTTTTAGCATGGGTACATCTCCTTATATCGAAAGATAAGATATTGTTAATTGATGCAAATTGTCACTATAAGAATACCGCTTTTTTATGCAAATGTCAATAATTTAAAGGATATCAGTATAAAGTTCGTTTGATTCAACATAAAAAGGCACTCTATTACCCATCAATAAAGGCAATATGACCTCACTGGGATATTACGAAAACATAAGAGAAAAAAGAACTGTTGTTCTTATTGGGTGATATAAATGGTGTTTTTGACATTTTTCCATGAAATATACAATATTTTTTTTCAAAACCTATTGCATTTATTTACACTCTACAGTATAATAACAGCGAAGTGGCAGTGAGGTAGTAGTTAGATGGATTAAAAAGCGTTTTTTATTATCTTGGAAGGGGCGTGGCATTGTGTTAATCGGCGGATCTAAACATCTGGTTGATGCAAAAGGCCGCGTTTTTTTTCCAACGAGATTTCGTGAGGATATGTGGGAAGAGATAATTGCCTGTCGCGGGGTAGAGAAATGCCTGATGTTATTTTCTCCGGAAGAATGGCAGAGTTTCTCTGATAGAATCAAAGCTCAAAATTTTTCCCGCTCGTCACAGCTTCAGCGATTTTTCTTTTCCACTGCCGCAGTTTGCAGTGTTGACTCACAGGGAAGATTATTATTGCCGCAACAACTCCGGGAATTTGCCGGTATAAATAAGGAAGTATGGATAGTAGGTACACAAAACAGGGCAGAAGTCTGGGATCTGGATGAATGGAATTCTGAACAATTGGCAACAACCAATGAAAGTGTCAAATCGCTGATGGATGAGATAGGCTTTTAACACTATCCGAATTGGTAAAAACATGGAATTTTCACATAAACCGGTTATGCCGGAACAATGTATAGCAGGGCTGAAAATAAAGCGCGGTGGTGTATATGTTGACGCGACTTTAGGCGGCGGCGGACACTCAGAGGCAATTCTTGAATATCTTGACGGAACGACTGTTATCGGTATCGACAGAGATGCAGATGCTATATGTGCATCCGAAGAAAGACTGTCTAAATATGGCAAAAGGTTTCAGTCAGCAAAGGCAAATTTTTCTGAAATCTTGCTCATCATACGGAAACTTGGAATAAAAGCTGTAGATGGCGTGCTGTTTGATTTTGGTGTTTCATCGTTTCAGTTGGACAATCCAAAACGAGGGTTTTCATATATGTCCGATGCCTCGCTCGACATGAGAATGGATAGATCCGAAAAAATAACAGCCTTTGATGTTGTGAATGGCTATAGTGAAGATGAGCTGGAAAGAATACTCCGGGAATACGGAGAAGAAAAGTTTTCAAGGCAGATTGCTTCAAAAATTGCTGAATATAGAGAAGAAAGACAAATAGAGACGACTTTTGACTTGAAGAACATTGTGAACGCGGCGATTCCCGCTGCAGCCGCCAGATTAGAAAAACAACATCCGGCAAAACGGAGTTTTCAAGCTATCAGGATAGAAGTAAATGGTGAGTTGGAAGCGATCAAAAGAGGACTCGATGGAGCTGTATCTCTTCTTGCAAACGGTGGCAGATTGTGTGCAATAACCTTTCACTCTCTGGAAGACAGAATAGTAAAAAACAAAATCAACAATTTGTCCAATCCATGCATTTGTCCTCGCGATTTTCCGATTTGTGTCTGCGATTTAAAACCTTCCGTAAGACGAATAAGCAGAAAGCCGATAGTGCCGACAAACGATGAAGTAATCAACAATCCGCGCTCGCGCAGTGCAAAACTGAGGATTGCAGAAAAAATTTAAATGTCAGAATTTAGAGGAAATGTTGCACAGATGCAGTGAATGTGTGGAGGATGCGAGGATTTTATGGCCAGACATCAGAGAAATACAAATATATATGAATATGACCACAATGCTGTCAGAGTTGCGGTTCCTGCTCCGGTGCGACAACCGGAGAGGGTGCCTCAGCGTGTCATTAGACCAAGAGAGACAGTACACACAAGGCCTGTCCCGAAAAAACGGCGGCGAATAAGCATCCTTTTTGTATTAGTGATGATTATAGGCGCTCTGGTGCTTGGGAATATTATCACGATGCACAGCGAGATGACAGAGCTGTCGCTTAAATCCCATGCTCTAAAAAAAGAGATAGAAAACATGGAAAAGGAGCAATCCACTTTAAAATATGAATTGAACAACCAGTTGACAGCACAAGAACTGGATGTCTATGCCAGAGAACAGCTAGGGATGAAAAAAACTGATGCAAATGACATGGTATTTTTGAAATATGCGCAGGAAGACAGCTTTGAAATTGATGACACAAGTCAGAAAACGAGCGGGGCATTTGGATTTATATTTGATGGAATAAAAGATTTTGCTGTTTCGGTTTGGGAATACATAAATTAATTGCAACTCAAGTATTTGTGGCAGACGGCTGCGAGGGCGATTTGAAATTGTTCAAATCAGCTGTGCGACCGTCTTTTGTCTATATATAAGATTATTGAAATGCAAAAATAGATGTGGAGAAATGATGTGCCACATCAAAAAGAGGATTTCAGCGGCATAGAAAGGCACTTAGGCGCATGAAAGAAACCACAAAGAATAAAAATATCATGAGAAGAACAGTGCTTGTTGGGGCCATCATTTTGATTTTGGTAGTCCCGATGCTGCTTTATAATCTGTACAAACTACAGATAAGAGATGCTGCGGAGTATCAAAGCCTTGCAATTGCTCAACAGACAAGAGACACTCTCATCTCGCCATCAAGAGGCACAATATATGACAGAAATATGACACCTCTTGCTGTTTCGGCAACTGTCCAAACGATAGTTATATCTCCTGCAGAAATTGTAGATGACGAAGAGGCTCAAGCAATAGCCCTTGGGCTTTCTAAAATACTAGATCTGGATTATGATACAATTCTGAGCAGAACAAAAAACAAAAAGAGCTATTATGAGGTTATTGCGCGCAAAGTAAGCCGAGCAGTTTCGGATGAAGTCAGAGCTTTTAAATCAGAAAACAAATATACAGGCATCAAGCTGTTCGAAGACACTAAAAGGTATTACCCATATTCTAACCTCTTGTCAAATGTGATAGGCTTCACAAATTATGACAATGAAGGGCAGTATGGATTGGAATTGAAGTATGAGAGCTCTCTAAAAGGTGCTGTGGGTCGAACAATAACAGCTAAAAACAATCTTGGAAGCGCCATGCCCTTTTATTTTGAACATTATTATGACGCAAATGACGGCTTGGGACTTGTTTTGACAGTAGACTATGGAGTTGAAGAAATACTTGAAAAACACCTTGAAATAGCCATGATTGAAAACCGATGTGCAGAAGGAGCTCTTGGAATAATCATGGACATAAAGACAGGTGCAATACTTGGCATGGCTCAAAAAGGCGATTATAATCTGAATGAACCAAGGACAATAAGTGACCCTGAAGTACTCGCCACAATACTCGCACAACCCGAAAGTGAACAATCTACGCTTATGCTGGATGCGATGATGGCTCAATGGCGTAACAAGGCAATACAAGAGCCATATGAACCTGGATCTGTGTTCAAGATCGTAACAGCGGCTATGGCATTAGAAGAAAATGTGGTGAAACCCGGGCTCAGTTATTACTGTAGCGGTGTATGGAATATTGATACAACGGAAGGTTATTGTTGGAAGTATTCGGGACACGGCAGCCAAACTTTTGCCAAATCCTTTGAAAACTCATGCAACAGTGCCTTTGTCAACATTGCTCTGACGATAGGACACGAAAGATTTTACAATTATTTGAAAGCCTTTGGGCTGACCGAACGTACCGGACTGGACATGATGGGCGAAACAAACACAATTGAAGGTATTCATTATCATTCGTGGTCGGTATTCTCCAATCCATGGCTTGGAGGAAATGTTTCCCTTGGAACATACGGTTTTGGCCAGACATTCAAAGTGACACCAATACAACTCATCACTGCAGTGTCGGCGATAGTAAATGGTGGTTATCTCATGGAACCGTATGTTGTGTCGTCTTTGGTAGATGCAAATGGAAATATAGTAGAGAAATTTGAACCTAAGGTTGTAAGGCAAGTTATATCGGAAGAGACATCTACAAAGATGAGAGAGCTTTTGGAAGGCGTTGTTACAAACGGCACCGGTAAAAATGCCTATGTTCGCGGATACAGGGTCGGCGGAAAAACAGGCACAAGCGAAAAAAGAGACAAATCCATTCAATTCGGAAAAGATTTTTATATAGCATCTTTTCTTGGAGTTGCTCCTTGCGATGACCCACAAGTGGCCGTCCTCGTGCTCCTCGACGAACCGACGGGGGATCAATTTCAAGGCGGTCAGATTGCAGCACCCGTAGTGGGGCGAATAATGAGCGATCTCATGCCCTATCTTGGTATTAAAGCGGTTTACTCCGAGCAAGAACTTATAAATATGTCTGTCGCTGTGCCTTTAGTGGTCGGAGGCAATCGGTCCTGGGCTCAGGGAATGATGGAAAATGCAAAGTTCAATGTAAAAATAGTTGGAGATGGAGATAAAGTGACAGCTCAGTCTCCCAAATCCGGATCAAAAATTCCAACCACTGCCACAGTGGTGCTATACTGCGGCATAGAGCTTGACCGCACAGAAAACACAATACCTGATTTGTCCGGTAAAACCTATGAAGAGGCTGTGCGGATAGCTGAGAGAGTTGGGTTTTATATTGATGCATCCGGAGCCATAGGAGGCAAGGTATCAGATGAATATAAAGTCAGAAAACAGAGCCCGGCGGCAGAAAGTGGTTCGAAAGCGCAAGTTGGCACTGTAATTGTTGTTGAATTCTATTCAGATGCAGAGCTTGGAGAATAGAAGGAGGAAATCCTGATGAAATTGAAAGAAGCTCTTTTGGGAGTGGAAATACTGTCTTCATCATGCAATTTTGATGAGGAAGTCTCGGATATTGTAAATGACAGTAGGAAAGCTGTGCCAGGCAGTATATTTGCCGCTGTCATGGGAGCGCAATCGGGGATAAGCAGGCTCAAATATGCACGCGCCGCTACAGACGCAGGGGCTATTTGTGTTCTTTCCGAATCAAAATGTGACGCTGATTTGCCATTTGTCCTTGTTGGGGATGTTCAAAAAGCATTTGCCAAGATCTCTGCGAACATTGCAGGGAATGCAGCAGATAAACTAAAGCTTATAGGCATTACCGGAACAAATGGAAAGACAACAATCTCTCATCTTGTCAGGGCAATTTTGGAGGCAAATGGTACAAAATGTGGATTGATAGGGACAAATGAGGTCATAACCGGTAAAGAAACATTGGAAAGTGCGCTCACCACACCCGAACCGCCTGAACTGCACAAGTACTTTAAAATGATGGTAGACAATGGGTGTGAGTATTGTGTTATGGAAGTTTCTTCACATGCACTCGCAATTGGCAGAGTAAAGGGACTTAACTATACAGTTGCTGCTTACACCAATCTGTCGCAGGACCATCAAAATTTCCATAATGGGCTTGAAGAATATGCCGCAGAAAAAGCAAAATTGTTTCAAATGGCACAGCACTCTGTCATAAATATTGACGACTCATATGCGGAGCAAATGATAGCGGCGGCAAAGGGAAGCGTGACAACATATTCAGTTTCTAAACGCAATGCAGATTTGCTGGCGATGAACATACAGTATAATCCGGGGTCTATCGAATTTGAAGCTTTGGCTACCGGTCGTATACAGCGCATGAAGCTTGGAATACCCGGAAAGTTTTCGGTGAGCAATGCATTGGCAGCTATTGGCATTTGCGATTATCTGGGTTATTCATTTCAGGACATCTCTAAAGGTCTTGCATCGGCCCAAGGAGTGAGCGGGCGTGCTGAAATTGTCCGTGTTGACAGAGATTATACGGTTATGATAGACTACGCGCATACTCCGGACTCGCTTGAAAATATACTAAATGCGGTGCGTCCTTTCATAAAAGGTAGGATTATCACACTTTTTGGTTGCGGAGGCGACAGAGACAGAACAAAGAGGCCTAAGATGGGCAGAGTTGCCGAGGACCTTTCGGATATCTGTATCGTGACCTCGGATAATCCGAGGACTGAAAAGCCAATTGACATAATAAATGAAATTGTCGCCGGTATGGAGAAGGAAAATCATATCGTTATAGAGGACAGGCGGGAGGCGGTTATGCATGCACTTGACATAGCCAAAGCCGGTGATCTCATATTGCTTGCGGGAAAAGGACATGAGAAATATCAGGAGATCAATGGTGTGAAATACCCCATGGATGAGCGAGAAATAGTGACAAAGCATCTTTATGGAAAATAAGAGGAAAAATGAAGACGCTAAACCATAAACAGATAATGGAAATGTTGAACAGGAGAGCAGTAAATTATGCTCATATCGATTCCTGTAAAAAATGGAGTGTGGATTCTGTTTCAACTGACTCAAGGACAATAAAACAAGGCAGCTTGTTTGTGCCGTTAAAAGGAGAGCATTTTGACGGACACGACTATATCGACCAAGCTCATAAGTTAGGGGCGGTTGCATCCTTGAGTCATAAGGATTATGAAGGGCCATGCCCAATAATAAGGGTTGCCGACACGGGTGAAGCATTAAAAAAACTTGCACGCTCATATCGAGAAGACATGAGCCTATTGTCTGTGGCAATCACAGGCAGTGCCGGTAAAACAACCACAAAGGAACTCACGGCACTGGCGTTATCTGCAAGATACACCACATTTAAAAGCGAAGGAAATAAAAACAATGAGATTGGATTGCCCTGTGAAGTTCTGAAGTTAGAACAACACCACACGGCTGCTGTTTTTGAAATGGGAATGTCCGATTTGGGAGAAATATCGGAATTATCTCTCATAGCGAAACCTCGTGTCGCAGTTATTACCAATATCGGATCCTCGCACATTGGCTCACTCGGGACAAAAGAAAATATTTTAAAGGCAAAACTAGAAATAATCCACGGGCTTGATGAAAATGGGTATCTCCTTTTGAATGCTGACGACCCTTTGCTCAAAAAGACACAGAACATAAACCGGAACATTATCTACTACGGCATATCAAACAAAGAAGCGCATGTGTCGGCTGATGACATAAAGAGCGATTCAAATGGCAGTTCTTTCAGAGCCTCGTACCCCGGAGGCAGTGTTGATGTCAAAACACCTCTGATTGGAATGCATAATGTATATAATTGCCTTGCAGCACTTTCGGTTGCTTTTTGTGCAGATGTGGACATGGTAGAGACAGCTCGCAGTATTGAAAAGGCCAAACCTGCAAAAATGCGGCAAGAAATCTATGTTTTTGCCGACATACAAATAATAGAGGACTGCTATAATGCAAACCCCGATTCTATGAATGCAGCCCTTGAAGTTCTTGGGCAGTTTAAATCACGTCGTATTGCTTTGCTGGGAGATATGCTGGAGCTAGGCTCGTATGCCAAAGCTGAACACAATAGAGTGGGTGTAAAAACCGCGGAACACTGCGATGTGTTGATTGCTCTGGGAGATCATGCAAATGATATTTCAAATGGCGCAATAGCAGCAGGAATGCATAGAGATAATATATTTTTAGCAGGTAGGGCGGAGACTGTTGCGTTGCTTTCAGAGGTGTTGCAAAAAGGCGATACTTTGCTTGTCAAAGCCAGCAGAGGTATGCATCTTGAAGATATTCTGACAGAATGGAAAGATTTGCATAAAACAAAATTGTCATAGGCGGGTTGTTTTGAGATGGAGCACATTTTTATAATATTAGCAGCAACAATATCGTTTGCAGTGTCAATGGTAGCCGGATTTATAGTAATCCCAATTCTAAGGCGAGCAAAATACGGACAACACATCCGTGAAGTTGGGCCGGAATGGCATAAAACCAAGGCCGGTACCCCTACCATGGGCGGAATAATATTCATCGTCGGCATACTTGCCGCTCTTGCGCCGCTGCTATGGAAAACTGCGGGGAAAGGTCTCGGAGCTGCACTTAGCGTCTTGTTCCTTTCGTTGTCTTGCGGCTTTATTGGCTTTTTGGATGACTTTGTAAAAATAACAAAAAAACGCAATCGAGGATTGTCAGCTGTTCAAAAACTTGTATTGCAATGTGCCGTGACCGCAGTGTTTTTGGGGTTGTTGCGGTATTTAGAGATTTTTAAAGGTGAATTTTACATTCCATTTCTAAATATAACTTTTGTCCCTCATTGGATTATTGCCTATTTGTTTTCCGGATTTATGATTGTGGGTTTTATAAATGCAGTTAATCTCACCGATGGCATAGATGGCTTGGCGACGGGTGTCACATTTCCTGTGGCAGCGTTTTTTGTTTTTGTGACAGTTATATTGGGACAATCAATGTTTGGATTGGCTTTGTTGTCAGCGGCAGTAGCAGGTGCACTGCTAGGATTTCTTTTCTTCAATTTCAATCCGGCTCGCGTTTTTATGGGTGATACGGGTTCGTTGTTTTTGGGTGGAATTGTGTCCGGACTTGCATTTGCGACTGGGATACCGATTGTTCTTTTTGTAGTAGGATTTGTTTATTTGGCTGAGGCTTTATCAGACATTATACAGGTTGGCTATTTTAAATTGACCAAAGGAAAGCGAATATTTAAAATGGCCCCGATTCACCATCATTTTGAGCTTTGCGGTTGGTCGGAGAAGAAAATATTTACTGTATTTGTGTCGTTGACAATTCTTCTCAATATTATTTCAGCTCTTGGGATTTTCAAGCATTTGGTGAGGTAAATTGTGGAAACCGAAAAGAAACGCTCGAATACATATTTAAAACATAAAAACACCCCTGCGAGGAATGAAAAAAAGGCAAAGACTGCTTTGCCATACATTGAGCGACTTCAAAAATCACAATCTGAAAAAGGAAATACGCACCTTTCTGTAGAAACGGTAAATTCGACAAGTGCATTTGCATCTCAGCGCGAAAACCCTGTCAGCGAGTCTAAAATAGATGAACTGTTGCGCTCGAAATCAGAAACAACCGCAAAACCAAAGGTAAAATATCATCGTCCGGATGCTATATTTTTGATGTTGGTGCTTGGATTACTCTGCTTTGGATTGGTTATGATGTATTCTTCCAGCTACGCATGGTCAATAAATGATTATGGAACACCGTTTAAGTATATTAACCAACAACTGGTGGCAACTGCAATTGGTATGGCTGCACTTTTGTTTTTGACATATTTCTTCGATTATAAAAACTTGAAATTTTGGACGCCGTTTTATTTCGTAGCAATCTTTATACTGCTCATAATGGTATTTATCATGGGGACAACTGCAGGCGGTGCACAGAGGTGGATTAATATTGGCGGGCAAAGCGTTCAGCCTTCAGAATTTGCAAAGCTTGCGGTTATTTGGATGCTAGCATGGATTTATTCGATCGCAGGCAACAGAATAAAGACATTTACATGGGGCATATTGCCCTTGTTTGGCACTTTGATTTTAATTTTGCCTTTTTTACTCGCACAAAAACACATCTCCGCCATAACCCTGGTGACATTAACAGCGGTTATAATGTGTTTTATCGGTGGAGCGAGTGCTTTTTGGCTTGGCGGTTTGAGCATTGGGGGTATAATTTCTGTTTATGTTGCAGTGACTAAAATATCCTCATTTTCATATGTGCTCGCTCGTCTTTCTATTTGGAAAAATCCTTTCACAGACCCTCAAGGACTTGGATATCAGACGATACAGTCGATTTACGCCATATCCTCCGGAGGGATTTTCGGATTGGGACTTGGGCAGAGCAGGCAAAAGCAGCTCTACTTGCCGGCGGCTCACAATGACTATGTGTTTTCTATAGTGTGTGAAGAATTGGGACTTGTCGGAGCTGTAATACTAATCGGTTTGTTTGTTGCTTTGATCGTGCGCGGTTATTATATAGCCATACACGCAGCGGATAAATTCGGTAGCCTGTTAGTAACAGGGATCACGACAATCATCGCCTTGCAGACATTTATGAACATTGCGGTAGTTACAAATGCTATGCCTGTTACGGGAGTTTCACTGCCTTTCTTCAGTTATGGGGGAAGCTCACTTATAGTGCAGCTTATAATGATGGGCATGGTACTTGGCGTGTCAAGACAGATGCGAACGGAAAAGGAGTAATATGCGCGTTTTACTTACCGGAGGAGGCACCGCAGGGCATATAAACCCTGCTATATCCATAGCAAACCACATAAAACACAGACAACCTTCATGCGAGATTTTATTTGTCGGTGTTGCCGGAGGTATGGAGGAAAAACTTGTTTCAGCTGCGGGATTTGAGTTGAAAACTTTAAAACTGCGCGGAATCAGACGTGGGCTTAATCCCAAAGCTGTGTGGAACAATGTTGTTGCATTTAGCAGGATGTTTAAAGCAATGCATGGAGCAAAAGCGATAATCAAGGAATTTTCGCCGGATATAATAATCGGAACAGGCGGATTTGCATCTTATCCCATTATCAGCCAGGGTTCGCACTTGAAAATCCCGACCATTATACACGAATCAAATGTTCTGCCCGGCAGGACAAACAGACGTCTTGCGTGTATTGCAGACAAAACACTGATTGGTTTCTCCGAAACAGAGAATATATTTCCTTCCAAGGTCAAACCGATTTTTACGGGCAATCCACTGCGCGAAGGCATGATTTTCACAACAAAAGAAAAAGCAAAAAATGCCCTCGGCATAAAAGGCAAACTCATATACTCCACCTGGGGCTCGCTCGGAGCAAGGGAGATGAACAAGATCACCGCCGAACTTTTTGCTCTTGAGGTCAAAGGTCATAGCTCTTTTTTGCATATCCATTCCACCGGTGCCACCGGATTTAAATGGATGCCGGGATATGTGCGGGATTTGGGCGTTGACTTAGATGCGCAAGAAAATATAGATATGCGAGAGTATGTTTTTAATGCCCCAAATGTGATGGCAGCTGCAGACTTGGTTCTTTGCAGAGCAGGCGCCATGACGGTAAGTGAACTGTGCGCCACGGGGACACCTTCAATCATCATTCCATCCCCGAATGTAGCGGATAACCACCAGCATAAAAATGCCCTTGCACTAAGCCAGAGAGGAGCCGCTGTATTTTTGGAGGAAAAAGATACCACTGCAAAACTTCTGTTCAATATGATTAATGAGCTGATTGACGATGAAGGGCGACTCTATGATATGGGCCAAGCTGCGATTGCGATGGCAGTCTACGATGCCAATGAAAAAATTTACGATATTATTATGGAAATGACAAATAGTGTTTGAAAAGCATAGGTTTTTCACAAGCTTTGAGAGGTTTTAGAAGTACAAAGCACTTGAGATATTTGCGGAGAAAAAATGAGTAAAAACAGAAGAAATAATCAATATAAGAGCAGCTCCGGAAGAGAAGGGGCAAAGATGATGCGTAAAACAGCTCCGCAAAATAACTTGAACCGCTCCGCTGCACTTCAAGAGGAAGCTTCTGCGGTCCTTCGCTCACAGGCTGACACGTATCGTCAAGAAAACAGACTGCCAGATAAGCCCTACAGCACAAACAGACAAAACACAGGAAGTCAGACAAATAGAAGTGCTGAAAACAGTGTCCGAAAAGAAAGTATTACAACAAAAACCAATGCCGAAAAGCAAAGAAAAAAAGCCCGGAAAACAAAACGACTTTCGGTAGCGTTTTTGATACTTTCGGTTTGTGCATTGATTGGTGCTGCAATTTATGCAATGACGGTATTTTTTGTGGTTGAGCAAATAGAAGTAAAGGGCAATTCGAAGTATTCACAAGAACAGATTATCCAAAAATCCGGGATAAAACTCGGGGATAACCTTATTTTGATGGACAAGCCGAGCATTATAAAGGGGATAGAAGAGAGCTTTTTATATATCGAGTCTGTCGAGATAAGGCGTGTTCTGCCCAATCGTATAAGAATTAACATTGTGGAAGCAAAGATAGCCATTGCCTTTGATGCCGGAGGAGCATATTGGCTTGGAGATAATAGTGGAAAACTTTTAGAACTCGCTGCAACAAAACCGGAAAACGCCACGTTGATACTTGGAGCGAAACTGACAGGGTCAAAACCCGGCAATGTATTTTCAACCGCTGACAAAGCCAAACAACAACCTTTGAGCGAGCTGCTTTCGGCTCTCAAACAACACAGTATGTTGGAAGATGTGTCGGAAATTGACATATCAAAAATATACGAGATGAAGATGGTTTTTCATAAAAACTATCAAGTTTTGCTCGGGAAATCAGGGAGCTACGAAAACTTGTGTAGACAGCTCCTTGCTCTGATCACACAGCTTTCAAGTGAGGGAAAGCATGCGGCGATAATCGATATGAGCGGTGATAATATCCATGTGACAGAGATCCAAAATGAAAATTTGAATCAAAATATTGACTGAGGACACCGCTAGATCAAGAATGTAGGCGGATTTTTACAAAAGAAAATTAAATTATATAGAAAATATTGTATTTTATCTTAATATAGTGTACAATAAGCATTGATTAATAAAAAGGTTTAATGGTTCACATAAAGATACTAACGGAGGAATTAAAATGCCTTTACAGATTGAACAGGATTTGGATAATGTTGTCTCTATAAAAGTCATTGGCATCGGTGGTGGAGGCAACAACGCCATCAAGAGGATGATTCAAGGAAATTTACAAGGTGTTGAATTCATTGCAATTAACACTGACAAACAGCATCTTTCCAGAGCGGCGGGCATAACCGTGCAAGTGGGAGAGCGAGTAACACGCGGTCAAGGATGCGGTGCAAACCCTGAAAAAGGCAAAAAAGCGGTCGAAGAAAACAGAGATGATATCATCAAACTTTTGCAAGATACAGATATGGTCTTTATAACCGCAGGAATGGGTGGAGGCACCGGTACAGGCGGAGCTCCTGTAGTAGCTGAAATTGCGCGGGAGCTTGGGATACTTACCGTGGGCGTGGTCACTAAACCATTCAGATTTGAGGGAGCAAAGCGGATGGCGCAAGCAGAGGCAGGAATTGAAGCTCTGCGTGACAGAGTTGATTCGCTTGTCATGATACCCAACGAAAGACTGAAATATGTTACAGACCAAAAAATTACTTTCCTGAATGCATTTGATTATGCTGATGATGTTTTGCGACAAGCTGTTCAGAGTATATCCGACTTGATAAAGATGCCGGGTCTTGTAAATCTGGATTTCGCGGATGTAAGTGCAATAATGAGAGATGCCGGATATGCCCATATGGGTGTTGGACGCGGTTCAGGTAAAGATAAAGCGAATGAAGCGGCAAAACAGGCCATACAAAGTCCTTTGCTTGAAACCTCCATTAACGGTGCCAAGCGTGTCCTGATTAATTTTATCGGCTCTATGGACATTGGATTAGAAGAAATTGAAACTGCAGCTTCGATTGTTGAAGAAGCAACTCATCCTGATGCCAATATCATCTTTGGTGCAGCAATAGACGATACGCTCAATGACGAAATAAAAGTCACGATTATTGCAACAGGATTTGATAAGGAAGGACCAAACCTGATTGGTGAAGAAACTGAAGAAAAACAGATAAGTTCCCCACCCGAAGAAAAACTGAGCAATGACGAGCTTGAACTGTATCCCCAACCGAATCAAGTGCCCAAACAGGCAGAAACAAGATCTTTGGACGATGATATGTTCGGAGATATTATGGCTATATTTAATAAAAAATAGAAATATTAGTTCGTATGGACAGAATTATGAGCGAGGGGAGAGGGGCCAGTGGCATTGTATTATGATCCGGGCGCAGAGCCCGTCACAAAAATCAAGGTCATAGGAATTGGTGGAGGCGGCAATAACACAATTGACCGCATGATTGACAGCAAGCTGTCGGGAGCTGAGTTTATTGCGATAAACACCGACATGCAACAGTTGTCCCGCTCAAAGGCACAGTGGAGGATACAGATAGGAACCAAATCAAGTTCCGGAAAAGGTTGTGGTGCGGATCCCGTCCTGGGCAGAAAAGCTGCAGAAGAGAGTCGTGCTACGCTGGCAGATATGCTTAAAGGGACGGACCTTGTGTTCATCACTGCCGGTATGGGTGGTGGAACCGGAACGGGGGGAGCGCCTGTTCTGGCGGAGCTTGCCCGTGAGCTTGGGATATTGACCGTAGGAGTTGTTACAAAACCCTTCAAATTCGAAGGTGCTGCCAGAGCCAGGCAAGCTGATGCCGGTATTAAAGAGCTATCACAGCATGTTGACTCCCTTGTTATCATACCAAACGAAAGGCTGAAATATGTCACGGATGAAAAAATATCCTTTTTAAATGCCTTTATGTTTGCAGATGATGTGCTAAAACAAGCGATTGCCAGTATTTACGAGCTTATAACCATGGATGGACTTATCAGCTTGGATTTTGCCGACGTGGAAGCTATCATGAAGGGCAGCGGATATGCCCACATGGGAGTAGGGCGTGCCGCAGGCAAGGAGAAAGCAAGTGAGGCTGCACGTATGGCTATTCAAAGTCCGTTACTGGAGACATCGATACGTGGTGCTAAGGGTGTCTTGATCAACATCATTGGTTCTCCAGAACTCGAATTAAATGAAGTCGATACAGCAGCAGACCTTGTTCGCTCTAATGCCGATCCGCAAGCGGAAATTATTTTCGGAGCAGCAATAGATGAAACTCTCAAGGATGAGATGCGTATTACAATTATAGCCACCGGATTTGCAAGTGATGCTCCTAATTTGTTGGGAGAAAACCAAAAAAACAAAGGAGCTTCAACCCATGATATGGATGGAGATATAAACGCTGAGCTTCCTTTCGGAAAAAGTGTGAGACCGATCGCGCAACAAACAGAAGAGCAAACAATAAGTAAAAAAAGTGATTACGACAGGATCTTAGAAATCTTACAAGGCAATTAATCCAACTGAAATTTGTTAGTTATAGAGGACAGTCTTTTTGAATATAGAAATGAAGATGGTCAAATGACGAGGAGGAATTCAAATGGCAGAGAATAACAACAATCAACAAGGCCAACAACAGCCTCAACCGCAACAACAGCAGTATC
>CAYTOF010000013.1:23733-35386 GCA_964439435.1 uncultured Oscillospiraceae bacterium
AGCAGCAGCCGCCGCAACAACAGCAATATCAGCAGCAGCCGCCGCAACAACAGCAGTATCAGCAGCAGCCGCCGCAACAACAGCAATATCAGCAGCAGCCGCCGCAACAACAGCAATATCAACAGCAGCCACCGCAACAACAGCAGTATCAGCAGCAACCACCTCAATATCAGCAACAGCCACCGCAATATCAACAGCAGCAACCAAATGCATTTCAAAAAATGAGCAACACATCAGACTATACCGGATACTTCCATCCGCAAGATATTGAGCAAAACAAAGTCATGAGCGTACTGGCGTATTTTGGAATACTATTTTTCTTGCCCTTGGTGGCGGCACCACAATCAAAATACGCACGCTTCCATGCGAATCAAGGACTCTTGCTTTTGATTGTATTCGTCAGTGAAAGCATCCTAAGCGCTATCTTTTCTGCATTACTCGGCTGGCGCCTTGCATGGCTTTCATCCATAATCAGCTTATTGCTGTGGATCCCCGGTGTTGTCCTTTTCATCATTGGTATCATGAACGCTTTAAAGGGCTTTGCCAAGGATCTTCCCGTTATAGGCAAAATCAGACTTATCAAATAGAATCATACAATATAAACATTCGAAAAAGAGGGCAATCGCAATTGCCCTCTTTTTTATCTTAGAAACGGCGAAAAACAAGCAAGCTGATACTATGTAGCTTAGCTTCTGTCCTTGCGCAATTCAAATGCACCGTCAGGTTTTTTATACCATGTGCCAACGGCGAACTGCTCAACCGGAGATGAGTAGACAGAATCAGCTCTAAATATCTCATCGTGTTCAAAAGCCAGTTGAGAAAACAATTTATCTCTGAGCATGAGCTTTTCGCGTTCAAAATCGGGATTTGAAGCTAGATTGTCAAGTTCACTCGGATCACTTTCTAAATCATAGAGTTCCTCACTGGGGCGAGGCGTGTTGTAAATGTCGTTTAGGAGAGCAGTGCCAACTTTTCTGGTGAAATCATTACCGGTAGCAACTGGGATACCGGGGTTGAAGTTGACGATGTATTTGAATCTGTCCGTCCTGATTGCTCTGACAGGAGCGTTGATATTGTCGTAAGATACTTCAGAGATGCAATACTCACGAGGTGAAGCATTGTCGAAAAATTGTGGCAATTGGCTTACGCCTGAAATGTCTTTGGGAGCAACAGAACCGACAATATCACATAAAGTGGGCATAATATCCACATGGCTTGAGAGCCCTGTGGCAAGGTGTCCTTTTATACCCGGAACCGAACCACCCCAGAAAATCAAAGGAACACCTATTCCGGAGTCATAACAACTCTGTTTTGCCCGTGGGAAGTCAATGCCATGGTCAGAACTCACATACATGAGTGTGTCTTCATAAAGCCCATTGTCTTCTATGAAGCCCATAATAGCGCCTATGGCTTTATCCGCCGCGGTGACTGCTTTATTAAATCGAGCCAGCATTTCACGTGCCGGTCGAGTGTCAGGCAACTGGGGGAGCTTGGGAGGGAGAACTGCTGCGTCTATGTCATCCTCTGTCACTGGTAAATCGTAGGGTGAGTGGGCTTCGGTGAAAGCCGCAGCAATGTAGATTGGTCCATTTTGCTCTTTTAGAGCATTTTTAATATACTCTACCACATCCGCCGCTTGTGAGGAGTCAGTGATACTCTGATCATAACCGAGCAGAGATGTGCCCGAGACATTAAAATCTCCATGAGGATATGGTCCGCCGGCAATCGGGCGATACTCTTTTTCTTCGGCAAAACCACAGCGGAGAGTTTTGTATCCGGCAGTTTTTAGAACTCGAGGCAGTGTGGTCACTGTGTGATCATAAAAACAGATACTTGCGTTGTGAAGACAGTTTCCGGTCAACACAGATGCACGGGAAGGTATACAGACAGTACCGGTGGAGTAATGGTGTTGAAATCTGACACCTTCCTTTGCCATTCTGTCCATATTGGGCGTTATGGCATCCGGAGCTCCATAGCATCCAAGCTGTCTCCCGGAGTCGTGCATCAATATGCCGATGATAACTTTGGGTTTTGACAAAACAGTCATTCCTTTCGAAAAAAATGTCATTATTTTAGCCTTGGCGGAGATGCTAAATGTTATACAAATAGTATAGTCCTTGGATTTAAGATGAGCCGCCTAAATTGGCGGCTCATCTATCATCTTTTTTGCTTATTCTTGATCTTCTTCGTCTACTTGCTCGTCTTCGTCTTCATCATCGTCGGAATCGCAATCATCACAGCAGTCATCGCAATCGTCATCAAACTCGTCAAAATCGTCGTCATCGCAATAGCCGCAGATGTCTTCATCTATAATGCAGCAACTGTCTTCAATTTCTCTTCTTTTGAGGAAAAAGAGAACAGCATATACTGTACCAAAGATTGCGGCGACACCGAGAACAAGACCGCCAATCACCATCAATGTCTTTTTCATCGTTACCTCCTGTTAGAATAGCACATATTTATTATATGATTATGATATAGTATGAAACGCTAAAAGTCAAGACATTATTAACGAATAAAGGGATTAATGCAGAATAAAAAAGGAATACACAGTCTATTGATAACAGTTTAATTGTTATGTTGCTTCTCGAAACTGAAAAGTTATTGGGAAAATCCGCAGCATTTTTTATATTTCTTTCCACTGCCACATGGGCAGGGATCATTTCGCCCGATTTTTGTTGATTTTCTGACAACAGGCTTCTTTTTATATTCCTGTGAATCTCCGTGACTCCGGAATGTCTGGCCGGGAGTTGCTCGCTGCTCTTCTGTGGTGTGCAGCCGGACAGTCATAATGCTGCGTGCAGTTTCTTCGCGAATGGATTCGATCATGGACTCAAACATCTCGAAACCTTCTTTTTTGTACGCTATTACCGGGTCATTTTGACCATATGCACGCAATTGAATTCCTTGTCTTAACTCTTGCATTGCGTCTATGTGGTCCATCCACTTGTCATCAACACTTCGAAGCAGGACAATTCGCTCAAGTTCGCGCATGATTTCCTCGCCAAATTCAGCTTCGCGAGATGCGTATTTATTCATGACTTCATCCAAAACAGCCTCTTTCAGGTCGACTTCGTCAAGTCCAAGCAATTCAGAGTTTTCAAAAAAGGATAGGGGAACATAGACAGGAGAGAGCATTGCGCGCAGTTGAATCATATCCGCTTCGTCTGCCTTGGCATCTTCGCCTATCACACCACCAATGAGAGTGGAAATATGGTCGCTCACTATCTTGGCAACATAATCATGTACATCCTCACCGTCAAGGACTTGCTTGCGCTGTTTGTAGATGGTTTCACGCTGAAGGTTCATCACATCGTCATATTCAAGCACATGCTTTCGAGTTTGGAAGTTACGGCTCTCAAGCCTTTTTTGAGCAGATTCTATGGCGTTGGTAAGCATTTTCGAATCAATAGGAACATTTTCATCAATGCCGAGAGAATTCATGATATTTAAAATGCGTTCGCTGCCAAACAGGCGCATCAGATCATCGTCCAAAGACAGATAGAACTTGGATTCTCCGGGATCTCCTTGGCGCCCTGATCTGCCTCTGAGCTGGTTGTCAATACGTCTACTTTCGTGTCTTTCAGTGCCGATAATAAACAAGCCACCGGCGTTTATGACATCCTCTGCTTCGGATAGCATGTGTTTTTTGTGTTCGGCATGATGCTCTTTGTATCTTGACCGCGCATCGAGAATGAACTCATCTTGAGTGAAGGTAAGAGAAGTGGATTCATATATCAATATCTCAACCTCTGTGCCTTCAGGCAGAGGATTTCTGGCATAGTACTTTTCCAAATCACTTTTAGCAAGGTATTCCGCATTTCCGCCGAGCATTATATCCGTACCGCGTCCGGCCATGTTGGTGGCAATGGTAACGGCTCCTTTTTTTCCGGCTTGCGCGACAATCAATGCTTCTTTTTCGTGGTGTTTGGCATTAAGCACCTCATGCTTTATGCCTCGCTTGCGCAAAAGCTGCGATAAATGCTCACTTTTTTCAATTGAGATTGTGCCGACCAACACCGGTTGTCCTTTTTCGTGGCAGTCAACAATTTGGTCAATAACCGCATTAAATTTTGCTTTTTCTGTTTTATACACAGAATCGGCGTGGTCTGCCCGTATCATGGGAAGGTTGGTGGGTATTTCTATGACGTCCAGTCCGTATATATGACGAAATTCATCTTCTTCAGTCTTGGCTGTACCTGTCATACCGGATAGTTTTTTATACATGCGAAAATAGTTTTGGAAGGTGATTGTGGCAAGTGTCTTGCTTTCGCGCTCCACCTTGACTTTTTCTTTGGCTTCGATAGCTTGATGAAGGCCATCTGAATAGCGTCGACCTATCATCAATCGGCCTGTAAATTCGTCGACAATCAAAACCTCTCCATCCCGCACAACATAATCAATGTCACGTGTCATGACCCCATGTGCTTTAACAGCTTGATTGATGTGATGGAGAATGGTCGCATTTTCAGGGTCGGTTATGTTTTCAAGACCAAAGGCTCGTTCCGCTTTTTTTACGCCGGAGGGAGCAAGAGTGGCAGTTTTTGCTTTTTCGTCCACCAGATAGTCGGCGTCATAGTCGTCGTGGCTCTCCTTAGCGTCAAGCTCTCTGACTTTTAGGCATTTCAATCTTGCCACAAATGCATCTGCTCTGTCATACAATTCAGTCGACTCGTCCCCTTGACCGGAAATTATAAGGGGAGTCCGTGCTTCGTCTATGAGAATTGAGTCAACCTCGTCGACTATGGCGAAAGCATGACCGCGTTGAACCATATTACTTTTATTGATCACCATGTTGTCGCGCAAATAGTCAAAACCGAATTCATTGTTTGTACCGTATGTTATATCACTTGCATATGCGGCTTTACGCTCTTCATTTTCTAAATCATGTAGTATGATGCCAACAGAAAGGCCAAGAAATTTGTGGACAAGCCCCATCTGTTCACCTTGAAATTTAGCCAAATACTCATTGACGGTGACAATATGAACCGAATTGCCTTGGAGAGCATTTAAATAGGCAGGGAAAAGCGCTGTGATGGTCTTGCCTTCTCCGGTTTTCATCTCAGCTATTCTGCCCTGATGCAGAATGATAGCACCCACAAGTTGAACTTTAAAAGCTTTAAGCCCGAGCACGCGCCATGCGGCCTCTCTCACTGTTGCAAAAGCTTCGGGAAGGATATCATCAACATCCTCTCCCGCTTCAAGTCTTTGTTGTAGTTTTAAGGTCATACCTGAAAGCTCAATATCAGGCAAAGCTGAAAATTGTTCTTCCAGCTCAAGGATTTTGTTCACCTGTGGCATTATTTTCTTGATTGCCCTATCGCTATTGGAGCCAAATAGCGAAGTAAATAGTCCCATGTAGTTCTCCGTTTCAAATATAGAAATATTGTATTTTTTGATTTATATATCAAAATTGGAAAGAAAAAGAGTTTTGTTCTTTATAAAAACATCCAAATAATTATAACACAAAATGATGGCAATATAAACTGTTATTTTGTAAACATGTTGTCTTGGACAGGTAAATTCATATGAAATGTATGTGGAAAAACTTTGGAAATATGGTATACTATTAATATGATTTGTTTATGTGCAACGCATGCTTGGCAAGAAAGGATGGGTATATGGATTACAAACATGAATTTGCGAGATGGTCATCGTATGAGGGCCTTGATAAAGAGTTGGCAGAAGAATTGCAAGACCTTTCAGATAACGAAATAAGAGAAAGATTTTCCACTGAACTATCCTTTGGAACAGCAGGGCTTCGCGGTCTTATGGGAGCCGGATCCGGTCGTATGAACATTCATACAGTTTCACGCACAGTGCAGGGAATCGCCAACGCAGCCAATGAGATCGGTGTAGGAGAGCGTGGGGTAGTTATCGGATATGATTGCAGAATCAACTCTCAGAGATTTGCCCACGCTGCTGCCTCTATTTTAGCAGCAAATAAAATAAAAGTGTATTGTTTTGATGCAATGAGGCCAACTCCGGAAATCTCGTTTGCCCTGTTGCAGCTTGGCTGCGCATTCGGTATCAACATCACAGCCAGCCACAATCCAAAGGAGTATAATGGGCTCAAGGTGTATGGTGAAAACGGTGCACAGATCAACGATGACATGGTGGCCAAGATCTCAAAAAGCATAAGAAATATTGATATTTTTGACGGAATCAAGACTGACACTTTCGAAGCCGGAATCCAAAACGGATACATCGAAATCATAGGAGAATCAATTGACGATGCATATATACGAGCTGTTATGGATATATCAATTAAAAATGACACATCCGAGGCAGGCAAAATAAAAATCGTATATACACCTTTTCATGGTGCCGGAATTGAGTTTGTGCCGAAGGTATTGCATAAAGCAGGCTTCGAAAAACTTTTTTGTGTAGAAGAACAGATGATACCGGACGGGTCATTTCCGACGGTTAAAAGCCCCAATCCCGAAGAACCCGGTAGCTTTAAACTGGCGCTGTCACTTGCAGAGAGCAAAAAAGCTGATCTTGTGATAGGCACAGATCCCGATGCCGACAGAGTTGGTGTGTTTTCATATGACAGCGGAAAGTATGTCCAAATAACCGGAAATCAGGTCGGCATTTTACTTACAGACTATATCATCAATATGCGGAGAGCGCTTGGAACGCTCCCTCCAAAACCTGCAATTGTTTCCACCATTGTGACATCCCTTATGGCCAAGAAAGTAAGTGAGGCAAATGGAGCACATTATGGAGAAGCTTTCACCGGATTTAGATTTATAGCGGAGATCATAGAAGGTCTCGAAAAAGAAGGTTTTTCAGCATTGATGGGCTTTGAGGAGTCATATGGCTATTTGATTGGCAGGCATTGCAATGACAAGGATGGTATTGCGGCATCTCTTCTGATCGCTGAGATGGGAGCCCATTACAAAGCGCAGGGCAAAAGCCTTGTGATGGCTCTTGATGAGCTGTTTGAAAGATATGGGTATTATGCCGAACAGACCTTGAACCTCAGCTTTCCCGGAGTGGACGGCATTAAGGCAATGAAAAATCTGATGTTGGAGTTGCGAAAAAACACCCCAACAAATATTGGCGGAACTGATGTATCTGCAATGCGTGATTATTTGACAGGAATAAGACAAAGTGTTGATGGGCAGGAAGAAACACTGTTGCTGAAAGACTCTGATGTGCTGTATTTTGAGCTTGATGATGGCAACAGCATCATAATTCGACCATCCGGAACTGAACCAAAGGTAAAAATCTACATCCTGGTTCGAGGAAATGATGAATTGCAGGTAAATGAAATGCTCGAAAAATATGAAGAAGCGTCAAAATGCTTGGTAAGTTGAGGAGGCAAAAATGGGCAAGTTAGAATTTTTAAAGTATCCGGTGAAAGCGGCAAAACATCCCGGCGACAGTCCTTTATTTGATGCAGGAGCATTAAAAGATTCGCACAGTTCGCACAAGCGGTCGAACGATATGCCCGATGATGTGCAAATCAACCCCGGACTTGGGAAACCGGTGTCAATTTTACCATATACTGTGCAGGATGATTATGATAGAGAAAAAGAACAAAGCTCATTTGAAGTCGCTTCGCTTGAAAATGAAAGATTGCGTGCGACATTTGTCCCAAGACTCGGTGGACGGCTGTGGTCCTTATATGATAAAAAAGAAAAAAAGGAACTTCTTCATAAAAACCCGGTCTTTCAGCCTGCTAATCTCGCGCTGCGCAATGCATGGTTTTCCGGTGGTATAGAGTGGAACATATCTATTATTGGGCATACCCCTTTTACATGTGCACCGCTTTTTACAACAAAGCTCGACATGGGTGAATTGGGACAAGGTCTTCGCATGTACGAATATGAAAGGTTGCGCGGAGCAGTCTATTGCATGGATTTTTTCTTGCCTAAAGGATCAGATTTTCTATTTGCACACACAAGGATAATAAACACAAACAAACACTCTGTGCCAATGTATTGGTGGACCAACATGGCGGTAGATGAGAGGGAGGATGTAAGAGTCATTGTGCCGGCAGACAAAGCACTTCATCTGTCGTATGAAAAAGGCCTTTGTTTCAGAGATATCCCCATTGTTGATGGCGCAGATGCCAGCTATACCACAAATCTGAAACGAGCTATGGACTTTTTCTACTATATTGAGCCCGATGACCGTAAGTACATCGCCGCAATCGGAGAGGATGGCCGTGGGTTTGTCCAGTCTTCCACAGCGCAGCTAAAGGGCAGAAAGTTGTTCATGTGGGGCACCAGTGCGGGAGGGGAGCGCTGGCAAGAGTATCTTGCCCAAAAAGGCAGTGCTTATCTCGAAATACAAGCCGGATTGGGTTATAGTCAGATGGAATACCTTGAAATGCCCTCTCTTTCGACATATGAGTGGACCGAAAGTTTCGGCCCCATGAGAACAGATGCCGGTAAGGCCCATGGACCATGGGATGAGGCTGTTGAAGCAGTTTCGTCATCGTTGGAAACCGCCCTGCCGATGCATAAGCTGTATGAAATGCACGAAAAAGCAAAAAAATACAACAAAGCCCAAGGTTCAATCGTGATGTACGGTAGCGGGTGGGGCGCACTGGAAATAAAATTTTCAGAAAAGGAAAACCTGGCTGTTTTCCCTGAAGGCCCGCTTTTTGATGATACAAGTCTTGAAGATGAACAAAAACCATGGCTCTCGCTTCTGCGAGATGGAGTGTATCTCGATGAGAGTTGGCCTCGATTTGCACCGAAAGGATATCAAATTGCACCTCACTGGAGGAAAATGCTGGAGGAGAGCATAGAAAAAGGAAAAGGCAATTCGGCAGCTTATTTTGTTTTGGGCGTAATATACTACAACGAAAGAAAGCTTGACGAAGCCAAAACTGCATTTGAAAAATCAGACGAGCTTATTTCATCCGCTTGGGCAAAACGTGCTTTGGCCTTGCTCGAATATCGATATGGAGATAAGGAAAAAGCTTTTGAACTGTATCCACAGGCATGTATTCAGAGTCCGAGTGAGAAAGCTTTGGCAATTGAATTTGGTAGATTTTGTGTTGAAAGCAAAAATTTCGAGCTGTTTCTCGAAATTATCGCAAAATGTGACGAACTTGTAAACAACCATCCGCGGGTACAATTACTAAAGGCTAAGTGTTTCATTGAACTTGAGAGACTGGAGCAAGGTGCAGCCATTTTGCTCGGTGGTTTGTGTGTGCCGGATATAAGAGAGGGAGAGGTATCCACAACAGAGCTGTGGTATCGTCTCAAGGAAAAAGAAATATCCGTCGCCAGAGGGATTGAAGAAGGCCCTGAGCTGTCAGATATTGTCCGTGCTGAATTTCCGCCACCACGTGAGCTCGATTTCCGTATGTCATAAAAGCATATTGATATAAGAATATATTTAAGGAGGGCGCATTTAAATGAAAAAGTGGCCGTTTACAACTGCTGCGGTGCTTGGGGGGCTTTGGCTATACACAATAGCTCCCGGAAAAATCAGTGATGAGGGAAGAAAAAAGTTTGCGGTAAAGTTTTTTGCACACAGAGGTCTGCATACTTCTGATGGGGAAATACCAGAAAACAGCCTTACCGCGTTTGAAAAAGCCTCGCAAAACGGATATGGATCCGAGTTGGATGTAAACTTAGACGCAGATGGAAATGTTGTGGTATTCCATGACCATGATCTAAAACGGCTGACAGGTGTAGAGGGCCATATCAATGAATTGACTGCCTCAAGGCGAGAAAAACTTCGGTTGTTGGGCTCAAATGAAAAAATCCCCACACTTAAAGAAGTGCTGGAGATATCAGGAGATATGCCTCTTATTGTCGAACTGAAAGAGACTCCTCGTTATCGCGAGCTTTGTCGTAAAACACTTGCTCTGATTTCAAAGTATCCCGGGGATGTGGTTATTGAGAGTTTTGAACCGCGCATAGTTGCATGGTTCAGGGCCAATGCACCGCATGTTGTTCGTGGGTTTTTGACGACAAAATATACAAGAAGCAATATGAAAAATCCGTTTGTACGCATTTTGCTGAACTCGCTTCTTACAAATGTCGTTACCAGACCGCACTACATTGCCGCAGATAAAAAAAGAATAAAGTCCCCGCTGGTTAATATTTGCCGAATACTCGGAGCGGCGACTGTTGTGTGGACGACCGTGACAGAACAAGAAACTATAACAGCTCTCTATAATGATGCGGTGATATTTGAAAACCACAGCCCGCACAGCATGTAGATATTATTGTAACACAAAAGGGAGTGTGTCAAATATGAAGCTGGAGTGGAGAAAGCTCTTTTTAATTGGGCTTGCATTTTTCAGTGTGTCAATTGCATGGTCCGTATATAACTCTGTGGTGCCGCTGTTCTTGGATAGGTTGATATCATCATCTTTGGTTGTTGGGTTTATAATGACGATTGACAATATTTTTGGCGTAATCTTCCAACCACTCTTTGGGAGAAAAAGCGACAAAAAAGCATCCAAATATGGCCGCAGAATGCCGTATATGATTTTGGGTGTCCCTTTAGCAGCGGCATTTCTCATGCTGATACCCATGCACATCATCGGAACATCAGCTTTTTGGAAAATACTGCTTCTCATGTGTGCGGTAGTTGGTATGAATTTTTTTATGTCCTATTACCGAGCTCCCTCTATTGCGCTAATGCCCGACGCCACCCCCGCACCTTTGCGGGCAAAAGCCAACGGTATAATCAATTTTATGGGCGGCTTGGGCGCCACAGCAGCATATCTTGTTGGAGGCAAATTGCTTGGGATTTCTGACTACGCGCCCTTCTTGTTTGCAGCTGTCTTGATGATATTTTCTCTTTTAGCACTTGTGTTTTTTTATAAAGAGCCCAAAACACCGTATTCGACCGAGGAAAACCAAGACGAGGAGCTGGGACAAACCGGGGCAAACTTGCTTTTTATGAAGGATGGCATACCGCCTCTGATCAAGACCAACAAAAACTTGATATTGATGTTGCTTGCGATATTCTTTTGGTTTTGCGGATATAATGGTATAGAGACATTTTTCACACTGTTTGCGACAACTTCACTTGATATGGAAAAAGCAAATGCTACCATGCATTTAACTTTCATGTCCATTTCTTTTCTGATTTTTGCAATTCCGGCAGGCTTTATTGGTGGGAAATTTGGAAAGAAAAAGACAATATTAAGTGGTATTTTAATTATGGCTGCCGCCTTTTCTGTCATAATACTGGTTCCGGAGGCATTTCTTTTGAAGTATACACTTATCATTGCGGGGATTGGTTGGGCACTAATCAATATCAATTCATATCCTACAATTGCCGCAATGGCTCCCAAAGGAGAAACCGGAAAATACACAGGTTTTTATTATGCGTTCTCCTTTTCAGCGAGTATAGTGTCTCCCATACTTTTTGGGCTTATTGCCGATCTAACAGGTATTATGGTTTCGGAAAATACAAAGTACGCAGGCTTGTTCATATACGGCTTGGCGATGTTTGCGGCAGCACTCGCAATGGTCATCATCACAATGATGAGGGATAGAAAAAGAAAGGATGCTTAGGGAGCAATATGCTCTTAACACCTGTGCGTTCAAAATAACCTGTTGGATTTCTGGACGTTGAAACAGTCGTCCATATTAGAAATAACGATATAAACACTTGGTAACCTCTAAAAACTCCAGATAAATTTTGATTTATAGTATCAGGTACAAAC
>CAYTOF010000014.1:0-32807 GCA_964439435.1 uncultured Oscillospiraceae bacterium
CCCTTACATTCGCTTTTCTTGACTTCTTTTCATATTTATTATATTATTTACTAAAATCCTTACACCTTGCACCGTGAGAATTTACGGTGCGCTGTATTGTAAAAACTTTTTACAAAATCAAAAGGAACAACACCACCGATGAGAAAATATATTCGCCCGATTCGCACCCTTTATATCGGCCTATTCGCCGCCCTTCTGCTGATGCCCCGGGCGCGCGCCTATATAGACCCTGCCACAACTTCATATATCATCCAGATTGTCGCCGCGTTTTTCATCACCCTGGGCGTGCTTTTCACGGCACTCTCGGCCAGAGCGCGGCTCTTTTTTGTGAAAATCAAGATGAAGTTCTTGGAGGAGCACTATCGCCGCAAAGCCGCCAAAGCCTCCCCGAGGACGGCGGTTGTCAAAGAGATCGAGAAGACCACCTTTGCGGGCAGGCTCTGGCCTGCGGCCATTGCCTCCTTTGCCTTTGCCTTTACCTTTGTCATCTATGGCTGTTTTGACCTGTTTTTTGCCAACAGCGGCCTGATGCCCTTTGTCTTTCGGGACATCTGGCTGCCCCTCACGGCTGTGGGGCTTGGGGTTTTTGTCTTGCTGGCATTGGTTATTGCCCTCACCCGCGGCGTTGTATATGAGTTTTTGTTTTCTCTCCTTGCGGGTTTTGTCATAGCCGGCTATATCCAGGGCAATTTTATAAACCCCAATCTCGGCCAGCTCACGGGGGATGCCATCCCTTGGGAAAACTACAAGTGGCATATGCTGCTAAACACCCTCATCTGGGCGGTGATTGTTGCCCTGCCCTTTGTGACAAAGCGTTTTTCCCGCATCGCCTGGAAAGCCTTCTGCACGGGAGGCACCGCCCTTTTGATCGCCATCCAAGGCATCGCCCTCATCGTCACCCTGGCAGGCTCAGACGCCTCCGCGCTGCGCCCTGCCAATGAGTTTTTGTCCACCAAGGGCATCTATGAGTTTTCCGAAAAGAACAACATCATCGTATTTATACTGGACAGATTGGACGAGAACTATATAAAGGAAATCCTGCGGGAAGACCCTAACTATTTTGACGATTTTGACGGTTTTACCAGATACAGCAACAACATGACCTACTACTGCCGCACATACCCCTCCGTGGTAAATATGCTGACAGGTCATGTGACCTTTTATGACGAATACGCCTCGGATTTTGTCGGCAGGGCTTATGAGAGTGGCACCCTGTTCAAAAACCTGATGGCCAAAGACTATAAGATAAAGCTCTATATGGACAGCCACTACACCTACACGGACATCGCCCAGATAAGTGACATAGCGGACAACTGCATAGAGGGCGAAATATCTGTCAAAGCGCGCTCTCTGACGGAGAATTTTCTCTACCTCTCCGCTTTTCGCTATATGCCCTTTGCCGCAAAACCCTCGTTTTTCCTGACAACCTCTGATTTTGCAGACAAGGTGGAGCAAAAGCTCATCCCCGCTCCCTATTTGACGGATGACTATGCCTATTATCGCGCCATGAAAAAAGAGGGACTCTCCGCGGACATGGAAGAAAACAATTTCATCTATGTCCATCTGAACGGTTCCCACGCACCTTTAAATCTGAATGAAAATGTCGAACGCGTGCCCGCAGACCAGACTTCCACCAAGCAACAGACCATGGGCTGCTTCAACATCGCGCGGGAGATGATGAACCAAATGAAGGAACTTGGCATCTATGAGGACGCCACCATCATCATCACAGGTGACCACGGCAAATCCACAGACTGGTACCCCCTGGACAAGCCCGTGTTGGTGGGGCTCTTTGTGAAAAGGAGCGGAGAGGCGCACACCCCCTTGAAAACAAGCTCCGCCCCTGTCAACTCAGACAATCTGCGGGGAAGCATAGCTGCAGCTGCGGGCTTTTATCCCAAAGGCACCAATCCCGATGCAGATTTTGGTGATTTTGCCGGCACCGGCGCAGTGACCCAATATGCCAGACCCTATTGGGATGTGCCCGAAGATGACGAGGTGGTGCGCAAGTTTTATTACCGCATAAACGGCAGCGACGGAAACTACGGTTATCTGGAGGAGTTTGACGTGCGGGGAGATGGAAGCAAGTTTAGAAACTGGGAAAAAATCCGCGAGATAAAGATCCTTTATCCTCACGGGTGATATCCGCATTTAAATAAAGCTGTTTCACGTTGAGAAATAAGAGTTCCTACATTATAGACAAGACACCCACACAAAGGAGGTGCGCGCCTTGCGCATCATCAACCTCATTTTCGGCGTGCCCCTCGGCATTTTGATGAAGGGCTGCTATGCGCTCTTTTCAGACTACGGCATCGCCCTGATCCTGTTCACGGCGCTGACCAAGGTCATCATGTTTCCCCTCTCCCTTGCGGCGCAAAAAAACTCCATCAAGATGGTGCGGATGAAACCGCAGCTCGACGAGATCAAGAGCCGCTACCGGGACACCCCCGAGCTCATCCTCTCGGAGCAGAAAAAGCTCTACAAAAAAGAAAAATACAGCTCCTTTATGGGGCTTTTACCCCTGCTTATACAGATCCCCATCATTTTGGGGCTCATCAACGTCGTCTACAACCCCCTGACCCATCTCTTTTCGCAAAATGCGGCGGCGGTCAGCGCCCTCTCTGAGCGCGCCACGGAGCTCACGGGTCAGATTTTTTCGGGCTCGGGCTCCCAGATAGAGATTTTGAGGCTCATCTCCGAGCGCGGAGCAGCCTTTGCGGACATGCTCTCCCCCGCCACCCTGGTGTCCATGCAGAACTTAGACTTTTTCTTTCTCGGCTTTGACCTTGCCAAAATCCCCACCATGGCAGGTCTTGCCGTGCTCATCCCCATCCTTTCGGGGCTTTCCTCCCTGCTTTTAAGCGCTCTTCAAAACAGATACAATGTGCTCCAGCGCGAGCAAGGCGCCCTTGGCAAATGGGGCATGGCGCTGTTTTTGGTGGCTTTCTCCACCTATTTTGCCTTTATCGTGCCCGGGGGCATCGGGCTTTATTGGATTGCGGGCAACCTGCTGTCCATCCCCGTGTTGTTTCTCTGCAACATAATCTACAACCCCGCAAAATACATCGACTATGAAAACCGCTCAATCAAGCCAAAGCTCACAAAAGAGGAGAAAAAAGCCCTCTCCGCGCAGAAAAAAGCGGCAAAGGCGCGCCAAAAGGCGGACGTCAAGCGCTTTTTCTCGCGGGACAAGGGCCTTGTGTTCTACTCCGAAAGCAGCGGATTTTACAAGTATTTCTCCTCCATCATAGACTATCTGCTGAAAAATTCCGATATAGAGATACACTATGTGACCTCCGACGCCAAGGACCGCATTTTCCAAAACCTCGAGGAGCGCATCCACAAATACTATGTGGGCGGCAACAAGCTCATCTCCTTTATGATGCGCATGGACGCCGACATCGTGGTGATGACAATGCCCGACTTGGATAAATACCACATAAAGCGCTCCATTGTGCGCAAAGACACGGAGTATATCTACCTTGACCACGGCATGACGAGCTATCACCTCATGCTGCGGGAAAACGCCCTGGACGCCTTCGACACGATCTTTGTCTACGGCCCAAACCACATTGCAGAGGTGCGAGAAACGGAAAAACACTATAAGCTGCCGCCCAAAAACCTCGTGAAAACGGGCTATGCCCTGCTGGACGACCTGCTCGCCAGTGTGCGCGCGCTGCCACAGACCGAAAACAACCCGCCCAGGGTGCTGATCGGCCCCTCCTGGCAAAAAGACAATCTGATGGAATACTGCCTCGATGAGCTCCTGGCGCAGCTTTTGCGCCGCGATTTTGTGGTGATTTTGCGGCCGCACCCTGAGTTTGTCAAGCGGTTTCCAAACAAGATGAACGACATCTTCAAAAAATATGCCGACGATATCGGCGAAAACTTCATCATCGAGACGGACTTTTCCTCCAACGAAACGGTCTACTCCTCCGATGTCATCGTCACAGACTGGTCCTCCATCGCCCAGGAGTTCTCATATGCCACCCTGCGACCCTCCCTTTTCCTCAACACGCCCATGAAAATCATGAACCAAAACTATAAAAACATCCCCCTCGTGCCCCTGGACATCTCCCTCCGAGACGAGATCGGTCTCTCTTTGAATGTAGAGGAATTTGACCGCATCCCGGGCATAATCGCAGACTTTTTCCAAAACCGCACCTACTGGAAAGACAAAATCGCCCGTGTGCTGGAGGACAACATCTACCACATAGGCAATGCGGCGCAGGTCTCGGGGGATTATCTCCTAAAAAGGCTCGCAGAGATCGAAGCGGAGCGCAAAAAAGCACTGGCCTTTGCAGATTTCACAGCGCCTCTTTCGGACGAAGATACTCCGAAGGCAACCGGGAGCGAAAATGCACCCGAGGAGGAAGTCTTAAAGGGGCAGATGACCTTGTTTTAAGATGGATTTGATTATATAAGTTGATGATTATATTGTGTTTTATGATAAAACAACCAAAATAGATAACTTATGACTTATCGTGGTGTGAAATATGACAAATGCAGAATTACAAATCACATCTATCAATAGTGCTCAAAAATACTATGATTATCTAAAATCAAAAGAAAAAGGCGTAATTCGGATTGAAGTGCGCGAGAAAAAAGAAGTAGATGGCAAGATACAACTTATGCTCAGCAAAAAACTCAGAGATTTTGAGTCTATCGAATTTGAAATCCGCGGCCAAATGTTCACACCGGAGATGGTTTCACCTATTTTATATGATGAGGACAGAAACTGCTTAGTTGTTCGTCCCAAAGCAGAGATACGCTCATCAATTGCAGTATGTACCCCTGACGACATTGTGATAATTTCTGACTTGAAATATTTGGTAAAACGAGTTGAGAACTGGTATAAAAAGAACGGGAATACTCTCGGACTGCCTCAGCATGCTCATCAAATCAACAAAGACACCATCAGCTTTCTTGAGCCGGTCCCCTCGGGAGAGCAAATTCATGCCATTTATCATGTTTTATCCTCACCCTATTCTTATGTTTGGGGTGCTCCCGGAACAGGAAAAACGCAGCTTGTATTGGCAAATTGCGTTCTTTATTATGCACAGCAGCATAGAAGAATATTAATTGTCGCCCCAACAAATAATTCTGTCGAGCAGGTTTTGAGAGGAGTCATTCCATTATTAGACAGTGCAGGTATTCCACGAAAAAAGATAATCCGCCTGGGTACACCCTCTAAAAGTTTTGCAAACAGATTTCCGGAAGTATGCGAAGACAGTGAGCTGCAAAAAAAAATGATGCAAATACAACAGAAACGTGACAACTTAACTACAGTTTTAAAGTTACGTGAAATGAAGAAGCGTTCAAATCAGCTTGAAGATGAAATAATCCCTTGCGTTGTAAATGTATGCAACCTTGCAGATAGATTTAGTGCCCTTAAAAACAACAGTCTCGGTCTGAATGAGACATTGAGCCGTAAAGAGATGTTACTCCAAAATACAAAAAATCAAATACATGATTTAACCTTATCAATCAAAGTATTTGAACAGAAAAAGGAAAAACTAACCTTTAAAGTCTCCGCTTTTGTTAATCCCAAAATTAAAGTTGCATTAAAAGAAAAACTTCAAAGTTCGTACGCACAATTGACTGTTTTAGATCAAAGCGAGAATAATTATAACAACGAAATCCAAACGCTCAATAACAGACTGCTCAAAACAGATAATGATGTTGACGATGCCCGACAAAACCTTCTGAAGCATATCTCTATATTACAACAACTAAATATAAAATCGAAGACTATTTCCTCTATTTTGTCCGAGTTAAATGTTGACAATACACATAAAACTCTTAAAAACCTTGAGGATAAGCTTGCTGAAGGCAATGAATATGTTTCAACTAAAGAAGCTGAGCTTGCCCTATATGGCAATGATACTGAAGCAGAATTACAGCAAGAAATTGATGATTTAAACGACGAGTACGATTTGCTAATAAAGAGCGAAACTGCTACAAGAGTGCAGAACGCATATGTCGTCGGCGCAACTCTGGATGGATATATAGCTCGTATATCTCCAAAAGCAAGCAGTGAACAAGCTGAAGATAACAAATTATATCGCTCTGATTTTGAACATGTGTTTGTAGACGAAGCCGGTTATTGTAATATGATAAAAGGAGCTACTGTTCTTTCGCAAGGTTGTCCTGTCACATACCTTGGAGATCATATGCAATTGCCTCCCGTTTGTGAAATGAGTGACCACAAAATTTGTAGTGATTCAAAAGACGTTACACTATGGGCACAATCTATACTGCATGTGGAATCCTTATTTAAGCTAGATCTCAATCAAATTTGTGAAGACTATATCAATGTAAAAATGCCACCTTTTCAAGCTCTTTCAAAATATAACTTAAAGAAAGGATATCGTTTTGGAGATTTCTTAGCTAAAATCCTTGATAAACATGTTTATAATAACGGATTTTCCAGCGCTTATGCAGCTTTGTCATTCAAAGTAACAATATTAGACGCCAAAGGACAAAGTGGCAGAAACAAAAGAGAAAATCCTGCAGAAGCCAGAGCCATACAGCAGTATCTTTATAAAAACGCAGAAAGCATTGGAAGCTATGTGATAATTACTCCCTATACAAACCAAGTACGCCTTCTTGGTGAATATTTACCCAAAGAGCATTCTCAATTGCAAGTCATGACTGTACATGCAGCACAGGGGCGGGAATGGGATACAGTCATTTTGTCCGTGAGCGACCATGGCAATGACTGGTTCACTGATAGTGAGAATTCCGTTTCAAAAGGGCTCATGGTATTGAATACAGCAATAAGCAGGTCCAAGAATCACTTTGTCTTGGTGTGTGATGTCGATTATTGGAAATATCGCCCACGACAATTGATAAGTGCTATTATACACAATTCCCAACCCCCTCAATGCTCCTCACCAATTTAACTTCCTCTGATCCACCTGAGGATGAAACCTAAAAAAGGCAACTGACCTTGTTTTAAGATGACAAAAAGCAAGCGAAAATCGTGCCTGAGATTTCGACAAAATCAAAAAATGAACAAAAATCCCCCACAGCCCTGCATTCTGAGCGGCTGTGGGGGATTTTAAGTCGGTTAAATAATGTCTGTTTATCTTGCCACGAGCAGCACGCCGTCACAGGACTTTGCGGCGATCTCGTAGGTGCCGTCACTGTGGCGAGACACCGTGCGCATGCCGTTGCCGTCTGTGGCAAAGACTGTGCGGTTGTCTGCGCGGAAGGTGATTTTGAATTCCGCTCCGCCCTCGTCTTTCGGGTCATCGGCCGTGGCTATCATGAGCGCATGGGAGCCGTCGCCGTCACGAGAGACCATCTGCCCGACAACGAGATTTTCGCCGCCATCGGCTTTCAGGTCGAAGAACACGCCCGTGTTCAGAGCCTTGATAGGAGCCTGCTCCACGCCTTTCATGTTTTCGCCGTCTTCAAAGCCGACAAAATGTGTCGACACGCGGCGGTATTTCATATAGGTCTCGCCTAAATTATGCAACTCGGTGTTGACCTTTTGCAGCCTGTCATACTGCCTTGTCTTCTCGCCCTTGTCGTCCAAAACCTGGTTGTTCCACCAGCCCGCCGTGTAGCAGGCCCAGATGATGGCCTCCGCTCCGAACGCCATGGCGCTGTAGGCCTGGAAGCGCAGCTGATTTTCGCTGATCCACTTTTCGGGGTCAAGGGAGTTGACCTGCAGCACAATCCACATACGGCGCCCTGAGGCAAGGCAGGCTTCGGAGACAATGCGCAGGTTTTCAAACGCCCCCGCCACGGAGGCGGCATACATGTAGAAGTCATAGCAGATATAATCTGAGGGGACGTTTTCGCAGTATTTTGCAATGTGCTGGGCGTAGGTCTCCGTACCCAGTTGATTGACCGTCTCCTCGTCGGTGTTCACCGCCACGGAGGCGTAGTTTGGATAGAGGTTTAAATACGCCAGCTGACGGGGAAAGTTTCTGTCGACAAAGTCCAGCACCTTGCCATAGTGGGGAAAGTCCAGGGCAGAGGGTTCGTCTCCCGTGTCTATGCCCCAGATGGCCGGGTGATCTTCAAACTTGGCCGCCGCCTCTTCGTATTTCGACATGGGGTGTGTCGCAGCCATTTTGCCCGCGTTGTGGCCGTCTCCGCCCCACCAGCCCGGCACGACACCGTTCACAATGCCGCCGACACCGTATTTCGCAAAGAGATCCAGAAGTTCACGGTTGGCATAGGGCGCGCCGACAACAAAATCAATCCCGCATTCGGCAAGCTCCTTGATGTGTTTTTCCGAGTGAGCATAGCTTGCAAGGACATATGTCCCGATATAGAGCCGCTTTTTATCCATTCTGTTCATATTTCATCCTCCTATTTTAGATGGCAAAACGAGTATAACACGCACCCGTCACTCCGTCAAGACAGAGGCACGTGTTTTGACGGATATAGTAAAATTGGTGTGTGCAAAGGCTTATGACCGCATAATTTGTTTTACATAGATACGGTCTCTGTGTAAACCATGTTGAGCTTTACCCAGAGACCTTCGGCCGTCCGAAATATACAGTTCGCATAATATATAAACTTCCGGAAATCAATGCTCTATATTACAGATTCTTCTTTGAGCTCCATATCTTCGTGGGCAATGAGTTTGTCCAGCCTTTTAAACTCCACCCACAGCCAACCTCCGGTCAAAATAAAAGCTCCGAGATCCGAAAAGGGAGCCGACCACCAGATGCCCTCGAGTCCCCAAAAATGAGGAAGAACAAAGAGCAGAGGGATAAAGATAAATACTTGCCTTGACAGGCCGAGCAAGGTGGCTTGATTCGGCTTGCCGACAGCTTGAAAATAACTCGTGCTGAGCATCTGCAGCCCCACCAAGGGTATAAATTTAAAGAAGATGTTCATGGCATACACCCCAAGGGATATGAGTTCCGGGTTTTTGTTGAACAGCCCAACGAGTGTGGCAGGCCAGATTTTTGAGACCACAAGTCCCACTGAGATGATACACGTAGTCCAGATCATGGAAAGTATAAGGGTGGATTTTACCCTCTTTAGATTTTTTGCTCCAAAGTTATACCCCATGATGGGTTGTGCTCCCTGAGCTATGCCCATGGCAGGCATGACCAAAAATGTGGTGATGCTCATGATGATGCCGACCACCGCCAACGCCATATCCCCACCATATTGTTCAAGCTTGCGATTTAAGATCATCTGCTGAATAGAACCCGTAACCTGCATGACAAAGGTCGGAAACCCGACAGTGACAATGCCTCTTATCAAAATGGCATCGAGAGCGAAGTTTTTCTTCTTTATTTTCAAAACACTTTTCCCCGAAAGGAAATGATAAAGCACCCAAGTGCTGGTGACGCCATAGGATATAATGGTCGCGGCTGCCGCTCCTTTTATCCCCCAGTTGAAAATGAAGATAAACAGATAATCCAGCACAATATTTGTTACCGTGCCAATCAGCATGGTGTTCATCGCAATTCTTGGTTGCCCCTCGGCTCTGATGAAGTTGTTCATGCCCGTACCCACGGCCAAAAAAACTGTGCCGACTAAAATGATTCTCATATAGTCCAGGGCATAGGGCATCACCTCTGCGCTCTTTACAAAAACAGAAAGAATCGGTTCAAGAAACACAAGGCCTAAAACTGTTATGCCAACGCCGAGAATGAGCAAAAGCATCAAGGCGTTTGTCATGATTTTTTCCGCTTCTTCGCCTTTGCCCTCGCCCAATCGGATGGAAATCAAAGAAGTGGCTCCCATACCTATGAGCATGATGATAGCGACAAACCCTGTCACCAGAGGAAAACACACCGTCACACCGGCAAGTGCCAGTTCTCCGACACCACGTCCCACAAACATGCTGTCCACTATATTGTAAAGAGCATTTACCAGCAGACCCACTATGGCCGGCAGGGAAAATTTTAACAGCAATTTCCCTATGCTCCCCTTTGCCATTTCTTTAGATTTGTCCATTTAATGTCCCCTTTATAAAAATGTATCATTCCATATCATAGCACAATAATTGTGAGTTGGCAAATGAGGCAGCCCTTGAATATGCAGAGCAAAGCCTTGCGAGGACCGCGCGGTCCGCACAGGTAAAGCGCCCTGTCATTCCAAGGCATGCACCTTGAAATAACAGGGCGGGAATACTTTTTGGGATCTTATTCTTCTATCATAAAGTCTCCGTTTTCGAAATAACTCCCCTGCTGCACCTCCGACACACCGTGGATGTAGTCCGGCTCCCCTGCATATATGATGCCGTCGAAACTGACCATGACCATATCGCCGACTTTCAGCATTTTCACCACGCGGCTGATGCGCAGCTCCTCTGCCGCGATTTTAAACACCCTGCCGTCCTCCGGGTTTTTCATGGAGGTTTTGTCGTCCAGCAGGAAATAACCCTGCCCGATCTTTGTGATCTGCCCGATCAGCACATGGCTTTGCGCCTGTGTGTCCTTTTCACCCTTGGCCATGGCATAGTCAATTATCTCCCGCGCCGCATCCTCGCCTATATAATAGGCATAACCGTAATCCGCGACATTTGTCAGGAGATAGCCCTCCGCATTGACGGTGAAGGCCCTGTTTTCTATCCCGAGGGAGGCCGAGCTTGCACTGAAGGTGATGTGCTCTGTGTTGTAATAATATGTGTAGCTTGTGTCAATCGGGGTGCCGGGCGGGATATAGGGCGGTGAGATGAGCTCCCCCTCTTGGCTTTCGGCCGAGGGCGCCTCCGCCCCTGTGGATGTTGCTGCCTCTGCGCCGTAGACCTTGGCAAGAAGCTCCCAGATATGCCCGTTCTCTGCCTCTGTCAGCACAAAATTGCCCCGCTCTATGCCCCCGTAGTTATAAGAAAAGGCCGTGAGGGGCAGGTTTTCTCTCAAATTGTACCTTGCGACAAATTCGCCAAAGGTCTTGTAATCTGTATAGTTATTTGCTTTACAGACATAGCAGAGATCGGAACCGCTGTATTTGACCGCGACAAACTCATCTCTTGGCAGTCCCTTGATGCCGAAAACCTGCGCCGCGCTCTGATGGTTTTGATCTGTGTACGGGTCTTGTCCGTATGCCATCCCCTGCCCGCTGCTCTCATCCAGCAGGTCAACGGATATCTCCCTGCCTCTGCAAGTGTAGCTTATGCCTTGAAAAACAATCTCCGGAAATTGCTCATACACATATTTTTCATCCCAGGTCCAGATGATGGCGCGCTGCTCCGAGCCAAAATCGAGGCTGTTGCGCTTTCTTGTATCTATGCGGATTTCCTTTCCGTTTACATCCGTCTGCGTGAGGTAGTTGCCCCCCGAACCTCCGCCAAAATAGTAGAATGAGGGTATGAGCACCGCCGCAAGCATCGCCATGGCAAAGGTTCCGACAATCGCTCTTTTTTTGTATGTTTTATTTCTGTGTTCTTTTGTTTTCTGATGTTCCCGGCGCCGTTCAAACAGGCTCTGTGCCATCTCCTCATAGGTTTTCATAGTCAAAACCTTCCTTTTCCAGTTGATTTTTGAGAGCGGCTCTCGCCCGCCAAATCAGGGTGTCCACCGCGCGAGTGGTCTTTTTCATCACGCTGCCGACATCTTTATGGGACAGCCCTTCGAAATAGACCAGCCAAAGCGCCTGCCTGTATTCCTCTTTCAAGTTTCTCATAGCTTTGGCCAAAATGATCTCCCGTTCTTTTTTTAAATATATTTCCTCAGGGTCACCCTCGCCTGCCAAAAGGTCTTCTCGTAGGGGAATTTCAGCTTGGCTTGCCTTGCGCAGATGGTCCATCGCCACATTTCTGCCGATGGTAAAAAGCCATGTCTTAAAGGAGGCCTTTCCTTTATACTGTGGCTTTTCTATAAGCAGCTTGAAAAAGGTGTCCTCGCAGAGCTCTTCGGCCAGATGCAAATTCCCGGTAAATGTGAAAATATAAAACAGCAAAGCGTCCTTGTGCTCTTTTAGCATCTCCACAAAGCCCGCATCGTCGCCTTCTAAAAACTTTATATAACCCAGGGCGCCGACATCTGCGCTTGTCCCGTCCATCTCCGCCATAAGCTCTTTCTCCTCCTGCGCCGCAAAACCGCATTTGCACTTGCGCCTTTTTGCCCTCTCACACCTTATACGGTAAAACCATGAAAACCTCACACTTCTTTGGATAAATATATCACGAAGGCGGAATTCTTGTCAATCAAAGTAAAATTTTGGCTCTCGGAGTGTAAAACACGCCCCCACTGCGACAAAAAAGACAATGTGGCATTTTGGGGTAAATTGTTTTTCCCTGCGCCATTGACCGATGTTTTAAAATGTGCTAATATTCAATCAGAGTCAAAACCAGCCCCACATATAGGAGGAGAAATTATGCCGCGGACAATAACTGTAAAAGGTGTGGGCAAATCCACCACAAAGCCTGATTTGGTTGTGCTCTCCATGAGCCTTGAATCCAAAGATATGGACTATGAAAAGGCCATGGAGATAGCTGCCGACAACATTGCAAAGCTGAACAAATCGCTGGAAGAGGTCGATTTTGAGAAAAGCGCAATAAAGACGACGAACTTCAACCTGCGGACAGACTATGAGAGCGTGCGCTCAAAAGACGGAAACTACAGGCAGGTGTTTCGGGGGTATGTGGTCATACACGATTTAAAGGTCGAGTTTGACTTTGATTCCGATCGGTTGACAAGGGCGTTGGCTGCGGTGAGCTCCTGCCCTGCACGCCCGCGGCTGTCCGTCGCCTTTACCGTCAAGGACACTTCGGCCATCAACGAGGAGATGCTGCACTCCGCAACGCAGAACGCAAGGCGCAAGGCGGAAATTCTCTGCGCCGCCTCCGGTGTGGAGCTCTGTTCCCTGCTCTCCATCAACTACAGCTGGGGCGAGCTGAATATCTACTCCAAAACCGGATATGCTTTTGAGTCGGACGGCCTCATGGCAGCCCCCATGGCCGCGCGCGCCAATATCGAGATTGAGCCGGACGAAATCAAGAACAGCGACACTGTCACTTTTGTGTGGGAAATCAAATAGAAGACCTCGTCTCTGCCATTTATTTGCCCACCAAGACAAGCGCGGCTGGGAAATAACAGCTCAGCCAAAATTCAGTTTATCCTATACGGCAAGGGAGCCACATTGGAGAGCGCAATCTGCGAGAGGACATTTCCCCGCGGATGAATTCCCGTTGTCTGTTTGTCAACGCTTCCGCAATGATTTTATTTTCAAAAAGGGCTTGACAGCGCCGCCTTGTATATGGTATCATAGGGCACGCTGATTGTATTTTCAGTAGTTGCTGGTGTAGCTCAGTTGGCAGAGCAGCTGATTTGTAATCAGCAGGTCGGGGGTTCAAGTCCCTTCACCAGCTCCATAAAATAAATTTAACTTAAATAAGCGGCCAAAGGGGGCAGACTGTAAATCTGTTGTCGGTGACTTCGGTGGTTCAAATCCGCCCTCTCCCACCAAAAAAAAGACGCACTTTAGTGCGTCTTTTCTTTTTGCCCTTTTCTCTTTTTCACTCACAGGGCAGATAAGGGTTGACATTGAAATTACCGTTTTATATAACTGTTTTAAAAATCAAATCTTTCGAGATGGATCCTTGAAGCTTCAACACCATTGCCAAGCAGTATTGAGTTAATTGCATTCATCATGCCGGGGGGGCCGCAAACGAGGAAATCAGCCTTCGTGTACAGGGGCTCCACCCCGATTTCGGATAAATATGCGGTGTCAATCAGTCCATGAGCATAAGGCGGGCGGTTTTCATTTGCTAAGATCAAATGAAACTTAAAACCGGGATTGTCTTCCTCCATTTTTTGAAATATGTCCAAATCGAAAGTATCTTGAAGTGCGGCAGCTCCCCAAATCAAATAAATGAGGCGACTTCGATCAGTTGCGAGCTGTTCGTTCAAAATGCTCAAATGCGGAGTGATGCCGATCCCCCCTGCCATGAGCACTATCGGACTATTTTTAGCCGCCACAGGCGCAGACCAAAAGTTTCCATATGGACCTTCTATCGAGGCTATGTCACCTTGCTTTAACAAAGGCAACTTTTTCGTATAGTCACCTGATTCTTTTGCCATCAAGGAAAAGGATAACTGCATGGTTTGCGGGGCTGATGCAATAGAGAAAGGGTGGCTTTCTTTTGGCAAAGCCGAGCGGACAAAACGTACAAAAACATATTGTCCTGCTTGGCAGTTCAACGATTTATTCGCAAGTGGCGCAAATGTCATCTTATGCACATTGGGCGTTACCAACTCTATGTTCTCCAGAACATGAGTGGGCCTATAACTTTTTATCTTTGCATAGCTGTAGTAAAGCAAAATGGCCACAACATAGAACGATAAAAGCGCGACAAACAATGGATTTTCTCTAACCGCAGGCATTGAAACAACATGCCCAAAAATCAACACCACTGCAAATAGCGATAAACGATGAAGCCATAGTGCCCGTTCTCTCTTACGTGGGCCATCTTTTCGTCGCATCAATTTGGGCGATTTGCCAATGAAATTGACCGACAAATAAAGAACGCCCATCAAAATGGCGATGGCCAGACATAAAAATCCCAAAATGCCCAAAGGCGCTGCGGGGATTGCGAAGTTTCCGATTTTAACCTTTGCGACCTCCATCACAATATGTGCAAGCCCTGCAAGCACCACCATTATTGCCGCAGCGCCATGGACAGCATATAGGTTTTGCAGTCCCATTTTGCTTTCAAGCAATTTTGACCTGGTGGACAAAATGATATCAAACAGCAGGAGCGTGAAAACGCTCAACCCAAAGGCGATGGGCAATTCATGCCCTGCGAGCTCTTGGCCATATCCGCCGAAAGAAAAGACAAGCAACAGCGGAACAAATATGATAAAAACCACCGCTGCATAAAGAGGGAGCTTTTTTCTCATTTAATCTCTCCTTTAAGCGCAACCGCAAAATCACAATCACAGTTTAATGCAATGTAATCATCTCGGATAAATCCGTCAAAAGGACTGTTTATTTAATCCATTCAAGGAATTGAATCTTAACGCCATTTGGGTCGGAGGCGAAAAAGAATTTTACCTGTGGGCTTGGTGAAGATGTTTCGCTGATTTTGATACCCTTTTCCGACAACATCTCTGCAGTTTCTTCAAGTGACTTCACAGCAAATCCCAACGAGATGTCCTGGCCCATATAAATGTCTGTGTTGTTCTGATTGAAAATAAGCTCTATCTCTGTTTGCCCGTCTCCAAGAAATGCTATTTCAAGGCCGGGCATTGGGGAAAAACGCCTTTTTATGGGGAAGCCGATAACATCCTGATAAAAAAACAGTGATTCCTCCAAATTTTTCACGGAAAGTGTGACATGAGAAAAACGCATGATTTTTATTCCTTTCTTTTTACAAATATTTTTTAGCCGATTCGGGTGCGGATTTTGATGTCCACACAGTTTATAAAACAATAACTTATCGCTTATACGCATTGCCTCTTCTAAATGCTTGCGATCTATTTCGCTCCTGATTCTATGCTATGGGCCAATATCCCAAGCAAGTGCCCCCTTAGCGCCGGAAATAGAATATCCGGATAATTCCTGTTCTATGCGGCAGCGCAAGCTGTGGACGATATTTCTTATGTAATATCCTAACGCTTACTCCTGCATTTATGTAGGCATCTACACAAGTTTATCCTCTTTCATTTTTCTTGTCAACAACAAATTGATCTGAGATAAATATATATAATATATCCTCCAAAGGCGACCTTTGACAAAGCGCAAAGGACCGCAACCAATAAAACAGGCGAACACAATCACCCAAATTACAAGCACAGAAAAAACCTCGCCCATCTTAGCTGATGGGCGAGGTTTTTGTTTGTTTAGAGCCGTTTTCTCACAAGCTCCCCTTACCTTGGTCTTCTCTTTTTATGTTTTATCCCCAATGCAACAAGCGAGCTTCCCGACACGACAACGAGCACTATCCACAGTGCCATATTGCCATCGCTGCCGGTTTTGGGTGATTCCGCTTTGGCTTCAATGGTAAATTCGGTTGTAGCTGTGCCGCTTGCCGAAACTATGCCGATTGTGTACACACCGACCGAGAGCGTCTCAAGGAAGGCCTCTTTGAGCTCCACCACAATGCTGCCCTCTGAGAGATTGTAGTTTTCTAAAGCAAGCACAGCCCCGTCCACGGTGACATTTATAAAGTCAGCAAATGCGGCATTCGAACGGAAGATGAGGGTGCCGCCGGATCCCAGTTGATAGGAGCTGCCCTCCCCTTGCAGCATGCCGGGAGGCAGTTTGGCAATGGTTTCGGATTTGGTCGCATCGCAGAGCTTGCATGTAAAGGTTTTCTGGCCTTCCTGCTCTGTCGTGGGCTCCACCACCACCACGCCATCATCCCAGATGTGAACCTCGTGCACCGTAATGTAAATCTCATCGCCCTTTACCGCGTCAAAGGAGCCAAGCTCATTTACGGTCTCCAAACATTTTATACTTATCGCCGACTTTTTCTCCGCCGCATCGGATCTCACACGGAAAGTCAATGTGATGAGAGTGCCCTCGGGGGCAATCGTGTCGATTTCGGTCCTCGTGGCGAGGAATTTAAACAACCCCGTGGTTCGCTCTCTTTGCAGTGTAAACTGCTCCTCTGTGAAAACATCGCCGACACTCACATCAATCAGTTCGAGAACTTCAGCATCAAAACCTATGCCGGCCAAAACTCCCCAAATCGGCATACGGCCATCAAGGGCAAGAGGAACTGCAAATTCTTTCCCGCGGTTTGCGACCATGTCCTTGGCATCAAGGGTCAAAATCGCTCCCGGGGTTCCGTAACCCAGTGCAACGGGTGCGAGAGTCAAAAATGCAGAGTTTGCTTGGTACAAAACAAGGCTTGCACCTTGATTTGGCATTGCCATCACCGATGCGCCATTGCCCGCACCTTGATTTGCGTTCACCTGCGCAGGGACATTGGTCACCAACAGTATTGCCTCTAATCTGTTTCTGTCGACGCTGTTTATTTCGTTGACAGTGTTTCTCGGATACTCAAGGCTGATTGTATATCGCGGGGTTTCTCCGCCAAACTGCCTCATATGATCTGCCAGGCCTTTGTTGTCAATCTCAAAGGATGTGAGCCCTGTCATGATGACAAAGCTGTCGTATATCGGGTTCCCCGATGTGACCGTAAAGGTAGGTGAGCCCACATAGTCCATTGGGTTGTAGTTGTCAAGGAACTGATCGGAAATGCGGCAATCATGGGAATAGCTGTAGTTGTCTTCATAGGCCAGATTGACATTTCCTATATTGTCAGAGAGAGATGCCTTTGTCGTGATATTTCGCCGCAAAAAGTTTTCGTCATATTTTTCCAAGAGTACATCGTGGCCGACTTCATTGCCGGACAAGTAGTTTTGAACCGTGCCCGTCCATTTCCCGCCGCCCTCATGGTAAATATGGAGCACCGATGTGAAAGACCATGCGGGAGCGGCTGTGTAGGTGTGGGCTTTGAATATCCAACCGCCCGTGATCCCCCAGGGCACAAGCCCTCCGCCAAGCTCATATACATCATTGTCACCGGCTTCAAAGTCATTGTAACTGGTTTTGTCCAAAAGGGTTTCATGGGACTTTGTCTTTGTCCCTGCAGGAGTTCTCAGATACAAGCCGCCGGATATATCCGCATCGGTTCCGTCTGTGGTGCTGATTTCAATTTTTGCCTTGTAGGGACCTTCTTGATAACCTGCAAGCTCTATTTCCAGCACGCCTGAAACCGCTCTGAAATAATTGATGCCCTGTGCAACGGTCAGCGAGGCATAATAAGTATTTGCAGGCAAGTTGGAGAAGAACCCCGTTGTGTTGCCATATTCCTGCAACATTCCGGCTCCATCATAGTACATGAGGGTGTATGTTATCTTACCGTCACCCAAGATGCCCGCAGGGCGCCCCAGCACAACGGATCCTCCTCTTGTATATGCGGTCGGCATGGCAAGGTTTCCCGAAACCATGTGTATCCTTTCGATGATAACCGCTCCGCTCACCACTTTTTCTTCCATGGCAAGATAGTTGCCATCGGCAGACCTTGTGAACTTGACATCATATCCACCGGCATTCAAGGGGACGGATTTTGACCAGGTATCAGTTCCCTGCTTTTTGTACTGGACAATTATTGAGCCTTTTAAAGCCTCATAACCGCTCGCCATGGAAAACTCCACCGGTTTGTTCTGCTGATTGTATTCATGAGCTTGATTCGGATTGCATACAATCCATGCGTTGTCAAACTCTTTTTTCTCCTCCCAACGCGCGGTAAAAACCTGGTCATATGGCTTTGTGTAATAATCCCCTTCCCTCACCTGATTGCCCTCTGAATCAAACCAACCAATAAATTTCAAAGTGCTGTGAACAGGTGCGGAGGGAAAACCAAATATTCTCTCATCGTATTTCACTGTCTTTGTGGTGATTGCCCCATTGTGCACCGGATCAAATGTCAGAGTATACTCATTTGGTGTCCATTTTGCAAAAATCGACAGATTGTGTGCGGGCATGCGCATGTTTTCAAAGGAGAAGGGCTTGTAGTCAACAGCGTTTACCCATCCCTCAAATGTATAGCCCGGGCGTGTCACTTGCACAGGGAAAAGAATGGAACCTTCCGTGTAGTGCTGTTCCCTTTTGAGATTTCCGTCTTTTGCGTCGATATATAGGGTGAAAGTCAAGGCAGGCTCCGCCAGCTCGCATGTGACAACATAGTTGATGGAGTTCTCAGTGGGGACAACGGCGGGTGATATGTCCACTATCCTTGCACCCTCGCCGCCCTTTTCCGCCACATAGGCATTCAGCGCTTCAAGATAGGGCGTTGTCCTTGACTTAAACTTGAGGATGAGCGGTTCCACATCCCCAAGGCCCACAAAGGTACAGGTGGCTGTTTTGGCGATGTCGACATAGTTTGCCCACAGCTCCGCGCTCGCACCGTATTTGTCCAGAAAGCCGAGGTTCACCAAGCTGTTCATATCAAATACGTCGCCGCTTGCGTCAACCAAATTGTTAAAGGCCGTGTACAGGCTCGCCGCCGTGCTGTCTTTGCCGCTTTGTTTCAAGTCGGCAAAGTCAAAGGGCTTTCCGTACTGTGTTTCGTAGGTTCTTGCATCGGTTTCACTTCCGTCGGCATTGTGTATGCCTCTGACCGTGACAGTGTAGGTTTTGGGCAAAATCTCGAACAAAAACTCCTTGTCGGAGGTTATGCTTATTCCCTCCGTTTCGACTTTGTATCCGACAACCTCACCGTATCTTAAATTTTCGCCCAATTCATCGTATTTTGCATATAAAATCATTTCCAAAATGGCTTCTTCTGTCGGCAAATCGAAGACATCGAGCCTACCGTATCGCTCTGTCCAAACGACTTGATACCCCTGCGAAGGGTTGCCCACAGCGACACTGACATTGAACTTTTCACTTCTCTCTGCCTGCGTCATATTCGTCCAAATGATGGGCACGACTATATCCGTGTCATACTTGCTGAAGGCAAGCTTGTCCACTTTCCAAACGATGCGCATCTCCGCTTGGATATACCGCACTCCGCTGGCCGGAACATTTACACTTATAACCCCACTGCTGTTTATGGAGAAGCGGGAGTCGGTAAATGTAATGTTGAAACCGGTTACGGGATACATTTTTTGTGACTTTTGGCCTGTGACGAGGTCAATCGTCTTCATGTTGCGATATGCCTGCGGCAAATTCATGTTGATGCCGTTGGAGCTGTTTGCGTCATTGTCGTCTATGTACAAAATGTCCTTTTTATCGGGATGGAATGCAAAGTCGTACACATTTTGCCGCGCGCCCACGGTCAACAGCGGAAACTCCCCATCAAACAGAGTCGGCTCATACACAAACATATCATCAAGCGCCTGTGCTTTAAATTTCACGGTGATGTATAACCCAAAGTCTATGTACAGGGCGCCTAGCATCTCCTCAGACACATTCCAGTTTTGGGTGTTTGCAGGTCTTAGCTTTTGATATATATACACAAAATAGCCGTAGAGCTTGACATATGGCCCAAATTCGACATTGGCGCCGACACTTGCAATCTTTGTGCTGATCAAGCCGACGGCGATTTCTGCTTTTATGCCCAGCTTCAGCCCAATGGTGCCCATGCAGTAGAATTGAAAGCCAAATCTCTCATCGAGCAAGTCTATTTCGCTGGAGCCCGCTTCTTTATCAAAAACATGAATCCAGAAGGTGTAGCGTTTGCCGACTTCATATTCTATATCCGCGCCGATGGCGATGTTTACATGAGCCCTGACTATGAAATTGACACTTATTTTCACGGCAACTATTTTGATATGGAATTCTTTTTCAAACAGCTGCTTGTTAAAAAGCTCCACCCATTCGCTCTCTTGATTGATCATCTCGGTATAACGGTCCATCAGCCGTTCCAGACCGACTTTTGCCTCAGGCTTGGTTTTGGCTTTGAAAACCTCGCTGAAAGAAGAGCTGATGTTCTCCGCGCCCAGAGCGGCTTCCAACTGTTCCATGGAGTATTCCACGCCGCCCACTTCCACCTTGGGCAACTGGTTTTTGAATGCCTTGATTTTGTCGACGATCCCCTCTTCGTCAGGTTCGCCTGTTTTCATCAAGACATCCAGCTTGCTTGCGAGCTTGTCTATCTGTCTTATGATGTCCCTTGTCTTGGGGCTTGACTTGGAGCCCGTAAAGTTATCGGAAAGGGCTTCCCATTTTTGTTTTTCCGTCTCTCCGACAGTGTAGATCTTTGCGCCGACAGATACAGAGGTGTAGTTTTGTATGTCCACAGAAACGGTGACATCCAATTCATCCAGGATTATCCCCTTCCATTTATCGTCGACATCGACGGCAAACCCAACGGCTATCTCCTCTTCAAAAGCCGCCGACAACTCTATTTTTAGTGAGGTTTTTTGAGTGGGAGTGACCATCATGTCGATGGAAAGCGTCAGGCAGAGTTCAATTTTAATCCCTATGCCCTTGTCAAACCGCTTTCCGTATATAAATGTGGGCATGACGGATATGCCCTCAACATTCAGTTTTGGGCGACCGCTCTGGGAGGGTGAAGCGGCGGTTATGAGGTTTGGCGTGTTCATAAACCCCGCAATATCAGAGCTCTCCATGCCGTTTGCAAGCATCCTGCTTCCCACACCGTCAGTCATCAGGGCCGATTTGATCATATAGTCCCCTGCCTGCTGCACAAATCCGCTGTTTTGAACTTGTTTTTTGATGTTGTCAAGCAATTCCTGCTGCTCTTGCGCACTCAGCGCATCCACAATTTTGCCGCCGTCAATCTGTTGATAGACAAACATGCCCGACAAATTTTCAATGTATTCCCGTGTGACAATTTTATAGGACACAATATTTCCGTCCACACCGGTGATCTGCCCGTACACAACGTCCTCAAAATTGTTGCTTAGGACGGTGTCGAAGCTCCCTGTATAGAAAACCAAAATATCGCCTATGTCAAAAACAGGAGCTTCTGCTTGCCCCAGAGCCACTCGGGCAGCCGTGTCATAATCCTGCTTGTTGACACTGCCCTCGGCGGTGGGCAGGGTCTCTGTTTTGTAGACAATGGTGTCGGGCAGCAGGAGAACGTCTTTTATGTCCTTTTCGTCAAGGCTTTCAAATCCGTATATGTTTCCGTTTACGGATGTAATCCTGATATATGCGATGGCGTCATTGTCATAGGCATGATTGGCATCATCCGTATAGTCTCGGTCATTTGGATGCACATGCTCATAAATACAGACAATATCCCCCACCGCAAGGCTTCCCCCGGACATGGGAAAGGTGCCTACCATGTGTTGTGCCGCGCCGTCATTTCCAAAAAGCGCCGCAAAGAGCACATCATATACGGTGCCTCCCACCGTATACTTCATCTCCTGCGTGTCTTTGATGAATTTGACAGTGCCCTTGTGTCTTAGATTGTCCGCTTCACTCTTTGCTATAATGAAATAACAGGTGCGGATCATGTCCTCTTTGTCGACAAAGTTCAGCCCCTGACCCAGAGTCAGCTCGTAGGTTGCGCCGGGTCTGAAGCCCTCCGGAGCAAAGACGGTATAGTTCAAGCCATTGTCCAAAACCTCGATTTCGACAGGCTCGGAACCGTCCTTTGGCACAAGGGTGAGGTTTGCTTTGACCGCCGCCGCGCTTGAAAAATCGCTGACAATCTCGAAACCGACTCCGGGAAGCTGATCTGACAGGCTAAAGGAGGTGATGTTCAGCACCTGCATCGCCGCCATCTGCTCATAGCTTGCGCTCAACACAAGGTCAGAGACTATGGTGTGGTTGTTTTGATAATATATATCGCCATTCGGCAACAACCACCCCACAAAGAAATAGCCGTCTTTACCGGGTGTTGGTATTTCGCCTCTGAAGGGATATCCCCTTCCTGCCATAATCTCCGGGATTTCCTCGCCGCCGTCGGTGTTGAAGGTGATCGAGTGCAACACGGGTTTCAGGCTGCTTATATTTCCGACAAGAAACTCTCTGACAAGCTCCGAGTCGATGGCGTCCACAACACCGTCTGCGTTGACATCCGCGTTTTCCAAATTGATGGAAACGTCTTCCCCGCTTATATACCTTTCAATTATAAGCACGTCTTCCAAATTCACTTCGCCGCTCTCGTCCGCATCCCCATAAAAAGCGGTGCTGCCTGCCGCCGACACTATCAAATCGGCAGGTACCAGAGCAATTACCATGCAAAGAACTAAAACCATGCTCAAAAATCGTTTTTTCATTCTTTAAAACCCTTTCTGTTTTTTTGTTTTTCACGATAATGAATACAAATCAACGTGATCACAACCGCCGCCATGAAACTGATGACCCCCACCAGCACATAGCCGCCGGCGTTTTCCTTCAGCATGATGGAACCTTGCATTCCGGATGTTTCGCCGCTGTGCACCCCGCCTGACAACATCCAAATTGCTTTCACAAAGGAAAACAACAACAGGACACAAACAGACCCGAGAGTGCCCTGTATACGCCACTCTCTCCTGCGGCGATATCTCCGCACCCTTGTCTTGACACGGTCACAGCGCTCTGCCGCCGTATACATTGCACTTCCTCCTTCCTTGTGGTTTTGATATACACTACCCTTTCACCTCTATAGATACATAAAAACAAAAAACTACGCACCTCAAAACAAAAATATTTTTCACAACAAAAAAACCGCCTCTTTTGGGGCAGCTCTTTTGTAAATTTTGTTTGATTTTCTAAAAGGCACTCCCTTTTAATATCGAAGTAAATACTTTACACTTCTCTTTTCCTTTTTGCGACAAGTGCGGTTTTTTTAGCCAAAAGTTTCGCGGCAAGCTCTTTAGCTTTTTTGGCATTAAAAAGACTGCACATTGTTCATTTTTGAATTTTAGTATGATATATTTGCTCTCCGAACGGCTTGCAAATCCAATACAAAAGACATATAATTTTACCACAGACAACGCTTTTTAAATGTATTTTGAGCAATTTATCTCTTGGACATGTCGACATCACGGATCTACAGCGCAATCAATCGAAAGGGAAATAAAAATGAAAAAGGTGTTTTTCATGGCCATGTCTTTGCTTTTATCAGCCCTTCTCTTCTCCGCCTGCGGAGCCGACTCCCCCGCTCCCGGCACAACTGTCGCAAATACGACAGAATCCGGCACAGTTGCCACCGACACAAAAAAAGACGATACAGGCACCACCGCACCGATGACCACAGCAGAGAGCGAGCCGCCTGAGGAAAAGACACCTCTTCTCATCGAAAGCTCCGCCAAGCTGATTGAGACACTTTACCCCACAAAGGATGTTGTCATAGCGGACTTCGTCGCAACGGATGCGGCTTTTGGGGCCGACCCCACGGGGCAAGCGGACAGCACCGCCGCCATCAACGCAAGCTTGCAGGCATGCAGGGATTTGGGCGGCGGCACCGTGTGGCTCCCTGCAGGAAAATACCTCGTCAGCGGGGAGATCTACATCCCGGCCTTTGTCACCTTGCGGGGCGATTGGCAGGACCCTGACACGGGCAACGACTACGGCACGATTTTGCTGGCAACGCCCGCCCCCTCGGAGACCCTCACCCCGGGGCTCATCAACATTGCAGGGAGTGCCGGCGCCTATGGCCTGACAATTTACTACCCCGAACAGAGTCCGGATGCTGTAAAGGCATATCCCTTTACATTTTACATAAACGGCTCCGGAGACGGTTATATGACCCAGTCCATCCTCAACTGCACGATTTTAAACGGCTATATGGGCATCGGGGCGACAATCAACAAGGGCGAAGTCCACGAGATGCTGACGGTGGACAATGTCAAGATGACCTGCCTTGCCGCGGGGGCGTATGCCATGGACCAGGCCGATGTCGGCACCTGGAAAGATGTCACTGTCTCAGCCAAATACTGGGCGCAAATCGGAGCGGACTTGCCCGAGGTAAATACAACGAAGCTCTCCGCCTATATGCGCCAAAACACCACGGGGCTCATTCTCGGTGACCTGGAGTGGACGGAGTTTTCAGGCTTGAAGGTGGACGGCTGCAAGGTCGGCATCCATGTCATAAAGGGTAAGAGAATCGAATTTGCGGGCTCCATTTACGACCTGCACGTCCAAAACTGCGACATCGGTCTCCTGGTCGACCACATCGACGAGCGCTGGGGCATGCTCATCGCCAGGGGCGAGATAGAGGGCAGCGAACACGCCATTGTCAACAACACAAAGGGCACGATAAAGCTTGCGGACGTGCAGACGAGGGGGGAGATAGAGGGCATCGGCATCACCGCAGATGACACCTCCCTTGCAGACCTTGAGATAGACTATCACATCGCTCCAAAAATGAGCGCGGCACGCCTTTTCATCGTAAATGCCGACCGCGGCGGCAACTTTGACATCAGCTCCGAGCTCTCGGAAGCGCTCAAAAAAGCGGAAGCGTCGGGCGGCGGCGTGGTGTATCTCCCCGCGGGCAAATACAAGCTCTCCTCCCCCATCTCCATCCCCGCAGGTGTGGAACTGCGAGGTGCCTCCTCCGTTGCCCAGAGGGAGCAAAGCCGCAACTCCAGCGGTACCTTGATTTTGGCCTATTTCGGGCAAAGCGAAAACCCCGACACGGACAGAGCGCTCATCACCCTCGAGGGGGAAGATGCGGGCGTGCGCGGAGTGCGCTTTATCTACCCTGAAAACAACTTTTTAAACGGCGCTTTATTTGGTGTGGATAAATACAGCTACACCATCCGCGGCACGGCAAGCGGTGTCTATGTGATCAACTGCTCCATCGCCGCAGGGTACAACGGCGTGGATTTCCGCGGCTGTGACAACCACATTATCGAAAAGCTCATCGGCTGTGTCTACAACAACATGATGAACCTCGGGGGCAAAAACGGCATCGCCATAGGCTGCCTGCAAAACGGCACGGCGATATACCGCAACGGCTGCGACATCCCCGGCTGGCCAAACAACGAAAGCAATATCTGGGAGGAGCTCTTTGACCCCATTACCCGCCCCTATACGGAGTATATAAAGATCGAAAACGCGCAGGGGCAGATCGTCATGAACACCTTTGCCTACGGTGTGAAAACGCTGATTGTCAACCTTGAGGGCGAAAATGTCAACATAATCAATGTCGGCGCGGACAATATCGGCTCGAGAACCCCGCTCCTCAAAACCACCGGAGGCAGTTTGCGCGGCGTCAACCTCATGCGCTACAACGGCAAATCCTACGAAAACAAAAACACGGAGCTTGCCCTCTACAACAGGATCTCCATAAACGAAAAAGACGAAAACACGGTCATATTGTCCTCAAAATAAGCGCTCTTTTCAAATAAGTTTAATTATTTTCAAAGCACCGCAAGCTCACCTTTTTAGTGAGCTTGCGGTGCTTTTTTGTTGCGCGCATAAAATTTGCTTTATCTGCACAGGCTTGAAAACCAAGTTTTGAAATAGGCAGCTTAAAAACATTGCCTGCAGTTTATTGTGTTTGTGATTTGAGATTGTGAACCGGATTTGCAACAGCGGCTCTGATTTACGCGGCATTTTTGGTCTGCGGCTGCCGGAGCTGCCAATTTTGCTCCTCTACCTGTTTATTCCCAGCGGAAGAGGAAGGCTTGACCAGGGGCTAAGTACTGTGGGACGGTGGTGTATCCGTTTTTGCTTTCAAAAAAGCTGTTCCAGGTATACATCCTGCCCTTTGCTATCTCCTGCTCCCTGTCGCCGTAATGGTATAAAAACACGCGGCGGTCCTCGCCTTTGAGATATATTATTGCCAAGACATTGTCTGTAAAGGACATATTTGTGACCATCACATACCTCTGACCCGCACTGTCCTTGAAATGGGAGAAAAGCAGATTGTTTTCATACTCTCCGCCTGCCTCTCCCTTTGGAGGTGCGATGATACCGTCCCCGGAAAACAGCGGATAGCCGCCGAAAGCCTCTTTTGTAAACTCGACCTTTTCAAGTGTCAGGTTTGCAAGGGTGTTGGCAAAGAAGTTTTTAAACGTGATCTGCGCCTCCCACAGATCATCATAGGTCGGTGTCTTGCGGCCAAAGAGGAACGGTGCGCGGATATTGTTGTAAAAACCGTGGTTTTGCTCGTAGAGATAGTACCAGAGAGCACCCTTTGCGCCGCATGCCGCCGCGGTGTTCAGCTGCCAGCGGAAATCATGCAGATTTGGAACGCGGTAATTGTAAAGCCCCATCGACATCATGACAGTCCAAAAGGGGATGTTGTTGCGCTCTGCGGCCTTTGAATAATGCCACAGGGCGCGAAAATAGTGGTCCACGCCCTCTTTTCCGGGCGTCATCTGCTCATAGCAGTCATAGCAGATTAGGTCTATCTGCGAGCGGCGCACCAGCTCGCCCATAAATACAAAGAAATCGTCATAACCATAATTTTGTTCTATGTTTTCCCACCAGGGGTTCAGGTTCAAAAACGCCTTGAGATGCGGAGCCATCTCTTTGCCTATGCGGCAGGCATCACAGGCATCTTCAAGCTGATCTTTGCCGGGCTCGTCCCCCACATGATAGCCCCAAGTGGCGGGATGTGAGCCAAAATCCGTGAGCATTTCGGCAAAACCCTCGCGAAAAGCCTCCTCGCCGTTCTGTGTGAGACTGTGCCAGCGTGAGCGGGGGTCGTGCAGTATAAACTTTATGCCGTTTTCATGGCCTTTGTCCAAAATGCTGAGAAAGTGCTCTTTGTCGCATGCGGCATCGTAGCTTGGCGCCAGGGTCAAATTCATCGAGAGGTCTTTCCAGTCATCGACATCGCCGAGGGTGGTTTTAGAGGCTGCAAGCGTGTTCCAAAAACCGAGGCTGAATTGTTCCATGGTTATACCGTCCCTTTCTTTTTTAGTGTTCGTTTTCATTATATTTGCTCGGTGACGAATTGTCAATGCAGCGCTTGCACCGCTACGCAGCCAATATTTTGATCGATACCCCTGAGCTGCAAAACAAGCAAATATAATGGAAGAAAATGTGCAGTCCACTTTCAGAAACGAAATCTCTCATTTTTTTAAAAAACAAGCTTTAAAGTCCTGATTATCGGACTTTTGTTTTGATATAATATGTATGCAATCGAAAATACAAGCCGCAACCTCAAAGAAAAACAGAAACCATGAAAGCAAATGCGGGGCGAACATAGCTCCCATCAAATGAAGCAAAGCCAAACACCTCGGTCTCACAAAAATATTGGAGGGCAATAAAGTGAGTGTATATGAAACTGTATTTGAGAGATTTCACGCAACAAACCCTGCAGATGATTATGCAGATTATGCGGAGAGCGATTTTCGATTTGGCGGACTCGACATCGGCGGAATTATTGCCGCAATGCAGCGCAAAATTACCCGGATGTGCGCAGAGCTTTTAAGTGACAACTCAGGCTCGGAAGTCAGCCGTTTTTATCTCACCATAGAGCTGGACGGTGAAATGACAGAATATTCTGCAGGCAAGCACATGAGTATTTTGTCGCAGGAGATCCAATGGGCAATCAAAAATATGGTAAAAGTCCAAAATATAAAAGTCGAGTTTTCATACGATTTTATCTGGCGAGCCTGGAAAGACGATCTCTTGATCGGCCCACACACCATGAAGGAGCTGCTCTCGGAGTGCCCCGACGTGGTTTTTGACTATGTCGATTATACTTTGTATTACAATTCCGATTGCACGGATACCGTGGGCGAAATGACCATGTTCGGCAAACAAAACGGCGTTTTAAACCGCGGCGAGATGGAGTATACGCAGATATATGAAGTTCCCTCTTTTGGCGAGTGGTCCTCCCCGCAAACAATTTCTTTTGTGCTGGATGCCCGCAATGCCATTGACAACAAAATCACTCCGGAGCGAGCAGAGCGTTTCAGAGAATTTGCAATAGAGCTATCTCCTCTCAATAGCTATGAGTGCTTTGATGATATCGTAATAAGCGATGATTTTCTGGAGTTTGTGCTAAACGATGCAAGGCTTAATTCAAAAGAAGATATTGAAAAGTTCATCAAAATCAGCTCAGAGTTTGCAAAGTTTTTGCACAGCTCAGTGACCGAGCCCGACGAGTTTATGTTCAAAACAGCGGAATTTTGTGACTTGTCGGAAAGCGGTCCAAATATCCTGCGGCTGGACTTTGACAAAAACGGTGATGTCACCATGCTTGGAAAATTCATCAGATGAGCCCTGCACAGCTTCTCGGCATCTGTTCGGTTTAAAAATTTTTTTATACTAAAATCCGAAATAAACCTTTGTGTTGTATGTAATTTTTGTACCTCCTTTTTGGCTTCAAACCCATCCTTAATTCTGGGCCTCCGGTTTTTAAGGGTGGGTTTGAAGTAATTCTTTTCAGAAAGAGATTTTATAACAATTTCGCTCTACAGCCCCCCCTCGGTACAAGAATTACTCTGTGGAAGTAAACTTATATAAGAAGAAAGTAAGGGAAGCCTATTATAAAACTACGGAAAGAAGCGAACTGACTGCCCGCAAATAAAACACCCCCGACCATGTCTTAAAAACGCGGTCGGGGGATATTCATGCCTTTTTATTTTGTTTTCTGCTGATCTCTCACGGGTGGGTGTCCGATTTTTCGCGGAGCAGGTCAAAGAGCTCCTTGACCGACATGATCGGCGCGCAGCCCATGTTCCTGTATCCGTATGCAAGGCAGTCCGCCTCCAGGTTGTCTATCAACTCCGCCCTGCCGACTTCCCCCACGGGCATGGAGGTTATCTCCAGCAGCCGCAGCCAGATACGCGCCCGCTTGATGCGGTCCAAAATCTCGTCGCTCTCCGCCATGAGCTCCGCCTCGTCGAAAAGACGTCTGCAGCGCGGGATCAGGATGTCATCTTGCTTGACAAAGACCTGGTTTGCCGCCATGGCAAAAAACAGATGGGCGCCGCCTTCAAGGGCAGAGGTCAAAAACTGATCAAAGATTTGGTGCATTTTATAAGCGGCAAGGCCATAATAGGCGATCAAAAACTCGGAGCGGTGTCTTTGGACATCGCAATATGGGTCCCACATGAGCTTTGCCGTGATATAGGCCTTGAGCTCGGCGCAGTATCCCCCGCCTCCGTCGCCGTCGCAGCCCTCGTGGAACACGCCCTTTACGCTGTTTTCAACGAAAAACTGCATGTTGTCGGCAAAGGCATGGAGCGTCGGGTGCGGGAAGAGATAGAGGTGAAAGTTTGCGGAATAGTCCCAGATGTAGAGCCTGTCGCAAATATCACTCCAGTCGGCCAAGTCCTGTGCAAAGGGCTGCCCCGAGGGGCTTGGCAGATTGTCTTTGGAGACATGACAGCTTCTATAGGGATGCACCTCGCAGCACTCTATGCTGCAGAGCCTGATGATGACGTTGGGCAGCGGTTTTGTGAGCTTTGGCGCTTTTCTCGTGTACTGATATGCCAGGGTGTCTATGGCCACCTCCGGGTAGTCGTCTGCGATGTCCGCCGCAATGGCGTTGACAAAGCGCAGCAGCGAGCCCGCATGGCTTTCCTCCTCTGCATCTATCGCAGCACAGGAGGGGCAGGTGCAATAATTGCCCCAATCGTTTTGCGAAACGGAGAAAATCATGCTCTCGGGGCTGTCTTTTATCCACTGCCTGACCTTTTTTATGGCGATCTCCAAGACCTCCGGATTTGTCAGGCAGAGCTGCGAGTGGTCCACCTTTCGCACGCCGTCCACCATGGAAAAGTATTCGGGGTGGCTCTCCCCATACTGCGCTGGGGGAATGATGGAGTTGAAGGTGTGGACAAAGGCGCCGTAACGCACAGCTCCCCCATGCTCGTTGTCGATTTTGGCCGAGGTGCCGTTGCATTTGTTTTTCACGCTCCACTCCTGCCCTGCCGAAAACACCTCGTAGAAATAGGGTTCGCGGTATTCCAGGGCGGGTTTCTCGATGCGTGAGATCTCAGGCACGAGAATGGAGGATTTTTTGGGTATGCGAGTGATTTTGGGTGTGAACCAGCGGCAGCCGACATAGTCTTCAAAAAAGGTGTAGACCGCATAGAGCGTTCCGCGTTGGTCTCCGCCGGCAAGGACAAGCTCCCCCTCACCCGAGCGGATCATAAAGCCGTCGTTCCCCTGCTGGGCTTTGGCTACTTTCCCATATGCCTGCGAATTTCTGTTGGTGTAGCCGATCAAAACCTCAGGGGAGGTAACACTCTCGCTGTCTGCTTTCATGGGAAGAACAGCGCCTGTGACCTCCTCGGCCAAGTTCACAAACTCCCTTGCCGCGAGCAATACGCTTGGCGAGGCGTTTTGCGGATATATGACAGTGTAGTCCGATTGTCCATTTTTTACCAGTGGTGTGTGCATGACATAGCCTCCTTTATAATGTGCCTGTCTCAATGCGATTATACTTGACATATTATTCGATGTCAATAAAAAATATAGAGAAGCTGCCCTGCCTGTAAAGAGGGCGCACCATGTGATACAATAGAGCATATCCGGGTATTTTGAGCAAAATTTTAAATTTTGCTCAAAATATGCAATAAAACCTATACCTCATGCATTAACCTATTGACAGGGTGAAAATTATGATGAGATTAAACGAAACCACAAATGAACAAAGACCTTCGACAAATCCCTCTGCGGATTTACTCGAAGACCGCCATATATCGGATTTACCCCATGGTGGCGAAAAGGCGCTGGCGGAGCTCTACGAGCTGTCTAAATCAGCGGTATATGGCTTTGCCATGTCTATTTTGAAAAACCACTACGATGCGGAAGACGTGATGCAAGAGACATTTCTCAAAATCTATGCCGCGGCAGAGAACTACACCGCCCGCGGAAAACCCATGGCATGGATTCTCACCATCACACGAAACCTCGCGTTGATGAAATTGCGAGAAGCCAGAAACAAAGATGCTCCCCTTGAGACATTTCACCACCTTCCCGGAGCGGAAGAAAAAGGAGCTTCTGAATCTGTTTTAGACCGCATGGTCCTTGAAAATGTCATGGACATACTGACCGACGAAGAGAGACAGATCATCACCCTCCACGCAATAAGCGGCCTCAAACACCGTGAAATTGCAGAGATCATACAAATTCCCCTGTCAACATCCCTGTCAAAATATCGCCGCGGGCTTGCAAAGCTCAAAAAATCACTTAAAAACACGCAAGGAGGATATGAAAGATGACCACCAAAAAGGTACTCGACTCGCTGGCACGTGCGATTGAGGAAACTACCCCCGATGTATTTGACAATATCCTCCTGAAATGTTCGCAGCAACAAGAAAGAGGTATAGATATGACAAATACTGCAACTATAGAAAATACACTGCCCTCCGCTCAAAAAGAGAAGCCGAGGCGCACACAGATGTGGATGCGCTTTGCCTATGCGGCGGTGGCGTCGCTCCTGTTGGTTTTTGGCGGGCTTGCGACATATGCCAGATTCGCCGTCGATTCGATCATCGGATTTGATGTCAATCCGGGAGTGGAACTTCGAGTCAACAAAAACGAAAAAGTCCTGTCCGCCAAACCCCTCAACGACGATGCCCTGATCATTTTGGACGATATGAACTTTAAAAATGTGGATCTCGGCGTGGCAGTCAACGCTCTGATTGGCTCCATGCTCAAGAACGGCTACATAAGCGATCTGAAAAACTCCATCTTGATCTCCGTTGAGAGCGGCAACCCCGAAAAAGCGGCGCTGTTGCAAAAACGCCTATCTGCTGAGGTCGGCACACTGCTAAATGCCTTCTCCATAGATGGGGCAATTCTCGCCCAGACGATTTCCGAAGACACCGAGCTGAAAGACCTGGCCGCAAAGCACAACATCTCTCCGGGCAAAGCCTCCTTGGTCGACAAGGTCGTGAGCCAAGATAGCAGGCTGTCCTTTGAGGAGATCGCAAAACTCTCCATCAACGACATAAATCTCCTGCTGGCCGGCCGTGATCTCGACATCGAGCAGCAGGGGCAAGCCTCCAGCAGCGGCTATGTGGGTTATGATATGGCAAAATCCATTGCCCTGAATCATGCGGGTTTCATGATGAGCGATGTGCGCTCCCTCAAGGCGGAGATGGACTATGACGACGGTCGCATGAAATACGAAGTCGAATTCCATACAAGCACCCATAAATACGAGTATGACATCGATGCCAAGAGTGGTGACATTTTAAAATACGAGTATAAAGTGCTCTCCAGCGGCTCAGAAAACGAGCCGAGTGATGGCTATATCGGAACAGACCGGGCAAAGTCCATCGCCCTGAACCATGCGGGCTTCAAGGAAAGCGAGGTGCACTCCCTCAAGGTCGAGCTGGACCGCGAAGACGGCACCATGGTCTATGAGGTCGAGTTCTACCACGGCAACACGGAGTATGAATACGACATCAACGCCACCACGGGTGAGATCATAAAGTTTGAACTCGAGGTCAAAAACAACAAACCCCCGGCAACGGACAAAGTGGACAAGCCAAGTGATGGCTATATCGGAACAGACCGGGCAAAGTCCATCGCCCTGAACCATGCGG
>CAYTOF010000014.1:32907-33977 GCA_964439435.1 uncultured Oscillospiraceae bacterium
TCGAGTTCTACCACGGCAACACGGAGTATGAATACGACATCAACGCCACCACGGGCGAGATCATAGAGTTTGAAATGGAACAAAAATAACAATCCGCACATATAAATGGCGGCAGCCTCGATTAAAGCACTTCGGAGAGCCTCAAAAAAGCTCCTCCGAAGTGCTTTTTATAAAAAATGAGAACAATGTTTGCAACGCTACAAAAAATATCTTCAAAAAACTTTTGAAAGTCCTGATTATAGGACTTTAGTTGTGTTATACTTAATATGAGGCAGAAACTAAAACATTACAACCCCACCAATTTTCCACAGGAGGTGCCCTGTTATGCTTTTTAAAATTCTCGCCGTTCTCCTTTTTCCCATCATCCTCATCGTCATGGTGGCCTCCAAATCGTAGAGCCACAACTAAATACATCACATGCTGTGCTCTGCCTCCTTTTTAAACGCATATACGGGAAAGGCTAAAGGGTGATCAAAACAGGCCCTTTTCTTCCAAAGCTTTTCCCGTGTGTGCGGATTTTTTATATACGCCATACCAAGATAACGCGTGCAAAGCACGCATGCCGGCAGGGCTGAAACCACCTTCGTTGCGAATCGGAGTGGCTTTCACTTTCCAACAGAAAAAAAGCAGAGAGTTTTTCTCTGCTTTTTTTGATTTCTGCTGAGCTATACATTTTGGTTTTGCTAACGGAGCTCCGCCACGGTTTCCACCAGTGCTTTGATGTTGTCAAAGGGAAATCCGTTGTCTGCCTCTATATAAAACCAGGACCCGCCCTCTTTTGAGCGGAAGATGTCAAATTCTTTTTTCACCAGCTCCCGCACATCAGAGGGAGAGCCATAGGTCATGGTTCGGGCCCTGTCTGTATGTATAGCAACGGCAAGCCCGAGCCTTCTGCACATGGCGGCAAGCTCTTCCATATCATATGCAGGCAGCTGAGGCCATATGGAGGTGACGCCTATCTCTTTTAAATCCGGCAGTATGTCCCAAATCTGCCCGCAGCTGTGAAAATGTATGTCCAGCTTTTTTTCTGCCGCCGGGGCAAAAATCCTTGCAAGGCGCGGTTTGAAAAA
>CAYTOF010000014.1:33987-35312 GCA_964439435.1 uncultured Oscillospiraceae bacterium
AGTGGCGGGGCTCATGACAAGCCCTCGCTCCGTGCCGTAATCATCCCCCGCGTCGATGCCATCCGCTCCCGCCGCAATGGCCCTGTGCACACGGGCAAGATTGTGCTCGACTATCATGTCCGCCAATTGATTTATCCCGGGTTCGTTCAGCTCAATGTCGCACAGAGTGTCCTCCTCAGGGCGCAGCGCCCGCATTCGCTCGATAAGGGATCCGGAGGATTCCATGTAATAGTATTGCTCTTGATGTTTTTTCACGGCTTTTTTATACTCTTCAAATTCAGGGCCAAAAGACGGGGGCGCCTTTGGTATTTTATAACTGTCAAGCTTTGAAATGTCCGCAAGGGGGTATTGCGCCGGCAAGCCCGCAATGCCAAAAATACGATATTCCCACAGTGTTCCCCATTCGTCACGGCGAAAGGCATGGTAGTTGCCCGCCTTGTCGTATTCATCTCGAGAGGGTTTGGGAATGGGAAAGCGCTCAAAGGGGCGAAAATCTCCGGGCAAAGTGGCGTAGAGGTCGTTTAGCTTTTCTCCATGCTCAAAATAGCCCACAGGGCAGTAATAATACTGCACAGGCACCTTGTCCGGCTTTTCATAATGCATCGCTCTGCTGACTCTTTCTCTTCCGGTCACAGTTTTTTCCCTCCTTTTTATCTTATATTGTTAATTATGCAACTTATACTCTTTTCAAACATATAAACCACCATGCCCTTATTCTCCTCTTTCGCGAGGGAAATTACAAAACCCGAGCCCTTAATTCCCCTCATCCGGAGGGTAGCGTGCTGCGCACGCGCGCGTAGCGCTGGGGTGGTCGCCCCGACTGCTACTCCCAAACAAACCGCACAGCACCAAGATGTTTTGCCCTAAAATTCCCCTCATCCGGAGGGGTGGCGCGTCACATGCGCTTGCGCATGTGGCGTGACGGGGTGGTTGCCCCGACTGCTACTCCCAACAAACCGCGCAGCACCAAGATGTTTTGCCCTTAAATTCCCCTCATCCGGAGGGGTGGCGCGTCACATGCGCTTGCGCATGTGACGTGACGGGGTGGTCGCCCCGACTGCTACTCCAAACAAACCGCACAGCACCAAGATGCTTTGCCCTTAAATTCCCCTCATCCGGAGGGGAATTACAAACCTCGAGCCCTTAAATTCCCTCCTTCGTGAGGAGAGCGCGCGTAGCGCCGGGGTGGTTGCCCCGACTGCTACTCCCAACAAACCGCGCAGCATCAAGATATTTTCCCTTATGAAATAGTAAAATTTAATACAACCTTTAATACAAAGAAAAAACCAAAGACCGGCCTTGTAAAAACACTAAAATTTTATTTT
>CAYTOF010000015.1:0-23039 GCA_964439435.1 uncultured Oscillospiraceae bacterium
CCAATGCGGAGAAGTCAAAATCCCAACTGCCGTCATCCTTCTGCGTTCTGCTCACGCCGCCCACATAGAGCATGTTCTGCCTCATGCGGCGGAGCATTTTGAGATATTTCTCACTGAGGGCTTCAAGCTCGGGGGTACCCGGCTCCAAATCATGATATTGCGCCACCTTGCCGACACTGTAACCGTTGATTATCTTCAAATTTTCAATCGTCGGAATCTGCGCCGCGTATATCTTCATCTCGGTTTCGATTTTTACCGTTTCTTCACCTATCTGCACTTCAAAACCGCCGCGATAGGTGCCCGGAACGGCATCTGTTGCGGTTTTCACTGCCACATAGAGACCCGCTGTGCCTCCATGGGGTGAGAGCTCTTTGCCTAGCGGTTTTGCGCAATCATAAACGTAAAACGCCGCATCCCTTGTCGGGATATACGGGCTTTTCGATCCCGGTGTTTCGCGAATTTCCTCCACATAGGCCGGCACCAGTTCGTAGTACTCAATGTCGAAGCCCGACAGTTCCCCATATGAAACCACGCTGACGGGTGCACTTTCTGCGATATCCCACAGAAGAACTTGGAAAGAACAGTAGCTGTTGCGCGCACCGAAAATACTCGCGCAGTCGCTCCCGCTATTGTAGGATTTCACATCCGGATAGGCCCACTCCGTGCCGTTGATCACTGTAAAGTTCAACATACTCACCTCTCTGTTCTAAAGCTTACTTTTATGTTGTATTTCAAGTTGATTTGGTCTGCCTTTTCGCGCCGGTTTACACCGACGCCGCCTCAAGCAGAGTGGCCCTTATTTTTTCGAATTTTACGGGATCGTATTCCACATCGTTAAAGGCTTTAAAGCCCATCTTGCAGATTTCATCCGCTTTTTCTTTATCCTTCAAGGAGACTGCCCTCAAGAGCTCATAGTCTTCAACGCTCTGCCTCTGAGCCTCAAGCCTCATTGCCATCCACGGCTCGCCGTCTCCGGGATAGATTATGTGTGTGTCCCCCGGAGGCAGGGTGCAGATATTGTCGGCATTGCGATGCTCGGGGCAATTTTGTTTGAATGGATCTTGCCCCGGTTGATACACATTGGCCGCCCAGTGCAGGTATCCCCCCAAGTTATAAAGATAGTTACCCCAAAACAGATACCTGGTAGACAGCAAGGGGTAGTCCATAAAGCGGTTGATGTAGTCACCTTCTCTTGGGACACAGCACACATAGTGCCAGATCTCGTCGTTACCCAACCTAAAGCTCTCAAATTTGTCCTTGTGTTTTTCGTACTCCGCATTCAGCGGCACCCATACATCCAGGGCACCGTGAACAGCGGTATAGGAAAGAGCGTCAATCAACCTGATTTTAGGCGCCAGCTTGCGCACAAGACCGCACAGCGCACGAAACTCGGTGGCATTGGCATCATTGGGCTCGTCAGCCACACCCATATAAAACATGTCTACCCAGTTCTTTTTCTCCAAAAAAGCCTGCAAAGCCGGCAGATAATCCGCAAGATAGCGATATGCCTTATAGCTCATGGCCGGCATACCCGCCACCATTATTGTGGATTCTTTCCAGCTTTTGCGTCCACCGATGCTGGACATGTTGAAGTGCTTATATCCAAGGCCGATGTAGTATTCCACAGACTTTTCCAATGCGGAGAAGTCAAAATCCCAACTGCCGTCATCCTTCTGCGTTCTGCTCACCCCGCCCACATAGAGCATGTTCTGCCTCATGCGACGGAGCATTTTGAGGTACTTCTCACTGAGGGCTTCAAGTTCGGAGGAACCCGGCTCCAAGCCATGATACTGCGCCACCTTGCCGACACTGTAACCGTTGATTATCTTCAGATTTTCCTGTGTGGGTATGCTCGCCGCATATATTTTCATTTCGGTTTCGATTTTGACTGTTTTTTCCCCTATTTGCACTTCAAAACCGCCGCGATAGGTGCCCGGATCGACATCCGTTGCGGTTTTCACAGCCACGTAGAGCCCTGCTGTGCCTTCATGGGGAGAGAGCTCTTTGCCCAGCGGTTTGACACAGTCATAAACGTAAAACGCCGCATCTCTTGTCGGGATATACGGACTTTTTCCTTCCGGGGTTTTGAGGATTTTCTCCACATAGGCCGATACCAGTTCGTAGTATTCAATGTCGAAGCCCGACAACTCCCCATATGGAGCCACGCTGACGGGTGCACTTTCTGCGATATCCCACAGGAGAACCTGGAAAGAACAGTAGCTGTTGCGCGCTCCGAAAACACTTGCGCGGTCGCTCCCGCTTTTGTAGGATTTTACATCCGGATAGGTCCACTCCGTACCGTTGATCACTGTAAAGTTCAAATCAATCACCTCTTTAAAATATGCTGCACAATAAATCTCTACTTGTTAAGGGATTTTGCAAATCCACACTCTATGCTATCTCATATCGGAAATGTTTTGTGAGTGCACATTAAAACTGCCCTATATCATATGTGCAAAATTTGGATATCTCAATTATCCGGGAATACGGCTTTATAATATGCCAATCCAAGCTTTAACAGGGATTCCGCCGAAAAGTGAATGGGATCTCCATTGCCGATAGCTTGGTCGTTTGAATCCAAGCCATCTGTTTCAATGAATACTCCGCCCTTTTCCAAGCAGACATCACGCATGGCGCGTACCACCGGTTCGCATATCTTTTCGCAGGTGCCCTTCCAGTGCTGCACAAAATCCGCTGCGACAAAGGGCAAATCAGACTCGGTGACTTCCCTGACAGCATCCACAAATCCCGCAAGGTTTTCACGGTGTACCTCATAGGTTGCATTTGATATGGCATCTGTTTCACCTTGGTGCCATAGCAAGCCAACAACTCTGTTTTCAGGGTGCATCTCCATGGCCTTTTTCAGCATTTTCATCATGTTGATAAAAAGGGCGCCTTTTTTATCCCAAGTGCGGTCGAGATGACCCGATAAAAACCCGGTGCCACCCAGGGCAGTGCGCAAAATCAGAACACGTCTGCCCTCTTCCAGGCGTCCGTCTCTCACATATTGCCGTGCGAAAAACAGTGGAAATTCGCCAATTCGGTCGTCTCCGGCGGGTCTTTCTTTGGCCACCGTTATTTTGTATTCGTCCGAATCCTCATAAACGCCTCCGTTCATGTGCAGAATGCGCTCGTCCTCCCGAAACGGATCGGTCGTCGGCCCCAGTCCGCAGCCCTCCGCATTTGATTGTCCCGCCTGTATCACAATGTCAAACGGGCCTTTGAACTCATTATCCATACTGAACTCTCCTAAAATTTTTATTTAAATTCGAAAAACAGATCTTTATAAATTTTTCTATTATCTAAAGGCAAAGAGCTGCATTGTTTTTTTCAAATAGACATCGGGTTTGTCCAGGCAAATGTGTCATCCACTCCATAAACCGTGGCTCTTACCATTGTTCCGGACCTTGGCCTGTAGCACGCTCCATGGATAGGCATCTCTTGGGAGGTAAAAGCCTTTCCGCCGCCATCTGCTTGCCTGAAAACAATTTTTCTCGCCGCGGAGCAACTTATATGGAGATAGCCGTCGTCATCCAGATAAAAATCCTCTATCTGCGGTCCGTTGGAGGAATAAAAACATCCGCGCCTCAGTGCGTCCGTCACAGCTGTCCGCGTCAAATCTTCTGCGCTCACCACGACCCAACCGCCCAGGGCACTGGCTCTGGTGTGTGTGTCGTCTGTGGCGGTGGCATATATGGGCATGTTGTTTCGCAGACAATACTCATAATAAGGAGTGGAATAGCCATTTGCCCTGCCATGCTCACAGCCGTGATTGTAGATCTCCATGGCAAATATATCCCTATAACCATAGACATCGTATTCCAAATTGACAGACCAATTTGGGTGGTTCAGCATGACGAGGTTTTTATGGCTTGTCAAAAAGTCTATCATCTCCTGGACATGGGCCCGCAGAGGTTTTTCCGTCCAGCTCTCGTCCCATTTTGTCCTTTCCCAAATATAACCGTCGGGCAGTGCATCGGGCTCGTCCACCTCACCGCACAGAATACCATTTACATGGTAGGTGTATTGCCTGTTGGAGGGCGTGTTGTCGTTGTCAAAGTTACCGCACCAGAGATCAAGCTCAACTCCTCCCAAGGTTATAAAGCCCTCACGGTCATATCTGTCGGTATTTGTATATCGGTGGTGATCGCTGATTGAGACGAACTGATATCCGTTTTGCGCGTACTTGGCGCACAGCTCCTCTGAGCTCATATGCCCGTCTGAGTTTGTGGTGTGGGCGTGCAGATTGCCTTTGTATCTGTTTTTACCGTTGCGCAGGGGGTATCTGTTGGCAAGAAATTGTTCGTTTCCTGTCTTGATGTGTAAAGACGCCTTTGGAGTTAGCCTCTCTTTTTCCGGGACTGTTACCTCGCCCGAAGTTCCGTCCCCGCTCGGATAGGGCCACTCCATAAATATCGGATTCGTCCTTGCGGTTTTTCCGTCTCTTTGTATGCATTCCACTCGCACATATTTGGATTTCGGATCATAGGTGAACTCGGCATATTCAAGTGAGTCTTTGCCGTCGCGGGATTTGGCGACAAGCCCGCGGTGGTCGTATTGAACAAAGCGTATCTTATAGCAGGGCGAGCAGGATATAGCTATCTTGCCGTCTTTTTCAAAAAACTTGTGAATCGTCGGCCCGGATGTAGAGTAAAAACTCCCCTCTTTTATGGCTGTCAGGATTGATTTTTCTTTCAATTCATCCGCACTTACCATTATCCATGCCTTGGCTATACCACAAAGGGACGTCTCCCCATCACTTGCAACACCCCAGACCTTATGTCCGTGTCTGAGCAGATGATCCCATATATATGTTGCCTCACCGCTGCCGTTTTCAAAATCAGCCGAGGCATTGTAGACCTCAACGGCATCAACGCTTTCGATGCCTGCAACAGTCTCCGCCAGAGCCCCGTCACAGAGATTGTAGTCGGGTTTGGAGATAAAAGATATGCTCAGGTCACCATCCACGGACAAAATACAGGCAAGCTCCTGTTTCGGAGCGGCTTTACTCAAATCGACGCTCTTTTCCGTGCCTCTGAGCACCAGCATACTTTCACAGCTTTTATCAATGTCAATCCCGCTTATAAAATCATAGCAGAATCCCGTGTATGCCTCAAAGAGCTTCTCTGCGCTTAGCCCTGAGTTTTGAACATTTAGCGCTCCTCTGAACCATTTCTTTCCGGTGAATGGATTTGGATTGAATGTTTTCATACAGTCTCCTTCTCTTTTCGATAAAGTGCGTTTAAAAAGCGTTTAAAGGCCAGCTCTCCCACAGCATCATGCTTAAATACCCCTGCATCCTCCAGACACAGCACAAAGATCTCTCCGATTTCATCGCGGAGAAAATCCTTTGCATCCATGGTCTTTGCGTTGAATTTTGCGACAAGTTCTTCGTACCACTCCGTATGCAGGGAGAGAGCATTGTCCTCATAAAATGCCTGCGGTTCTTCTTCCAGGCAATGAGCGATTTTTCCCATCGCAGACTTTAATCGCGGAGGCAAAACCGCAAGCCCCATCACCTCTATGAGCCCTATGTTTTCTTTTTTTATGTGATGTCGCTTGGTTGCCGGATGGAAAATGCCATAGGGATTCTCTTTATCTGTCCTGTTGTTGCGCAAGACCAAGTCCAGCTCGAACAGCCCTCCTTTTATCCTGGCAATCGGTGTGATGGTGTTGTGGGGTACTTCACCGGAGCTTGCGATAATATCCGCTTTTTCATCGGAATAGCCTTCCCAAAACTCCAATATCCCCTCAGAGAGTGCAATCAACTCCTCTTTTGAGGAAGAGCGCAACCTCAATGTGGTCATCGGCCACTCCACTGCACTGATGCTGACATCTTCAAAACCCTCCAAGGAATCAAGTATTATCTCCCTTGCGCATTCGATGGGAAATGTAAAACGCCCGCCTTGGAAGTGCTCATGGGACAGTATTGACCCGCCCACTATGGGAAGGCCTGCATTGGAGCCGATAAAATAATGCGGGAAGAGCTCCAGAAAGGCAAACAATTTGCCAAATGTGGCCTTTTGTATGCGCATGGGGACATGGTCTCTTGACAGGGCGATGCAGTGTTCGTTGTAATACACATAGGGTGAGTATTGAAAATACCACTGCTCTCCGTCTATGTCGATGGGGATAATCCTGTGTGTTCCTCGAGCGGGAGAAGAGGGCGAACCTCGATAACCTTCGTTTTCAAGACAGAGCACGCAGGTTGGATATTGGTTTTCCTCCTGTTCCAGCGCCAGCATGATGTCTTTTGGGTCTTTTTCAGGTTTGGCAAGGTTGATTGTTATGTGAATATCACCGTATCGAGAGCTATATACCCAGTTGATATTCCTGTCTATTCTGTCCTTTTTTATATAATCGGTATCATGCGAAAATTTATAAAACCAATCGGTCGCCTCATGGGGCGAAACCGCATATCTTTTTTCGAACTCCGCAATGACAAAAGAGGGTCGAGGAGTGAGCGCAGACATCAGCTCTGTTTCGAAAATCTCCCTTGTTGCAGTGGTGTCGGGGTTTAGAACACCGCTCTCCGCCGCTATGTTCAAAAGCTCTTCAAGTATCGAGGTGGGGGTGCTTGGCGTGTCCTTGTTCGTCTCTCCCGCTTCATACTCGGATATACCCATGATGGCCAGCAGCCGATTTATCGCATAAACACTGTCAGAGGGCTCTATCAGGTTTCTGTTCAGGGCATATTTCACCAGGTGCCTTATCTTCGCACAAGCTCTTTTTCGCATGCTTTTATTCATCACAGTTCCCCATATCCCTTCGGGTGGGACAGATGCCATCTCCAGGCATCTTCCACTATCTCACGCACATCAGTTGTCAAAGGCATCCATCCCAGGAGTTCCTTTGCTCTCTGCGCGCCGGCGACAAGCCTTGCCGGGTCTCCGGGTCTGCGAGGTGCAATTCTGACGGGAATATCGCGCCCCGTCACCTCTTTGGCGGCGTTATAAATCTCCAAAACAGAATACCCTTCCGATGTTCCAAGATTGAAGATGTCGCTTCCCTTATTGGCTCTTAAGCGCTCAAGCGCTTTTTTATGGGCATCGCACAGGTCGGACACATGTATATAATCGCGTATGCATGTCCCATCTTGGGTGGGATAGTCATCTCCATATATATCAAGTCTCTCTCTCTTGCCCAGAGCCACACCGAGTACAATAGGGATCAGATGGGTTTCGGGGTTGTGGTCTTCGCCGATATCCCCTGCCCTATCCGCTCCGGCCACATTGAAATAGCGGAGAGAAATATAGTCTATGCCATAGGCTCCTTTGCACCAACGCATCATCTTCTCTATCATCAATTTGGACTCACCATATGCGCTTTCTGGGACGGTTGGCGTGTTTTCGGTGATAAGCTCCTCAAAGACATCACCATACACCGCGGCGGAAGATGAGAACACGATCTTTTTGACTCCCACCTGTGCCATTGCCGAGAGCAATATGCATGTCCCATTGACATTGTTGTCAAAATATTTAAGCGGATTTATCATGCTTTCACCGACAAGCGAACTTGCGGCAAAGTGAATGATAGCATCCGCCTTTGTTTTCTGTAGTGTTTCTATTAAAAAATCTCTGTCTCTGATATCCCCTTCAAAAAAATGCGCATCTTGAGCAATCGCCGCCGCATGTCCTGTGGATAAATTGTCTATCACGGCGACTTCCTCTCCAGCATTTAGCAGCATGCGCACACAATGGCTGCCTATATATCCCGCTCCGCCGGTCACCAAAACCATTTTTTTGTCCCCTTCATCAGAAATGAGTTCGTACTTTTCCTATCACACAATCATTATAATGCTTTCACGGACTGTTTTCAAGGCTTTGCACCGTTAAACAGCGAGATCATTCACCTACAAGCTCACTTGAGCACAGGTCTTTTATCGTGGTATAATGGTCTCATAAATAAGATTTTGTGGTGGTGCAGATGATAAACAAAGATATTTCAAGAACAACAGAACGGTTTTCGTTTTGGACAAAACTTCATATATGTGTGCTCTTTGCGGTTTTTGCCTTGGGAACACTTCTCTCTTTGCTTTTTGAGATTTATACCGCGGGTTTTGTTCTCATCACGTTTTCCTGTGTCACTGTGCTCACAGCTCAGATACTGCTTATATACAGGGTGTCCGGGCTTTGGAAAGGCGATGAAATGCAAGCGCCCCTTGATCTCACCGATTTTTCCTTGGCTCCGCTCTTCGATGCGATATATCACAACTCTCTTTGGATGCTGTCTGTCTTTGTCATATGCCAAGTTTCGACCCTTCCCTTGGTGCTTTCGTCGGCTGATTTTAACAGCTATCTGAAAAAGCTTCCGTTTTTCATTTTAGCCGCATTGATTTTCACTCTTGTTTTAAGGGTTGTTGTGGGACTTGTGTTTAAAAACACGGTTTTTTTGCAAAACACGCCACATCCCTCAAGCTACGTCGCCTCTCGGGCAAAGCTTCAAGCGCAAACTGCGGTTTTGTTGACAATTGTCCTGTTGCTTACGGGAGCCGTGCAAATATTGTTGAACCACTTGGTCATAAAGCCGCCCTTTGAAAGCCTTGAACCTGCACAGTTTGCAATCTTTTTGGAGGAATACAACAGCCGGTTTGAAAACCCTGCAAAGAATACCGCGGATTTTTCCGACATCACTTCTGTAGATGTGGGAAATCATAGAGTCTATCGAAAAGCTGATCTAATAAGCGCTGCTGAACGCAGGAAAACCAACAACGAGTTTTTTGTATACTTCTATCTTTTCGAGCTTGTCTTTTTGCTCTCCAAGCACCAATCCGAGATGAAAAAGCTAAAAAAAGATTATCTGCATTGATTTTGCCGGCAACAATTCCATCCTCCTGGCCATCAATCGGTTTATTTTTTCTTTTTAGACATGGTATATACAGCAAGCGCAAAAAACAGGACTGCTGTTCCTACGAGAACTGCGATATTGACAAAAGCAGGCATGGGCTTTGCTCCGTATGTGAAATTCACACCCAGCATTTGTCTGAAGTTTTCTTCCAATGCCGGCGGCGCATGTGCAAAGGCCTCGCCCAAAGTCGACTTCATAATCACCTGCCTGTAGAGTGCCGCCGCATGGGCTGTGGGGAAAATTTTGATAACACTCTGCACGGTTTGAGGCAATGAGCCAATCGGTATGTAGAGTCCGGTCAAAAAACCAATGAGAGTGCCAATGACTGCGCTGGCGGTTGCAAATGCATTGGAGCTTTTAAAAAACATGGTCAGAAAAAGAACCATAGATGTGCCCGACAAGGTCGAGATCAAAATCAAAGCCAATGTCTTCAGCAGGACAATAAAGCCCAACCACTGTCCTCCGCTAAACAAAATATATATCTGGCATAGCACGAGGGCAACCACGCTCATGATGACCCCCACCGTGAAGGCACTCAAAATATACCCTCCGACCAGCTTGCTTCTCTTTATGGGTGCGCAATAAAAATCCTTCAAAATCTTTTTTGACCGATCCTCCACCATTATGCCAAAAGCCCCCATGGTTGTTGTGACGGAGGTCACGGCAAGGACTCCCGCCGTTATCCACAGGTCCATAATCTGTCTCATCTCCGGGATGTCCGCAGAGCCACTGGCCCAAACATCACCCAGAAACAAAGCATATAGGCCGATTATTATAAAGACCGCCAACAGTGAGAAAAACACAGCACTTTTGTCCCTGAAAAACACAATTAAATTACGCCATGCAAACTTCAACATTTTTAACCTCGCTTGCAGTTGTTTAATCTAAAAACCACATCCCTCGGGTGACACACGGCGAATTCAGATGTGTTCTGAGATATCCCTGCCGGTCACCGCGATGAAAGCATCGTCCAGAGTGCCGTTGTACACTTCAAAGCCGTTTATATAATCCCTACAGACCTCGATTATCGGCAGAGCGTCGAGGGTTTTTTCCAATTTGAGGATTATCTCGTCGACTTTTCTCGTGTATTCGTATCCTTGCTGATTTAGTTTTTCTTCCAAAAGAGCTATATCGATGCCATAAAGCTTTAAGCTGTCCCCGGCATGTTTTTGCCTTAGCTCAGAGGGAGTGCCTCTTGCCGATATGATGCCCTTGTCTATTATTATCACATAGTCGGCATCGGCCGCTTCTTCCATATAATGTGTTGTCATAAACACAGTCATGTCGGTTTTTTGTTGTAAATCCTTTATCGTTGTCCACACGCTTTTGCGTGTCTGCGGATCCAATCCCGTGGTGGGTTCATCCAAAAACAGGATTTTCGGCGTGTTCACAAGGGCTCGCGCAATGTCCGCCCGCCGACGTTGTCCCCCGGAGAGTTTTCCATACGGGCGCCCCAATATGTCTTTGATCCCCGCAGCCGATGCAGCATGGTCAATGGCGTTCTCCAATTCCTTACCTGATTTGCCATAAAAACTGCCCCGAACCTGCATGTTTTCCTTAACGGAGAGCAAAGCATCAAGCAGGCCATCCTGGAAAACAACACCGATTGAGCGTCTTATCTCATCGTCTTCTTTGCCAAGCACATGTCCGTTGACAATGACATCTCCGGCATCAGGCTTTAGAAATGTGCACAACATGTCAATTGTGGTGGATTTTCCGGCGCCATTTGGGCCGAGAAAAGCAAATAGCTTGCCTCGTTCCACATAAAAACTGATCTCTCGAACAGCCCGAACTTTACCGTATGACTTTTTCAGCTTTGTAACCTCAATGATCTTGTCCAAATCTATCAATCCTTTTTATTAACTGACCGCACAGACTCATCATCCTGTTTGTTTATTATAACACATAAATAAAATTTTACTCAATAAATACGGACATTCTTTATTTGCGAAATGGCCAAAACTGTTGTATAATATTTATACTTGATTGTGCTCTCATTTGCACTTATATAGGAGGAACAATGCGCCGGTTGCTTGCTGTTTTACTGGCATTTTTGATATTATCCGGACTCTCGGGCTGCTTGCTTACAGACAGTACCGATCTTTTACTCTTGCCTGAAATATCGCCTGCCCATGCTCAGCTCTTGAAACAAATAAATGACGTGACCTCCTCACAACACTGGCAAAGCACCGCACCTGTCTCAGGCTCAAACCGCTACACCCTTCAATTTGTGGATCTTTTTGCCGACGGTATACCCGAGGCGGTTGTTTTTTTTAAAAACCCCAAAGAGATGACAATCCGCCTCTCAGTGTACAACAAAACAGGTCCCACAAGCTATGAGAAAATGTGCGACATCGACCTACCGGGATATGATTTTGACACGATTGAGTACTGTGATTTAACAGGTGACGATATTTTAGAGATTGTCTTAAAAGTCCGCTATGAAAGCGGAGCTCTTTTCGGGCTTTCTGTATTTGGAATACGCAACAACGAGCCCATCTCCCTGCTCGAAACAACTTGCACCTCTTTTGCGCCCTGTGATATGGACAACGACGATATCGTCGATTTGGTTGTTTTGCGAAATGACTTGCAGCCGCAAAATGCAGAGGCGGAGCTTTTTACATATTCATCCTCTATCCCCTCACACCCCTTTGGCAAGCTTGTCTCCAAGGGGACAGCTCCCCTCTCCGCGGGCATCCGCACCCCGGACAAACTGGCTGTGGGCATGCTCAACGAAAAAATGTCCTGCATCATGGCAGACGGTAAAATCGTCGATGAAAACAATTATGTAACGGATGTGCTCACCTATTCAAAGCAAAAAGGTTTTCACAACATTTCATATACCGAGTTTTATGACAGATCCTTTGAGACACAGCGCGTCCTGCAGATATACAGCATGGATGTGGATTTTGACAATCAAATCGAATTCCCCATGCCCATCTCCTTTTCAGACGAAAATGTCATCCCGAGCACAGGCTCTCAGATCCAATGGTTTGGCTATGATGTAAACGGGTTCACTCAACGCAAAGCCCTGACATACAGTTCTCCCGATTCCAAGTGGTATCTGCTTCTTCCCCCTTCCTGGCGATCTAAAGTGTTTTTAAGACACAGCGAAACCCCAACCTCGGAGACCCTTGTGTTTTTTGCAGAACAAAGCGGCCAGTTTCACGACCTTTTAAAAATATATGTATATATTTCAGAAAATGAAGACGATATCAAACCTCCGGAGGATGCTTTCTTTGTGGCACATATAGCCGGACGCTATTATTACGCGGAAATACCCAAAGCATCTGCAGACTCCGTGCCGACCGATATGCGCCTGACAGGCGCGCTGGAAGTTCAATCCAGATTTGTGGTTTTTGACGTATACGGGAACGCCCAAAGAGCATCCGACATCATTGACTAAATCTGTACCGCTGCTTTTAATTGTTTTCAAACCAACAAGGAGGATATATGAAAAAAGTTCTTATCTTAGAAGATGAGCCTGCCATCAGTGAATTTATAGAAATAAACCTCCGCCTTGCCGGATATGAAACAGTGATTGCCAATACCGGCGAAGAGGCTTTAAAGATAGTCGAGGCGGATGACAATATCGCCATTGCCATCCTTGATATCATGTTGCCCGGCATTGACGGCCTCCAAGTGTGCAAGCACATCCGCTTGATGGGCAGGAACATGGGCATAATCATGCTGTCAGCCCGTTCGCAGGAAATGGACAAAGTTGCCGGCCTGATGATAGGGGCAGATGACTATGTGCCAAAGCCGTTTTCAGTCACGGAACTCATCGCCAGAGTTGATTCCCTCTCACGGCGTTTAAACACCGCTTCCCCCGAATCAAGCACAGAGGGGCACTCACCGGCGGCCCCGGAATTCATTCATTCCGGCAGGTTCTCCCTTGACCTCCACAAGAGAATTCTTTTAAAAGACGAAAAACCTGTGGACCTCACACAGATTGAATTTGTTATTATAAAATACTTTTTGGAAAACCAAGACAAGGCCATCTCCCGCGAGGAAATGCTCAGTGCCGTTTGGGGAAATGAGTATTATGGGGATGCCAAGATTGTCGATGTCAACCTGCGCAGATTGCGTGTCAAGATTGAAGATGACCCCGCAAACCCCGTCCATCTCGTCACCATTTGGGGTTATGGATATAAATGGATGGAGTAGATAGAGTTCATAAAAGGAGGAAATACAGTTGGCGCAAATCCGCGGCATGAAAAGGCGATGGCTTACAAACAACCTGGGCTTTGTGATAGCACTGCTTTTGTTGGCTGTCATTATTTTTTCTGTAACTGTCAACTATATCTATCATGCCAATATCACAGGGCAACTCATGACCCGTGCGGAAGCAAGCGCGCAGCTGTTCCGGCAGTACATCGGTAAAACCCAGGCGGATTTCTATGACGGAGCGCATCGTTATACTCAAGGATTTATTGATAAAGACAAGCTGGAGTTTGAGGTCATAAGCCTTGAGGGACGTGTTTTGTTTTCCTCTTCTTCCGATATTATCTCAGGCTTCTTGCCCGGCACACAAGATGTGAGCACCGCCATCGAGCAGGAAAAAACAACCACATATCTTGGAAAAGACACATTGACAGGCCAGAAAGTGCTTTCGGTGACAACACCGGTTTATCTGACCACAGGAGAGCTTGCCGGAGCCATAAGGTATGTGACGGGCCTTGGCACTGTGTACCGCAGCATCACAACCTTGATTTTATCGGCCTTTGGAGCAGCCACTGTCATATTTTTGTTTGTGCTGTTTTCTGACCTCTTTTTGATACGCTCCATTTTGACGCCGATTCGCCTTTTGAACGAAACCACCAAACAGATAGCTGCGGGGGATTATGGAATCACAATTGAAAAGAAATTCAAAGATGAAATTGGTGAGCTGGCGGATTCCATTAACTTCATGTCCAGTGAGATAGACCGCAGTATAACTATAAAAAACGACTTTATCTCATCGGTTTCCCATGAATTGCGCACACCCCTCACTGCTATAAGCGGATGGGCAGAGACCCTCTTGCAGTCAGTTGAAGGCGACAACAGCATTGAGGAGAGAGGCCTTTCCGTCATAAAAAGAGAAGCTCAGCGACTTCGCGGGCTTGTTGAGGAGCTTTTGGATTTTTCAAGGATCGAATCGGGCAGACTCATCATCAATCGAACACCTATGGATCTTCCTTCGGAACTTGAGGATACTATATTTATGCTTGAACAAAGGCTCGGACAAGACGGCCTCCATGTCATCTACGAAGACCATTTGGGCGAGGCGTCGGTGCTTGCAGACCGAGCCAGACTCAGACAGGTGTTTGTCAATATCATCGACAATGCCCGCAAACACTCAAAAAAGGGCGATGCAATAGAGGTTTCTGTGGTGGAGAGCGATTTGGAGGGTTTTGTCGAAGTCAAAATCCGCGATCACGGCCCGGGTATCTCCGCGGATATATTGCCTCATGTCAAGACAAAGTTTTTTAAAGGCGATGCCAACAAGCCCGGCAGCGGCATAGGCCTTGCTGTCAGCGATGAGATTGTAAACTTGCACAACGGTAAATTGTTAATCGAGAGCATCCCCGATGAAGGAACAACCGTTTCTGTGGTCCTCCCTCTGGAAGAGAGCAAAATCTGATCCTTGCGATTTTCTTGAGCATTTAGCAAATTTGGAAAGTGATTTAATTATGAAGGATAAAAACACAAGCACGTGTACAAAGACAACAATAGGCGGACAGGCACTCATCGAAGGTATAATGATGAAAGGCCCTCGCAAAATCGCCACAGTGGTACGTCGCCCGGACGGAACCCATGCCGTCCGAGAGCAGAGCTACAAACCTCTTAAGGAAAAGAGCTTTCTTTTCGGCCTGCCTTTTATTCGAGGGGTTTTCGTGTTTGGCAGCACCCTTTCTTCCGGCGTTTCGGAGATCATGTTTTCGGCAAACGAAGCTGAACCTTCCGCCGATGTGCCCAAATCAAAGTTTGACCTATGGCTGGAAAAAAAGCTGGGAGCTCAAAGAGCAGATAAAATCTTCACCGGGATAGCGCTGTTTTTCGGGATTGTCCTTCCCATCGGGCTGTTTATACTGTTGCCCTCTTTTCTTGCATCCCTTTTGCCCATATCCGAACACTCCTCTTGGCTGACAAATCTCTACGAAAGCCTTTTTCGCCTTTTAATCTTCTTTGGTTTTATCTTTATAACCTCCAAACAAAAGGACATGCGCCGTGTTTATGGCTATCACGGGGCTGAGCATAAATCCATTTTTTGCTATGAGTCAGGCTATCCTTTGACAGTCGAAAATGTGCGCTCTCACAGCCGATTTCACCCTCGTTGCGGCACCAGCTTTTTGTTTATAGTGGTTATGTTGTCCATTCTCATATTCTCCCTGGTTCCCGTCGGCAACATATGGCTGAGATTGCTTATCAGGCTTGCACTTTTACCCATTCTTGTGAATATAAGCTATGAAGTGACCCGTATAGTGGGCAGATATGACAACCTCTTAACTCGTGCTCTGCGCGCTCCCGGGCTTTGGCTTCAAAGAATCACCACAAACGAACCCGATGACGATATGATTGCGGTGGCAATTGACGCACTGGAGCGTGTCATACCCGAAAACAAAGGAGAAGACAAATGGTAGCCCCGACATATGCGGGATTTGTTCTCAAAGCAAGAGATCTGCTTGTCAAATCCGGCCTTTCAGAAAGCTCCGCTTCCCTTGAAGCAAAGGAGCTTTTATCCTTTGCCACGGGTATTGACAGATTGGAGTATTTCAAACACAGGGACAACACTCTCACCGCAGCCCATGCAAAGGACCTCGAATCCTTCCTTGCCCGCAGACTGAATGGCGAGCCCCTTGCATATATCCTCGGCGAGTGGGATTTTTACAGTCGCACATTCATGATAGACAAAAATGTGCTCATTCCCCGGGATGACAGCGTTACGACGCTGACTCTTTTTTTATCTCGGCTGCTCCTCTCACTTTCAGAAAATCAAAGCGATGAGGAGATAGATATTTTAGACTTATGTGCGGGAAGCGGCTGCCTTGGTATAAGTGCAGTGCTTGAACTCTTAAAGAAAAACCTGTCTGTAAAATGCACCCTTTCAGATATCTCGGATGCCGCGCTCGATGTTGCCCGGAGCAATATCGAGCTCCACCGTCTGCAGGACCGTGTAAAGACGCTCCGTGCGGACGCCCTGTCTGCAACAACAGAGCCTGCCTGCGTATATGATGGCATAATATGCAATCCTCCGTATATCAAAACAGGAGAGATACAAGGGCTTGACGATTCCGTGAAGGCTTTTGAACCCCTTTTGGCCTTGGACGGCGGGAATGACGGCCTTGTGTTTTATCGAAATATATCAAATTCCGCCTTTAAGGCTCTGCGTCCGGGAGGTGTTCTATGCTTCGAAGCCGGAGCGGGACAAGCCCCTCAAATAGAAGCATTTATGGCAGATGCAGGTTTTTTGAACATAGAAAAAGCTTCGGATCTTTCCGGGATTTGTCGTGCTCTTTGCGGAACACGCCCACTTTGACAAACACCAACTTTAAAGCGATATGAGATAACACAGTCCCAACCCATATAAATCCATGGGCCGGGACTGTGATTTTTGTTTTGTTTCAATGTGTGGACTATAAAGTGAGCATATATCTTGCTATGTCTGCAAGGTGGCGCGCACCTGAGAGCAACAGCTCTGTCGGATAATATCTAAATATATTGTCCGATTCGAGAGAGAAGTCTCCACTGTATCCGATGTCTTTCAACGCCTGCATAAATTCTTGCCAATCGTTTTTATAACACGGATAGAATGGCGGATAATGCAGATCTGTTTTTGAGTCGTTCTCATGCACATGCAGGAGCTTCAATGCCTTTCCAAGGACACGTGCCTCGCGTGCGGCAGTGCTGCCTGTGATAAGGGCATGTCCCACATCCAGACAAACCACAAAGTTGTCTGAATCGAGCCTATCCAGCAACTCCAGCAAATCCTCCGCATCCGAGAAAGCGCAGCTGCAATGTACATTTTTTTCGGGATCATGGGCAAACATATTTTCTGTCGCTATCTTCACATTGGCAGAGACGGCATATGGCTCCAGCTTTTTATAGATTTCAATGGCTTTTTCAAAGCTCTCCTCGCGCATCAAATCATATCTGCATCCGGGCAACATAGCGGGGTGAATGACAATATAGGGAGCTCCAATAATTCCCGCGGTTTTAATCCCGCGCAGATGCAATTGAAACAGCGCAGCATTCTCCTCTTCGTCCGCCGTATATGTCGGCATCATGGCGTGCATCTGCGCAAAGGCAATACCTGATTTCTCGGCACTCTCCCTTATCGCCTCGGCATGGGCCAAATACTCGTCTTCGCTCCTTGAAAATATGCCGTTTTTCTTGTCATGGGCAAACATGGAGTAGTCAAGTGCTTCAAAACCCGCCTCCGCAAGCTTTTTTACAGCTTCCACATCCCCATAACTTCTGGAAAAACGCTCTGTCGTTGTACTGATCCTCATTTTTTCCCTCCGTTCATATGTGCGTCGTTTTAACGTATGTGACGATAAATCCCTTGTCTTGCATTCAGATATAATGGCACCACCAGAGAGATTGTCGAAAATTGCATCAATATCTCTGTATATGGGATATGTTGCCCAAGTTCAAGCCGCATCTCTTCATAGATTCGCACATGCCCTTCCACAGAGGGGTGAATGTCCAGCTCTTCTATGCGGATAAGCTTTTTCATCTCTCCTGCAAATGCCCGATCAGGTCTGATGAGGATATCTGTCGGGGTGTTTATTATAGTGTCATTTATTTCATCAAAATATTTGTAAAATTGTCTTGCCGGTGCCGCTAAAGCCAGTGGTAATGCCAACACAGGATTGTAGACCGTCTGTGAAATGATGATGGCTTCGGGGTTTTGCTGTCGTAAATCCTCAATAAGTGCGGGGAAATCCCGCTCAAAGGCCTTAACTCCCCCACTCATACCGGCATGCAGCGCTTCTATGTTTTCTTCTTTGTTGAATACGCGTATGAGAGCTGCAAGTTGTCCTTGAATTTTTTCGCTTTTCAAAGACTCCTTGCTCAATTCCTTTGTCAAGACCGAGAGAAACACACCGAGCAGTTCATTGCCTCCGACAGAAACACAGATCACATCGGCAGTTGCAATGCTCTCCCTTACTGTCTTATTTTGAAGAGAGCTCAAGGTATTTTGAGCTGTGTACCCGTCCACCGCATGGTTTTCAAAGCGCATATCATAAAACTCTGCGAGCAGTGCACCATAGCACATCTCATTTGGATGTTCCAAACCATATCCGCGGGCGATGGAGTCTCCAAGAGCTATAAGCAGTTTTTTTGCCCTGCTCTCCGCTTGAATCTTCGCAGGCTCTCCGGGAAGAGAGACGGCCTTTGCAAATCCAAGCAACAAAGCCGCACAGAGCATGACGGTGAGCATGACCTTAAATTTCGTAGCCACTCTCCTCTTCTTGCTCCTCCTTGGCGACATCCGTGTCAATGTCGCTTTCAATGTCATTTTCAGTGCCGCTATCGATGTCATTTTGCGGACTCTCTTCGTCTTCGACGACAGTTTCATCTTCAACGCCCTCGCTTGAGTCTCGGGGTTTGGAATTTCCAAGATTTAAAATGGGAAGCTCGATTGTGTCCTGAGTGACAGACTTCTCTTCGGCGTCGACCTCAATACCCTCTCTCAACAATCTGTTTATCTCTTTTACAGTGTCTCCGCTCCCTGATTCTATGTCCATTTCTGTCACATCATCTGATATTTGGGATATCTCCTCATCGGATGCGATTGCCATCAAGCCCTTGGCAGTGGGTAACTTGATGCTTTTCTTTCTCATGTACAGCCATGTGGATGTGATGAGCAAAAAGAGTACCAATCCCGCTCCGGAAATCACACATGAAAACAGGAAGTAGTCCGGTAAAAAGCGCAGGGTCACATGGTAGTCCCCTTGATCCAGGTCAAGGCCCAGCAAACCATCTGATGTGCGATAGGGCTCCATCTTCACACCGTCAACCGTGGCTGTCCAACCGCGCTCATAGGGTATCGACATGTAGAGCGTTTGATTCGCGTCCATGTGGACATTAAAGGTCAGCACCGTCGTTTTTTTGGCGACCACTTCGTCCACAGCTCCCCTTAGCGGTGCGAAATGCTCTTCAAAGAGTTCTGTGTCAAAGGAGTAGAAAAGATGGTCTTTCAAGAAAACTTCACCTCTGCCACCCTGTTCGTTGTTCAATATGGTCATTATCAAAGAGACTTCCTCATCGGACGAATATTGCCCCAGGGGGATTGGGCCGTCATCCTCTGCATTTTCAAGATATGTGTGATACCACTCTTTGTTGATCCAGATATTTACCTTGCGCGGATAATCCGATGGAAACGCAGCGTAGAGGGTTTTGCCTTCAACGCCCTTGACGAGGAACTCTATATGGGTGTTACTGCCTTCCGTCTCAGGGACGTATTTTGTATACCCCTGTCCATATGCTCTTGTCTCCACATTATCATATTCAATGCGTACATTTTCCGGGTCAACAGGAGCGTAGAACTCGATTATCTCCACGCTGCCAACCATGGCCGAAAACATTTTGTTTAGCTGTTCAAAGGGATTTCCCGGGACTTTTTCAAAATTTATGTGCTCTTTGTCCACAGGATAGCACACGGGCATGGCATGGGGGTTTTCATACAGATAGATTGTCATCTCTTCTTTAGTGCCCTCAAAGAACGACTCCTGGTATATCAAATCCAAGCCGTTGTTTGTGTTGTTTTTCTGCAGCACATATTTTATCCCCAACATGGAGTCCAGGGATATGTGCGGTGTCAGATATCTTGTCCAATGGGCGCCGGTATTGTATCCCAAACTGCGTATATATTTGATGCCGTCGGCGTTGAGAGTGGAGCTTGAATGGCTGATGCCTTTGAAGCCAAAGGCCATCGGGTCATTTACTGTGCGCGTGTAACTCTTCTCCGTCCGATAAAAGCCGGGGTCATAGGCCTTTAGCCATGTCGCCACCTTATAGGTCGAGTCCACAAAGGGCCTGTATGTGGTTCTTGCCGAAAAGACAACATCCATATCCACTTTCCAGATGCTGATCAATCCGTTCAGATACAACTCAGCACAAACCACCCCAATTAATATCGCTATGACCGTACCGTTTCGTGTGCCTTTTCTATGGGCATCAAAGGCAACAAACGAAAACAACACACCGACCAGTATAATGGATCCCCAAACTGTTATCCGTACATCAATGTACTCATAAGAAAACTTGTCCACAAGCAAGATAAGCGCAATGACCGCAAAGGCCGCTCTGCTGACATTGGCAACGGTATATCCATCTCTCACCTTTGAAAAGGCCTCATATCCCATCACAAGCATAAAGGCGCACAGTATAAAAGAATACCTGTAGTTCAACCAATTGGGATTTTGAAAACCATGCCATGCCATATCAACCGTTGACATATTCATACTTAAAAACAAAAAACACAATATGGCAGTGCTCATAATCTTGTTTTTCACATTGATGTTCTTGTTGGTATAGTAAAGCGGCAGCATTATGAGGGTCAGTGTGCCTGTATAAAGTATCGGAAGTCCTTCCGGTCTGCAGGTGTCATATGCGCCGAAAAGAAGCTTTGGCAACATATCAAACAACAAGAACTTGGCCTTGAGCGCAAAGCTGGGGTTTGTAAAGTCCATTTTTCCCAAAGTCAGGGAGAAATATGCCGGTATCAGCATGAAGGCAGCCATCAGCGCCGACAGTATGGAAAAGAATGCGAACAATCCGGCTTTTTTGAAAAAGTTTGCGACATTGCCTTTGCCGTATCTGCAGCCGGTAAAATATGCAAAAAAGAAATACGCAGCGGTAAAAATCGCCACCATGTATCCTATATAAAAGTTGGAGATAAATGTAAGGGTGAGGGCTACGGTAAAGAGTATGAACTTTCCCTCTTTGACAAGCTTCTCCACGCCAAACATAATCAACGGCAAGGTAATGAGAGCGTCAAGCCACATCGGGTCCATCTGATGGATGACCATATAGGCCATCAGGGCATACATGGTTGAAAACAACAATATTTTAGAGGTCTGTCCTCCGCGGGATTTTTTCAGATAGTATGCAAAGGAGAGCGAGGCGCAACCCGTGCGGAGCAGTGCAGTGGCAAGCAATGCCTCGGTTATCAGTTTTTTGGGGAACAGCGCGTAGATTATCATAAACGGGCTGCCTGTGTAATAGGCATTCAGTCCGAAGGACTCCCCGCCAAGTGTCCTGCTCCAGTTATATATGAAGCTGCCCTCTCCCCAAAAGGCGTCTCGGAAAGCTTCATAGTAATAAATGTACTGGGCGTTGAGATCCAGCACCAACAAAGAACCTTTTCCAAAGGGATATATCCTATATGTGATGTACACGAGCTCCAAAACAATCATGGGAAGGAAAAACGCAAGTATATACAGCGCCTTGTTGCTTTCCTTTTGTTTCAGCATGAGCTTCTTGCCAAGCTTTTCGCTGTCAATCTTCTGCTTCATATATCGGTACTTCCTCCCATGTTTTCAGCTTCAATTACATGTGTCCACTCGGAGATAATATATCTCGGCCTTCCCTTTACCTCATCATATACCCGTGCAATGTAGAATCCGACCACACCCAGCGCCCACATCAAAAAACCGGAAATCAGCAACATAATCGCCGTTGCTCCCATAAAATATGCCGTGTGGCTGTTTGAAAAGTCATAGAGGAGAGCAAAAAGCCCGGTGATTACAGAACCCAAAAAGCTCAGAGTGCCCAGTATGCTTATAATTTGAAGAGGGGCTGATGTATATGCGGCAATTGAGCTAAGGGCCATTTTTATAAGTTTTACGGGTGTGAATTTTGTCTTGCCCGAAAAACGCGGGGCCACGTCAAAATACACATCTGTCGTTTTAAAGCCTGTCCAACCGGACATCGCCCTGAAAAAAGTCTGCCTTTCTCCCATGGACAACACGGCTTCTATGGCGGCGCGATCCAATAATTTAAAATCGGAGGCCGTTCCAAGATCTATACCGGACATGAGTTTTAAAATGCCGTAAAAGATCTTTGTGAAAATCCTGTATACAAAGCCCACTTTCCCGCGCGTTCTCTTCTTTCCCTCAACAACATCCGCACCGCTTAGCCATTCGTCGTACATTTGCGCAGCCGTTTCAGGTGGGAACTGTAAGTCCGCATCAATAATGACAGCACACCCCCCCTCTGCGGCCTCGAGGCCTGCCAACATCGCAGCTTCTTTGCCGAAATTTCGCGAAAACCTGATGCCCTTTACTCTGGAATCCTGTTTTGAAATGCCTTGAAGCTCACTCCATGTGGTGTCTTTAGAACCGTCATCGACAACTATGAGCTCATAGGGTATGCCCTGGCTCTCCATGGCCTTTGACACGCCAAGGGCTAAAGCTTCGATATTTCCCGATTCGTTATAGGCCGGTGCTATCAGTGAAAGTATTTTGTTCTTTCTGTCCATCCGCTTTGTCCTCGCCTTTGAATATAAACAGTTTTGAGATGATATAGTTTAGCACAATTACAATTACACTTGCCACAACCTTTACAGCCCAGTTGTAAAGGTTGAAACGATCTTCAGAAAATTGCAGCCAGATAAACAAACGCAAGCCAAGTAGGATAACTCCGGTTTCTATGGCCAATGTGACAAGCCTTCCGCCTGCAAATAACAGAGCTTCTTTCGCCACGACTTGGGCATCTCTTGCCTTGCTTTCAAAGACAATCAGCTTGTTTGTGACAAATGCAAAAATGACCGCGCCTACCCAGGCGATGGCATTGGCCGCCAAGACAAGATTTTTGTCACCGGCTCCTGCGCTTATACCGAAAATATATATAAATATGCCATATATAATGTAGTTTACAATTGTGGTCAAGACGCCGAAAATCAAATAAAAGATTATTTCTTTGTGTTTTTTAAATAATTTTATCGCAACTTCTATTGCATTTGCCACTTTGTTCCCCGCCGTTACCGATGTTTTATTTTAAACATATTATTTAGAGCTTATTATTTAGTAAATAATATACCACATATCCGCTTTAGTCAAGGGCAGTGCTGTAAATTTCACCGCATCAATTTTCACCCTTGCAGATCTAAAAACAACCAAATCCTCCTGTGAATCCCGGCTGCAAACACCATCATTTATCTCACTCCCAACATTGAATCCCCAATGTTACCGTTTTGTAAT
>CAYTOF010000015.1:23049-35098 GCA_964439435.1 uncultured Oscillospiraceae bacterium
GTCAATTTTTGTTACAGGGTATATATTATATAATATGCATATTATAAGTTGTGCTTCGATTTACCCTCGACGCCAACCTTGTTTTATAATTTTTGGCCCCGGGCGGCACATCATATTCTACTGTGGGAGCGAGTATGGTTTTTTCAAGTTTAAACTTTTTATATTATTTCATGCCCGTCTGTCTGCTGGTCTATTTTATTTTACCGCGGGATATCAGATTCAAAAACTATGCGCTCTTGCTGATGAGCCTGATTTTTTATGCTTGGGGCGAACCCATTTGGGTTCTTTTGATGCTCTTTTCCTCCTTTGTCAACTATTATGGCGGCTACCGAATAGGCAATGCCAACACACAACGTGAAAAGAAATTCTGGCTTATCTTGACTGTCACCATCAGCCTTGCACTGCTTGGCATTTTTAAGTACACAGGTTTTATGTTGGAAAACCTCAATTTGTTGACAGGGCTCAAACTCCCCGCCTGGAAAATCGGTCTTCCTCTGGGCATATCGTTTTTCACTTTCCAAGCTCTGTCGTATACCCTTGACATGTATAAGGGCACCGTTTCTGTTCAACGGTCCTACGCCTATTTCCTGCTCTATGTATCGCTGTTCCCCCAGCTGATCGCCGGCCCCATAGTGCGCTATGCCGATGTCGAAAAGGAGATCTCCGACCGCACCATCACTCTTGCCGGGTTTTCACGGGGCATAATGCGCTTTCTCACAGGGCTTGCCAAAAAACTGTTGATTGCCAACTACGCCGACCAAGCCGTCAGGCTGTTGCTTGTCCCTGGGACAGACAACTCGGTCTTTGGCGGATGGCTTGGGCTTTTGATGTTTGCGTTCCAGCTTTACTTTGACTTTTCCGCGTATTCCGATATGGCCATCGGCCTTGGCAGGATGTTTGGTTTCAATTTTAAAGAAAACTTCAATTACCCCTATACAGCCAAAACCGTAACGGATTTTTGGCGCCGCTGGCACATCTCCCTTTCATCTTTTTTCAGGGACTATGTCTATATACCCCTGGGCGGAAACAGAAAACACGCCATTCGCAATTTATTCGTTGTCTGGCTGCTCACAGGGCTGTGGCATGGCGCCAGCTGGAACTATGTCTTTTTCGGGGTTTATTACGGCATCTTGCTGGTGCTGGAAAAATATGTTTTCGAAGGCGTTATAAAAAAGCTGCCGAGCTTTGTGACCAGGATTGTCACCCTCTATTTTGTCTTGATGAGTTGGGCGCTGTTCTATTTTGAAGACCTTAGCGCCCTTGGGCACTTTTTGAAGAGGATCTATGGGCTTGGAAACTTCGAATTGGTGAGTGCCAATGCCATTTCCATCCTCTCCAATTACTCACTGTTGATTGTCGTTTCGCTGATCGCCTCAACACCCATCGGTTTGATCATCAAAGGTGCAAATATTGCCATGACCAAAGCCGGCAACAAGCTGCGCTTTATCGCCATGTCCGCCAGGCTCTTGTATGTCAACACAATCATGGCCGTCTGTACCGTTGTTATGGTGACAAACACCTATAACCCGTTTTTGTATTTCAGATTTTAACTTTACAACATCACTTTGGAGTGTTTTATGAGAAAATGGTATATCGCCATCTGTGTGTCGTTTTTGCTTCCCATTTTTATTCTGTTTTTCATATCCCTTGTGGATGAAGATGCGACACGCTCTGAAAAAGAAAATAGAGTTCTTGCTGGCATACCCAAATTTTCTGTCGGTTCCCTTTTCAACGGCAAGCTTTCTGAAAGTTTTGAAAACTACCTTTCAGATACATTCCCTTTCCGTGAAAAGCTGCTGGATATCAGCGGCACCATCAACAAGTTTTATGCCGTTGACCTGTTCAATGCAGGTGCCGTGATCCCCATAGTCAAAGACGATGATTGGGATAAGGGGCAGTCCATTGTGGATGAAGTGGACGAGTCGGATCTTGCAAATCCCGTGACCACGATAACATCAAATACAACCACAATCAACACCCAGGACAGCACCTCATCATCCACATCATCTGCTTTGCATACCGAAACCACAACGGAGATGAGCCAACCGCCCATCACCTCCGCACCTTTGACAACAGGTTCAACCTCCTGGATTTGGCTCGACCATCCCGAAGGTGAAATACCTCCCGTTGTCGGAGGCGAAGCTGTTGAGGCGGGCTCGGTTTTAGTGGTGGGAACTGCCGCGATGGAACACTACTACGGTGTGGACTCCTCTCTCCGATACTATGCCTCGACTGTTTCCAAGGTCAAGGAACTTCTGCCGGGGGTAAATGTTTATGCGATGTTCTGTCCCACATCCATTGAATTCAATGCCCCGACGAAATACCAATCCGGTACACGTTCGCAGCTGCGCGCCATGAATGTTGCCTATTCAGCCCTTGATGTCGGCATTATACCCGTCGACGCTTGGTCGCAATTATATGCCCACAAGGACGAATACATTCACTTTAGAACCGACCATCACTGGACGCAACGCGGAGCATATTATGCATATAGGGCCTTTGGAGAGGCTGCGGGCTTCATCCCCCATGAGATGTCCGAGTACACCAAGGGCAGTGTCGACGGATTTGTGGGCACAATGTATGCCTTTACCAAAAATCATCCTCTGAGTGAGGTTTTGAAAAACAATCCCGACACCGTTGAAATTTTCAGACCCATAACCTCCCCGACAATGACAATATACAGAGACACAACCCTTACAAACGGGCGCTCCTTTCCCCTAATCATATCCGATGCGTCCGCCGAAAAACTCCATAGCTCGGCAAAATACATGAGCTTTATCGGCGGAGACAACCCCATATGCCATATTGTAAACAGTGAGCTTAAAAACGGCAGAGTGCTCATGGTCACCAAAGAGTCCTACGGCAATGCCCTGATTCCCTTTTTGGCCGATCACTTTGAAGAGATATACGTGATAGACCCGCGGGAATTCAACGGTAAGGACGAGCCATCCCTTGACATAATAGAGTTTTCCAAAGCCCATGGTGTGACAGATTTTCTCTGCGTGAACTATGCTTTTTCCGCCTCTTCTTCGTTTATGAAGATCTTTGCCCAGATGCTACCCTAATAAGTTCAAACACATGACAATGACCCGGTTTCCGGTGATGGAGTTTAAATGAAAAAAGTTTTATTTTTTATCTTGGCCGCAGTTATTGCCCTTTTAATGCTTGGATGCGCCAATGACGGAGTTTTGAGCCCCGATGAGGCCACAACAACTGAAAACACCTCCGCGGACGTTTCCGACTCCACATATCAAACCACCGTTTTGGAGACTTCAACTCCACCCGTGACTTTGCCCCCTCCGGAGACACTGCCTCCCGTCACAATGCCCTTGACCACCTTGCCGCCAACCACCTCTTCGGCACCTCCGACAACCACAGCGCAGACGACAGTGCCACCACCTGTGACTTTACCACCTGCCACACTGCCCCCGTCTACATTGCCCCCTTCCACTGCTTCTTCTCAAACCACATCTTCCACAACGGTTTCGGGCACCTCGAGCGGCGTCAAACCGCAAGTCATCGGCGGGGTTATGGTTTTGGGCGACCGGGCTATGGAGTACTATTATGGCGGAAACAAGGGCCTTGCCGCATATGCAAGCAGCATCAACAAGCTGAAAAGCCATCTGCCCAATGTGAATGTCTATGCCCTGATGGCCCCGACATCCATGGAGTTTAACTGCCCTCCCGAATATAAAAAGGGCACCACCTCTCAAAAAGAAGCGATGGCCTATTGGTATTCGCAGATGAACGCGGACGTGCGCGGCGTGGACACCTGGACCGAAATGAACGAACACAGAGGTGAATATCTCTATTTCAGAACAGATACGCATTGGGCCCAAAGGGGTGCTTACTACGCATACAGGGCTTTTTGTTACACAGCCGGTTTTACCCCATATGAACTCTCCGCATATGAATACGGTATTGTTCCGGGGTTCCTTGGATATCTGTATCAACACACCAAAGCCGCTGCCCTCAAAGCAAATCCCGACTCAGTTGAGTATTTCCGTCCTGTCAACTCCTCAAAAATGACAATATACCAAAGCTCCGCCATGATCGGAGGCTATACCGCACCTGTTGTCTCCGCACCAAAGGCCAATTACTATATGTTCATAAGCGGGGACAACCCGATTTCACATATTGTCAGCGATGTTGTGAAAAACGGCCGCAAGCTCATCATCACAAAGGACTCCTATGGCAATGCCTTGGTCCCGTTTTTGACGGATCACTTTGAGGAGATTTTCGTCATTGACCAGCGATATTTCAACACCTCAGGCAAATCCTCCTTAAAAATCGTGGGTTTTGCGCAAAAACACGGCATCACAGATTTTTTGGTCTTTGCCAGTGCATTCCATGCCGCTTCAGCTAACGCAACCTTTCAAAGACTTTTGCCATAGACTTACCGTGCAAAGTCATTTTCATTTTCATATTGCTCCAAGATGCGCTGTGCTCGTTTTTTGAGACTGTCTCTGAGGGATTGCGGTGACAAAACCTTGACTCCCTCTCCAAATTGAAACAACCAGCCAAGAAAAGCCGGGCTGACGGAAACCTCTGTGCTTATCACAAAGTGTTTCTCTCCGTTTTTCTCAATGTAGTTCTCATGGCCAAAGCGATCCAGGGCGGCGCCCATGAGGTCGTTTGAAAACAGCAGCCTGACCTTTTGCGTTTCCCCCACAAACATGGAAAAAAGCCGTTTGGCATATTCGACCGTGTCAAAATCCTCTCTGCTGGCCTCACCACGACGGGATTGGCTCGTAATTTCGATGTCCTCCATCTTGTCCACTCTGAAGTTGACCACCATACCGTATCGCTCATAATAGGCAATCATATAATAGTATTCATCATCCCAGTACAGCGTGTAGGGCGAAGCTTCATATCTCTCTCCCTCTCGTCTGTACTTTTTGTTTTTATCGGTGTCGTACTCAAAGTAAAGAAAATTGATCTCTCGGTTTTCAGAAATTGCCCTGTGTATGCTGTCAATATTGTAGTATATGCGCTCGTTGGCGTTTTTTGTTCTGTTGGTCATAAAGATCTGCCGATTGATGCGGCCGGCTTGCCATTTGCTGGCAAGGGAGGTTATCTTTCTTATCAGTTCGGTAGATTTTTTCTCGGTTATGAAACGAGAAGAAGCCACCGCATCGGCGAGCAACTGCAATTCCGGCAGCTCAAATTCCCGGGAGGCGATGTAATATCCGCCGTCTTTTCCCTTCTTTATCATGATGTCCACGCCGAAATCCACAAGCTCACGGATATCGCTGTATATGCTCTTTCTGTCGGCGCTGATCCCTGCCTCGGATAACATCTCCAAGAGCCGCGGGGCGCTCATCTTGTGTTCTTCATCGGTGTACTCATGCAACCACTTGTGAATGTAGAGCAATTTCTGCTTTTGCCTGCTTGATCTGGCCATTTATATGCCTCCTTGAACAATATTTTGTCATGCCCGACATTTCGCCGACTCGGGCTTCCTTTTTAATGTGATTAAAAATCCTTGACAGATTTGATCTGTTGCTATATGATATCTTCAATATTTATACTATTATATAAAGGAGAAACACAATGGAACTCAAAGGTTCAAAAACAGAAGCCAACCTGATGGCAGCATTTGCCGGCGAATCTCAAGCCAGAAACAAATATACATATTATGCTTCCAAAGCCAAAAAAGATGGTTTTGAGCAGATTGCCAAGTTTTTCGCCGAGACCGCCGAGAACGAAAAAGAACACGCCAAAATCTGGTTCAAACTGCTCAATGACGGCGTTGGCTCCACCGACCACAATTTAAAAGATGCCGCTGCAGGTGAAAACTACGAGTGGACAGAGATGTACCCTGAGTTTGCAAAAGTCGCCAAAGAAGAGGGCTTTACAAAAATAGCCTATCTGTTTGAAGCCGTCGCCAAGATTGAAAAGCTCCACGAGGAGAGATATTTGAATCTGCTCTCCAACGTCGAAAATGACAAAGTCTTCAAAAAAGATGATTCCGTCGTTTGGCAGTGCGCCAACTGCGGCCATATCCACAAAGGCCAGAGCGCACTCGAAATCTGCCCGGTCTGCGACCACCCCAAAGCCTATTTCGAAATTTTCGCTGAAAATTATTGATTTTGTTTTTCACAACAGAAGTGGCACTCGTGCAGGGGTGCCGCTTCTGTTTATGCTTTAAATGGGCCTTCGACGGCAATATGCAGCAATGTTTTAAATCCCTTCACGGTTTTTTATATGAACACCGCGAAATGGCCATATTTCTTTGGCGAGGACTTTAAATCGGCTGCGAAACCGCTTCTTGTATCAAAGTGGGCAAAATCTCAGAGAGCTTGTGCCCATCTCTTGTTCCTATGGCTGCCGCAGCCCCCGCAGCCTCTCCCAGGGCCATACAGACGGACATGATGCGGAAGTTCGAGTGCGCCAAATGGCTGCCCGAGATGTTTCTGCCCGACAACAACAGTCCTTCTATGCCAGCGGGTACCAAGCATCCGTAAGGGATTGAATAGGTGTTTTTTTGCGCCCATTTTTCCTGCACACCCGTCTCATCCAATCCCGAGCCTGTCATATTGTGGACATCAAAGTTGAAAAACGCCTCCTGCACAGCCCAATCGTCATGATATTTTGCACTCAAAATATCCTCCGCTTCGAGCCGTTTCAGGCCTTTAAAATGTCTTGTTTCGCGGATACCAAGGGTTTGTGCTGTGGTAAGGAGAAAACACTTTTCATATCCCGGCACATACTCGCGCAGGAAATCAACTATTTTTTGAAGCTGCGTCATGCATATATATGTGCCCTCCGTAAGCGAGGCAGCGTCCGTTCCGTCCACTCCGATGCTGTTGGTCATGTTGCAACACACCACACCGGGCAGTGTTGTTCTGTATAACAGCACATGACCTGCAGGGTGGGGCAGCAATGCGGAGGCCAGCGTCTGCAACTCGCCTCGCTCCGTGTGGACCCTTGTCTCAAAACTCTCAGGGAAAACAGCTCTGTCACAGTCAACCCCGCCAACTTTAAACATCAGCGTTGCGGGTTGCATTTTTTTGTCATCTTCACGCCCCAGCTCAAAGGGGACATTTGCTCTTGCCGCGATATCTCCATCCCCTGTCGCATCGACCACTACTTTTGCGTAAATCGCACCGCGACCGGATTTGTTTTCCACAATGACTCCCTTAACTCTGCCGCTCTCCACTATCGCATCACAGGCCTGGGTGTAGAGCATGATATCCGCACCGGCTTCTTTGAGCATTTCAAACAGCAAAAGCTTCAGCTTTTCATGGTCTATTTCGGTCGGGCAGTCTTCGTGAAATATCGTCACCCCGTCCTCCATGCTTGCCTTTGAGCTGCGGTCTATGATCTCCTTGAGTACATGGCTTGATGACCTTCCGCCCCAGTGAGACATCAGCCCTGCGGTCGCGGTGCCCCCGACACAGTTTTGCGCCTCTATCACCAGTGTCTTTGCACCCATTTTGGCCGCTCTCACTGCCGCTCCTATGCCGGCCGGACCCGCGCCCGCCACCAACACATCAACCTCACAGATGATGGGAATATTTCGTGCTTCTTCAAAATGATTTGTCATTTTTTTCTCCGATAAAACTAAAAAGTTTGTATTCAAGTCAAAATGGAGACATTTATAATGTCTCCATTTTATATGTGCAAAACATCAAGCCTTGCGTTTGAAAATTATACCGAGTGTCATCGGCCCGCAGTGCACGGAAACGGAGCCTCCCGCGTTTGTGATCAAAACCTCGTCAAAATTTCCAAGCTCTTTCACGCGTTTTTCCACCGACTTCACAATGCTGTCGGGGCAAGCGGGATGTGTTATAAATATGCGAGAGTAGTCGATATCATCTCTGTTTGCGAGCTTGTCCTCCACATATTTTAATATCACCGTCTCGAAGTTACCGCGATATTTTTTCCCGACTTTCATCTCCCCGTCTCTGACTTCAATGCAGGGTTTTAGATTCATCAGATTTGCGCCGAGTGCCGCCAAAGCGGAACAACGGCCGCCTTTGTAGAGATATGTCAGCTTGTCTATGACAAAGCTCGTCTCCACCAAGGGTATTATTTTAGAGATGCCCTCTATTATCTCCTCAGGGCTTTTGCCTTCCCTGGCCATAATGGCCGCTTCCAATACAATATATCCAAAGCCCGACGAGAGATTTTGTGAGTCTACCACATAGACATTGTCAATCTCCATTGCGGCAATCCGAGCATTTTGATGACAGGCAGACATGGCAGAGCCTATGTCTATATGTATCAACGCATCGCATTTTTCTCTCAGGCGCTTAAAATGCTCCAGATATTGAGCGGGATTCAAAGCCGATGTGGTGCAAAGCTTGCCCGTCTCCTCGAAATATCTGAATATATCTGCATTTGTTATGTCTACGCCGTCAAAATAGGCTTTGTCACCTTTGATAATTGGAATGGATATAAGGGTTATATCGTATTGCTCCGCAAGCCACGGCGGCAAGTCACATGTGACATCCGCACTGATACATATTTTCATAATATCTCCCCACTATTTGATTGGATACTCAAATTTTATCACCTTGATATCGGACTGTCAATACAACTTATGCTCATTGTAAAACACCAAAAGACAGCAAACAAGGTCGGAAAAAATAAACTGCGTTTATCTTGTTGTTACTTGAGATTCCGGTTTTATTATATACTATACAACCGTATATTACAAGCCATGAAAAAACCGATTCAGTTGATACCTTTGCGTTCCACAAACCATTTTCTCTCGTTTTCAAGAAATATATAAGACCGCTTTCCTGCAATTTCACACAGATATCTGATTCCGGCTCCCCCCGCCTTTAAGCTGGCGGCGTTTTTAATCTCCAGTACTTTGTCCACCTTGTATTTGCGGCCGTCCTCCCAATATATCACAATCGGCAACCGATTTCCCTCTTTGTCAAATTTCGCTATGACAGATACATACACCTTTGTATTGTTTTCCCGTTCCACAGTGCCCCTCCTGACATTAAAAATATAAAACCAATACCGTGCCTTCAAAACTACGCTTTCACAGGCTTAAAAAAGGACACGGGGTGCGCGCTGTGATAGTTTCCCCGCGGCTCGATACCCCAAAAAGCGGGGTCTTTTATCACTATGCCGCGTCTCAAAGAGGTGTTGCCGAAACGCGCACGAATCGAGTCTATCTCATACTCAAGCTTTTCGTTTTTATACCTTCGCTCTTCATCTTGAAATATCGTAAGCTGTATGCTCGAATCCGCGGCGACAAGGTCAATTGCCCGCACCCCCGCACTTCTCACTCCCCGCTCCCATTCATAGCTTTTGCGAAAGAGCGACATCGCCGCTTCGTATATCTCATGGGAAATCACGGTCGGGCGCTCCAGGCGCATTTGTCTCTCATAGCTTTTGAGGGTGTTGTCGCGCACGCTTATCTGAACGCCTTTACACATAAAACCGTTTTCCCTGAGCCTCGCGGCCACACTGTCTGATAGGAGATACAGCAGTATCTTTATGTCGTCTTCGTCCTCAAGGTCGCGCGGCGGCGTCGAGCTGTTGCCGATGGATTTTATTATCTCCGCGGAATCGGACAGGGCAACTCCGGACACATCTTGCCCGTTGGCAAATGCATGGAGCACACCTCCCACTTTGCCAAGCAATCTTCGCAACAAATGCGGCTCACACAGGGCAAGGGCGCCGATTGTCCTGATGTTGTAGCGCATCAACATCGCTTTTGTCGCCCTACCCACATAAAGCAACTCACCGACAGGCAGCGGCCAAACTATCTCTTTAAAATTTTCGGGGGTTATCGCCGTCACCGCATCGGGCTTGCGCAAATCGCTGCCGAGCTTGGCAAAGATTTTATTCCACGACACGCCGATCGAAACCGTGATTCCCAGCTCATTTCGAACCCTGTTTCTGATTTTTTCGGCGATCTCCGCACCTTCTCCGAAAAGGCGCTCACAGCCCGTTGTCTCAAGCCAGCTTTCGTCGATGCCAAAAGGCTCGATTCTGTCGGTGTAATCCGCATATATCTCCCTCACATATCCGCAAAATCGGGAATACAGCGGATAATCCGGCGGCAACAGGACCAGCTCGGGGCATTTTTCCTTTGCCTGCATGATGGTTTCACCCGTTTTGATATTATAGGCCTTGGCTGCCTGATTTTTGGCAAGCACTATGCCGTGGCGAAGCTCAACGTCTCCGCAGACCGCAACGGGCAAATCCCGCAGATGCGGTCTGTGGAGGCATTCAATATTTGCAAAACAGCTGTTGATGTCGCTGTGAAGTATTGTTCTCATCTTTCCACCTCAGCCAAACATATGTTCTGTTTATATTATATCACCTTGTTTGTTTTATGCAATATCTATTTTCAGGTTTTTTATATAAACACGAAATTTCGGCTTGGAGGAGGGAGCGCTACTTCATATAAAGCGATTTTACATGGGGCAAAGCCTTGATTTTTATATCTGCTTAAAGAAAATCCCCCGTTTTCGGGTTGCAAATCCCAAAAACCGAGGGGTGTTTGTTTCGAATATGCTCTGTTCGCACTTTCACACTGCATTTACAGCTTCTCTTCCGCTTGTCCCTTTTCCGCTTTCGCCTGCTCTTTTAACTTCGCTTCCTTTCGCCTCTTGACTTCTTTTATCGCGTCTATTATCCAATCCACGTCGTCCAACATCTCTTTGGTCATTGGATAAATTGTCGGGTGAGTTGATTTTTCTTTGGGGATTTCCTTTTTTGGCGGGGGTTTGGATTTGCTCTCATCCATCGACAATACCTTCTTTCCTTTCCGCTTTCGCTTGCTCTTTCAATTCCGCTTCCGTTTGTCTCTTGGCTTCCTTTATCGCGTCTATTATCCAATCCACGTCTTCCAGCATCTCCTCTGTCATTGGGTAAATTGTCGGGTGAGTTGATTTTTCTTTGGGGGTTTCCTTTTCGGGCAAGGGTTTGGATTTGCTCTCATCCATCGACGGCGCCTTCTTTCTTTTCCGCTTTCGCCTGCTCTTTCAACTTCGCTTCCTTTCGCCTCTTGGCTTCCTTTATTGCGTCTATTATCCAATCCACGTCGTCCAACATCTCTTTGGTCATTGGGTAAATTGTCGGGTGAGTTGATTTTTCTTTGGGGGCTTCCTTTTCGGGCAAGGGTTTGGATTTGCTCTCATCCATTGATAGTGCCTTCTTTCCTTTCCGCTTTCGCCCGCTCTTTTAACTCCGCTTCCGTTTGTCTCTTGACTTCTTTCGCTGCGTCTATTATCCAATCCATGTCGTCCAACATCTCTTTGGTCATTGGGTAAATTGTCGGGTGAGTTGATTTTTCTTTGGGGGCTTCCTTTTCGGGCAAGGGTTTGGATTTGCTCTCATCCATCGACGGTGCCTTCTTTCTTTTCCGCTTTCGCTTGCTCTTTCAACTCCGCTTGCTTTTGTCTCTTGACTTCTTTCGCTGCGTCTATTATCCAATCCACGTCTTCCAGCATCTCCTCTGTCATTGGATAAATTGTCGGATGCGGAGATTCGGATCGGCGGGCTACCTTTTCGGGCGAGGGTTTGGATTTGCTCTCATCCATCGACAATACCTTCTTTCAACAAGAGTTTGCGTTGTTTTTTGTTTGTCTGTATATTTGCCAATTTGAGCTTAATCTGTCTGCGTTTTTGCAAAGGGGCAATGCATATTGCAATGTCGATGTTTTCCTCTGTATTACACGTTCATTATACTCCTTCTTATTGTCAAGTTCAATGATTTTTGTTTGTTTTTATTGTGTTTTTGCAGGGATATGCACCTCAAAAAGTTCTGTGAATACAGCTGTGCTTTCACCGTCTTTAATGTCCCTTAAAAAAACAATCAAGACCGATATCTAGGTTGATATCGGTCTTGATAAATTGGTTGCGGAGGCCAGATTTGAACTGACGACCTTCGGGTTATGAGCCCGACGAGCTACCAGACTGCTCCACTCCGCGCTATTGGTGCGCAACAATGGTATTATACTATATTTCAAGACCTATGTCAAGGTCCATTTTCTCTTCCGAGCATTGCGAATATGTCTTTAGTTAATTGCCAAGTTAAATGCAACCACTGTGTGCCTTGATGGTCGAATTTAGT
>CAYTOF010000016.1:0-33293 GCA_964439435.1 uncultured Oscillospiraceae bacterium
TTTAACTACATTTTAATTTTCAACCCTAGACATCAATGCTACGCACTCCACATGGTATGTCGTCGTCACACCGCCCGAAATCTTCTGCACGCGGATGCCGTTCTCGTCGTAGGTATAGCTTGTCGTCGCTCCGCTCTTTGTGACGCCCGCAAGCTCCCTGCCGTGGACCCATGTGAAGCTCATCCCGTCGCGGTAGGTGAGCGGGTTGCCTATTGCGTCATATGTTATGCTCTGCCCGCCGTATGAGGTGAGCTTGTCCCTCCACACACTGTCGTATCCGTAGCTCGTCACTACAGGTGTCCCCGATGGTGTCCCCGTCGTGTATGCGTATTCCGAACGGCTCAGCATGTTCCCGTTGCCATCATAGGCATACAGTATCGTCTTGTTTTGCGGCACGCTGTTCACACGTGTCAGTTGGTTCAGGCTGTCGTATACGAAGCTTTCCTGCAATACGCCGTTCTTGGCAATTGTCAGTATGTTGCCGTTGTTGTCGTAGGTGTATGTCAGCTCCTCGGTCCCGTTTTTGACCTTGCTGACGACCGTGCTTGTCCGAGTGCCGCTCACGGTTTGGTATGTATACTCCGTTGTTTTGCTTATCGCGCTCAAGCTGCGCACCGTCAGGCGGCCAAACCCATCGTAGGTATATGCAAGCCTCGTCGCCGTCGATCCCGGGGCAGCCGTCGCGCATTGGCCGTGCTTTATCGAATACACTGCGTCCGCCATCTGGCCCAAAGCCGCGTTCCCGTAAACAAACTCCGTTTTCTCCGTCCGATACGCGTTTGCGCTTGCGTTTGTCAGTGTCAGCCGCGTATATCCCGAAAGCCGGTTTGTCCCGATCTCGTAGTCATACCCCACACGGAATCGCTGCACACCCGCGCCCGTCGTGCCCGTCCGCAGCACCTCCACCGTCCGACCCGCCATGTCGTAGGCATACCGTGTCGTGTATGCGCTCTCAGGGTCGTTTATCTGCGCAAGCCTACCCGTCCCGTCGTAGAAATACTCCGTCCTCCGGCTCTCGTTCCCATTATACCGAAGTTTGACAAGCCTATCAAGCTCGTCGTAAAAATATTCCGCGTATTCCCCGTTTCCGTATGTCATGCGGCTTGTCAGGTTTCTTGCATTGTATTGATACTGCGTAAGTGTCTGCAATGTCGTACCGTTGCCCACCTCAAGCTTTGTGCGCTGACCCGCTGTATTGTATGTAAACACATACCTCATCTGCTGTTGGTGTGTCCGTATTGTCGTCAGAAGATCGTTTGTATACTCATACCTCACCTCCGATGTGCCGCTGTACACCCTCGTCAGAAGATCGTTGTTGGCGTCGTAAACATAGTTTGTCACATGTCCGCCGGGCGATGTTTCCGATGTCAGCAGACCCCTCGACTCATTGTAGGTATAGCTTGTCGTCTTTCCGCGCGAGTCGGTCAACGATGTCATAAAATTGCCGTTCCCGCCATAACCGGCTTCGCTCTGTATGTACCCTTCCGCGTCTTGCGCGCTCTGCGTCTTGTATTCGTAGAAATACCATCTCTGGCTCTCAAGCTCTGTGTATGGGTATTGCTGTATGTCCGATACCGCAGCCGCGGGTGTTGTCGCTGTGTTGCGCGTGTCGAAACACTTTTTGTTCCCTTGTGTGTCCGTCGCGCGCGTGAGTATCCTGAAAGTCCCGTCCCCGTTTGCCACTATCTCCATCCGCTGGTTTGTGCTTGTCGGCGTGTATGTGGTCAGCGCCAACGGGTTACCGTCTGCGGTCGCACCGTTTTTCATGTAGATGCCATATCCTTGTGACGACGCGACGGATTTGAATAGGTAAAGTCCCGCTGCTGCGCTCTCGTTGATTTGCCAGCGCAGGTTGGCGTTGTTTGGGTCCCACTTCTCCGTGAATATGTTCGACTGTATGACATTGGGCGTGCTCGACATAGCACCGCCATCCCCCGCGTTGACGACAATATACGTTTTCCCGCTCACTATCGTCGTTACGGGTTTGTCTATGTTTATCTTGCTCCCCGTCGCGTTGCCGTAGCTGTCATACGTAAAGCCGTATCTTTGACCGTTGCTGTTAAGCGCGTAGGAAAGCGTTTTTGTCTGGCTGTTGTAGCTGTACATAAACCTGCTGCCCGTTGGATTGAGAAGCTTTGAAAGCCGGTTGTTTTGATACGCAAACTGCGCCTCCGATTTCGACAAGTCCACAGTGCTTATCACGTTGCCGTTTTTGTCGTATGTATAGCTTTGGCCGTATGTCTCCTTATACAGATACGGCGCAGCAAAATTCGCCTCGTTGCAATTGTAATCATATGAAAACTTGTACACGACCTTTGTGTAGTTGGCAGGAGCGACAGCCATGCCGGTTATATACTGCCAGTCATACACATTTGGGTTGAACGATATATACGACTCACCGAGCGCCGTGTTGCCGTTGTAGAACGTGAGGCTGATCCCATATGTGCGCGATCTTAACATCGCTTCAAGCGATGTCAACGAAACGGATTTAGCCATGCCCCAGCCGCCAAAGCTAAACACATCGCCTTTACTGCCCCCGACTATTGCCTCTTGGCTGACAGTCTTTACATTTTTGGCGTCACCCATCATGCATGCGGCTTTGAAGCTTGCCGCCAAATACGCGTTGCCGCTTATTGTCGGGTTCGTCGAGCTGCCGGGCACGCTCCAACTCGTCAACCCGGAAAAACTCGCGTTTTGAAGCAAATTGATGCTGTTCGCGCCGTCGCTCTTTTCAAATTGTATATCATCTACCCAAAATGTCCCGCTTGTGTCCGCGGATGTCGCAATACCCACATTTACGTATTGGCTCCCGTTGAGCGTCAGTGTCGTCCGCATGAGCAGCCATTTCCCGCTCTGCGTATATTTTACCGGAGTCGATGCATATGTGGTCTGATATGTGCCGCCCGAGAAAACATCTGTATTGGCGCTTATTCCCCCGCCCGGCAACAATGCGCCGTTTGTACTGACATACATCGAAAGCGTATATGTTCCCGCCGGCAAAGGAGAACCGGACGATCCCTTGCTCTGGTATAAAAACACCGACCCGCTTCCGCCGCTGTTTCGGACGGTCTTCAATGAGCCCTTGGAAAGATTTCCGAAACCTGCGTCGCGCGAAAAACTGTATTCGCTCGCACCGCTTGGATATTTTGTATAGCCGCTTGCATCGGAATTGAACGACCCGTTCGACATCATGTTCACAACGCTAACCTGCGTATCCGAAACGGTCAGCAGCTTGTTTTCGTTCCCCGTCAACGCACCTGTGTCGCCGATCCCCGGAGCACCGTATTCGAAATACTGCGCTTGCCCGGTGTCGACGTTCACCACACCCGCTGTTTGTCCTGCGCTGTTAAATTGGTAGTCGAAGCTTCTTCCCGTATTGTCGCTAATGCGTGTCGTGTTGTGCTTTTCGTAGTTGAAAGTATACCCTGTGTTTAGAACACCTGCTGATGTGTAATAATTAATTGCTGACGCACGCACGTCTGTTGTGTAAGTAAACCTGACGCTCGTGCCGTCGATATCGTTTATTCGTGATATCCGTGATGTGCCGGAAAGATATGTAAATGTCGTCGCCTTTCCGTCGGGATATGTAATGGACAACAGCTTACGTGAAGAGTCTGCGCTCTGCGAAGGGGTCGTCGAGTCGTATCCAAATGTGACACTCTGCCCATCCGGCTCCTTTATGGACGCTATCGTGTCACAACCGGAGAGGTAGTTGAATGTATATATCCGCCCGGCTCCGTCTGTTATCTTGAAAACCCTTGTCCCGAAAGCTCCGGACTGATAGGTGATAAGTATTTTATTTCCGTTTGTGTCGTTTATCGATGTGAGATAACCGCCGGAGTTAAACTCCATGGTTGTCCCTTCTGCATCCGTTATCGTATAAGTAGTCGAAGTCTTTGTCAGTGTATATCCGAGTCCATCCTCGTCCACCCATTTGGTCGCACCTGCGGTTCCGTAAAAATAGTGCTCTGTCCCGTCTGCATCCACGAGGAAATACGGATAGTCGGGAATCGTTGATGTGCGTATTCTGAGATGGCAGTTTGTTTGCCAGCCGATGCCTGAATGCGAATGGTGGTTGTCTCCGGTTGCCGAATTGTATACGAGCGACACACTCAAGGGCATCCTGAGCCCACCGGCCCCCGCAACGTCCTGCGCGACAACTATGTTTCCGTTGAAATTGTTAACCGCCGCCGCACCATATCTCCCCGCCGGCATTGTCGTATATGTCCAATAGCTTTCGAGGCCCTTGGCGTCGCGGTAGGTTATGATAAATTTCGGGTCGGACACGGTCCCGCCCATACTGCTGTCATAAAAAGTGACAAGACGATCGCCATAGCTTGGTATATTCACCGCTCGCAGCAAAATCCCGTTGTTGGCCGGTCCTGACTGTTTTTGCCATTGCCATGCGATGTTCGTAATGTCGAATGTGTGGTATGTGTTGTGAACGCCGCTTTGTGAACTCGGAGTGATGAGATATTCCAACGCCCGGCTTGAGTCATACACAAGGCTCAGCGCGGACGGAAAAATCGGATCGGTTAGGTTCGACCATGTCGAGACCGGTGTTGTAACCGCATAAGCGTTTATCTGGAGATTCGTCGCATTGAACGACCCATAATAGCGCATAACAAGGTCCACATTCAAGATTCTTGCATTTTTCAGGTCGAGCGCTCCTATAATGTCGGCGTGTATGAGACTTCCCGCTTCCGTGCCTCCGAGCAGTTTGCCTATGCGCAAAAGAAAGGTTTCATTGAGCAGTGCATTCTTGTCCCCTGTGGTCAGCGGCTCTACAAACGCGTAGGCTTTGTCGTTGATGGTATTGAAATCACCGTATTGGAAAGTCGGGTCGACGGTTACGGGATAAACGCGATTCGGCGAGGAAAGCCAACCGGAATCGGGCGCTATCGTGTATATATATCCGCCTTCCGTTTTTTCTAAGCTGACTGCGACATCTGCGCTGAATGTATCCTCCGCATCCCACATATACGGCGCAGCTATTGTGAAAATCACTTTGTTTTCGTCGTAAAACAACACTGAGCCATCGCTTTGAAGCATACCCGTCAACCCATTTGAATCTATCAAAAAACTGAACAAACATTGGGCTTCGGGCGTTTTGAGGATTATACTTTCTTTGAGCTTACTGCTGAGTATCTCATACTTTATGTCCGCTCCGTTGAACACATCTTCATAGCTCGCTTCAGACCATGTTTTCCTCACGGTCATATACTCGGCGTTGAGCGCGTATACAAGCTCGTCTTTGCTCATCGCGGCCGTTTTTGCATCTATCCCCGGCACGGCGCTTATGTCCGCGGGCGTTCCTGTAGCCAATGCCTCCGCCAATTCACTAAGGCGCGCTTTTAAAACACGGGCATTGCTCTCTACGGCTGGCTTTATGACAGCGTCTGATGTATTGAAATGTAAAGGAGCAAACGATATTCCGTACCCTCCCACCGAAATGGACGCGCTTTTGCCGCCGTCAATTTTCGCGGGCAGGTATACCCGAAAGCTGTTTGCTCTGTTTTTGTAATAGCCCTCCTCATAGGTCAGGCTATTGTCTATGTCTTTCCATTCGCCATCCACATCATAATGGACAGGTTCGCCGTACATAACCGCCGTGTATGTACCGTCCGAGCGACGGAAGCGTTTTACGGCCTGATCGCGCAAGCTCTCTTCTTCGCCGATTATAACGGCATTTTTATCGTCTTTCGATTCGTGGTCGAGCTGTTCGGTCTCCAACTCCGTTTCCGATGTTATCGGAAGCTGACCGGGAGACAGCGCGGCCAATGCTGTAAAATTAGGTACCTGGATGAGGATTGCTGCCACAAGGATTATGGACACAATGCGCTTAATGTCGGTTTTCATAACTCTCCCCCGTAAATTCTATTTTTCTGTTTCCAAATATATGACATGCAAGGGACGACACTTCTTTTATCTTGATCTCCATTTTAAAAAAAGCATAAAGACAGGGGCAATCAGGCAGTCTTTACGCTGTTTTTTATATTCGTTCTTTGCATGGAAAAAATGACGGCGGAACCCCGTTTTCGCAAGTAAATATTTCGTTAATTATACGGTTTCTCTTTTTTACATTTAAAAGCTTGTTTCATGTGCTTGCCTCTAAGATTTTATGCGTTTCAAACCATATTATAACCAAGGATTTACAACAATATTTACAATACAAATATACATTAACAAATAACTTTTGTCAACCATTTAAAATCAATATGTAAATTTTTGATTGATGACAACACTTGCTTTCGCTTTTCAAATTGCGTGCGTATCCTCGGCTGCTTCATATGCATTTTTCAGCCATTTACATGATGGTAATCCTGCTTATTACATGCCATTGCGGCAAAATCGCCACAGGCACACAGATGCCTTGGCGATGACGCGTTCTCGAACGCCCCGCTCCCTTTGGGCAAGGCTTTTATATGGGTAAACATTTTCTTTTGTTCATCCCTGTTTTATGCTATAATATTGTGAGTATATAGTCGGAAAACTGCATTTCTTTAAATGCAGACACAGTTGGGGGAAGGCATGTTTTTTCGAAAGCGAAAAGAACAAATTTCAACAAGCACGGGATTTACCCATGTTTTGTGTTGCCTTGGCAATCCGGGGCGCAAATACGAAGCCACAAGGCACAATGTCGGCTTTATGGCAGCCGATTTTCTTTCCACAGAATACAACTTCAAAGTGGACAAGCTTAAATTTTCAGCTCTTTTCGGGGTATTTCAGCACAAAGAGAACAAAATTCTTGTCTTGAAACCGCAGACCTATATGAACGAGAGCGGTATTTCCGTCAGAGCGGCGCTGGACTTTTACAAACTCACCCCGGACAAACTTGTCGTGATATGCGACGACATGGAGCTCCCCTGCGGAAAGCTTCGCGTGCGCGCCAAAGGCGGGGACGGGGGGCACAAGGGGCTGAAGAGCATAATATATCACATTCACACAAACGAATTTGCGCGGGTACGAGTCGGCATAGGTCGCCCTCCCCACGAAGACATGGAGGTCACCGACTGGGTGCTTGGCAAATTTTCCTCTGATGAAAAGCAACTTGTGGATGTTGCGATTAAAAACTCTGCCCTTGCGGCACTGGAGGCTATTTCCACATCGCCGCAGCACGCCGCAAATATATACAACGGACTGTAGGCCAAATCAAGGGGGCACTTCATGCCTGATGCTGTCAGCCACACAACAATATAGATTGCCTGTTGATACAACATAAAATCTCCATCATCTGTGACAAAGAGGCCGGAGTTAAAGAATTCAAGAGGATTGAAAGGGCACAGAGATTTGTTCTCGGGCCGGACGATGCGGGCGAATGTGTTTTTGGCACTACATAATCTGCAACCCCATGCCCCAAACACCGTTTGGGAGCAAATCCTGTTATGAAGAGGAACATATGTCTTGGTTTTCGCGTTTTATGTATGGCAGATATGGAAATGACCAGTTTTCACTGTTTCTTGTTTCCATATACTTGCTCTTTGCCATAGCAAATATCTTTTTAAATCTGACAATTATATGGTTGCTTGCCTTTGTGCCTCTGATTTTTGCCTTCTGGCGTATGATGTCCAGAAATATCCCAAAGCGCAGAGCGGAAAACGCGGCTTTTATGCGGCATTGGAGCAAAATCACAAAACTTTTCAAAAGGTCTCGCATGCGCCGAAAGGACAAGGAGCACAGGTATTTTAAATGCTCAAACTGTCGTGCCACCCTGCGTGTGCCCAGAGGTGTCGGCAAAATCGTCGTCACTTGCCCCGCATGCAAGAGCAAAACGGACAAAAGAGCATGATTTTGCGCAGGCTCAGAGTTGACATGCTTTAGAAAACAAGCATCTTCGTCTTCGAGAGATGTGAATACAACAATGGGATGTGTTTATAACCATGACCGAGCGCGAGCGTTTTCGCAAAATGATGCGATTTGAGCCGGGGCTTGACCATCTTGTGAGAGCGGAATGGGCCCCATGGTGGGACAAGACCATAATCAGATGGGAGCAGGAAGGACTGCCCCCCGGGCAATCCGGCGATGAGATTATGCAAAACTTCGGGCTGACACTCATGCCCTTTTTGATGCCGGACCCAAGATCCCCGGGTTTTCCTGCGGAGCCTCAATTCGGCAGCGGAGTCATCACAAATGAAAGAGAATATGATGAGCTCAAGAAATATATGTACAGCGACAAAGCCATCGAAAACTACTTGGCTTATGCCAAGTACTTGCGCGCCCGAGACAAAGAGGACAGCATTATAATCCACTACCGCTGTGAGGGCTTTTTCTGGTTTCCCCGCACTTTGCTTGGCATCGAGCGACATTTTTATGCTTTTTACGATCAGCCCGAGTTGCTCCACAAAATAAACACCGACCTATGCGACTTTATCCTCCGCGGCATTGAAGCCACCTGGGACGAATGCCTCCCCGATCTGATGGGGATTGCCGAGGACATGAGCTACAATCACGGCCCCATGCTCTCCCACGCCCTCTTTCAGGAGTTCATCAAGCCATATTATCTGCGCCTGTCCTCGCTCACAAAAAAATATGATGTGCCCCTGCTGCTCGATTCCGACGGGGATGTCACGGCGATGATCCCCTGGCTTTATGAGAGCGGGATAGACGGCATTTATCCCCTGGAGCGTCAAGCGGGTGTTGATATCTTGGCTTTGAGACAAAAATATCCCCATTTGCTCATGATTGGCGGATATGACAAAATGGTCATGTCCAAGGGCGAAGAGGCGATGCGCGCCGAATTCGAACGCATTTTCCCCATCATGTGCAGCGGCGGATATCTAAACAGCGTGGACCATCAAACTCCTCCCGAAGTTTCTCTGGAGCAATATCACATATACTTAAAGCTCCTATGGGAGTATACGGAAAAAGCGGCGGCACATCTGAATTTGCCCGATTGACCTTATGCTCTTTTAGGCTTATAGACAGCCATATAAAAACACCGATCAAAGGAGTTAAAAAATGAATATACATGCAAATTTCCCGGGCGGAAACATCGAGCTTATCGGCATATACGGCGACCATATCTGGTTGAGACCTCATCTGCGAGACACAAAGGGGGACTGGTTTTTCTGGGCCTTTTGTGTTGAAGGTGCCGCCGGTCAAACAATTACATTTGACTTCAGCGCCGATAAGATTGGCTATTTCGGCCCCGCCATTTCCCACGATATGCACACATGGCACTTTGCAGGCTCAGAGACATTGGTTCTCGGAAATGCGGAAAGACAAGCTTTCACCTATACCTTTGCACCGGATGAAAACCTTGTCTATTTCGCCCATGATATAGTTTATCGCCCCGAAAGGCTCGATGCCCTGGCAAATGAGCTCGGCAAGCCCCTGCACACCCATGCCGTGAGTCGTCGCGGGTACAATGTCCCTGCCCTCACACTGCCCGGCGGGGATACCTGGATTGTCCTGACCTCAAGACATCACAGCTGTGAGTCCTCGGGAAGCTATTTTTTAGAAGGCGTCACCAGAGAGCTTGCCGCCAATCTACCGGGGGAGTTTTCGGTGCTTGTTTTGCCCTTTATGGACTATGACGGCGTTTTATACGGCGATCAAGGCAAAAACCGAGTCCCCCACGACCAAAATCGGGACTATACGGACAATCCCATTTACCCTGAAGTTGCAAATTTGCAGGCTTTTGCAAACAATTATAAGGTGAAATACGCCTTTGACTTCCACTCGCCGTGGCATCTTGGCGGAGCAAATGACGATGTCTTTTTTGTGAGACAATACAAAAATCCCGACGGGCAAGATACAATGTCTGCACTGTTTCGCAAAGAAAGTGCCAATCTTCGGCTGCGCTATGACGGTAATTCGGATATAATGCCCGATGTCGATTGGAACAGCTCAACAATCCCCATGTTTGACAATTATTTTGCAAAGTTCGACTCGGTGGAGCTCACCTTCACTTTGGAAATTCCGTATTTTGGCAAGCCCGACAACATGGTGGACCAGACCAGCCCGATAGAACTCGGTCGTGCCTTCGGCCGCGCTCTAATCGCCTATATAAATCAAAACCCAAAGGCAAGTGATCTCTAAATAAACTCGGCGATGCTCTCCATGTCTTTTCTTCGTTTTTCTCTGGTTTTCGACTCTGCGGCATGGCCTATCGCTATCACAAGTTCCGCCTTTAAATCGCTTTTGTGTTTTAAAACAGCTTTCAGTTTTTTTCGGTTTATCCAGCCCATGATACAGGTGTCCAGGCCGATATCCTTAGCGCAAAGACAGAGATGCGCCGTTGCTATGCCGACATCTATCTGGCTGTAATCCCTGTCTACAATCGTCCCAATCCGAGAAACACTGTCTTTTTTCGAAAAAACGACAATAAACGCGGGGGTTGACTCCGCAAAGGCGTTCATGCCCAAATCGCGTACACATGAGGCCACTTCCTTTACGGCGGAGGGACTGTGCACCGCAACAAACCTCCACGGTTGAACATTTCGTGCGGAGGGGGCAAGGCGCGCAGCTTCCAGACACAAGCGCAGATCCTCAACGGACACGGGTTTATCTGAATATTTCCTGCAACTGTAACGGCTTGTGGCAAGCTTTATAAATTCACTCATTTTTTCTCCTTGTTTAAATTTTCTTCTGACTTCAACACGCTCTTGTCTTTATTATATCAAATATTTCAACGCGGGGATATACCGCGAAAGGATGGTCATGTGCGGAATAAATACATGTGTAAAGTCAAAGCGCTGTGGATATGCGTCATTGTCATTGCGCTCTTGCTCTCAACAACCGCTTGCGACAAGGGCTCGCCTGCGGAAACCACCCAAAGCTCAACCACCCAGACAACACTGCCCTTAAGCTCTGCGACGGACACAACAGTGCCCGAAGCGGAGGAGCATTTTGAATTTGTTTTCAATCCATATGTGCTTACATGGGAATACGAAGAGCTGTATGGAAGTGAGTTTGTCCGCATCTACAAAGCCTTTGCGGATGCCGCACTAAATTTTGAGCCCTCCTTTTCGTGTCCCGACGAGGATACTTTTGCCGCACTCTACAGATTGCAACGAACCGACATGCCTTGGTTTGACGCCGTCGCCTACTTGACATTTGACTCCTACGATTCGGAGACAGGGACAGTCACCATAAACTACAAGCAGCAAACAGCGGCGGAGCACTCTCTTGCCATGGCGAGCTTTGTGGACAAGGTCACAAGTATTCTGGAAAACTGTCTGCGAGAGGGCGACAATGAGCTTGTGCGTTGCCTGGCACTCTATCAAGAAGTTTCGAGTGTGATCATGTTTGATTCCGACCTGCCATACGAACAGGACTCACCTTATCTGGCCATTATGAAAAACAGAGGCTCTGCCGAGAGTATTTCCGGTGCCTATGTCTATCTTCTGCTGCAGGCGGACATAAAGGCCAATGTGTGCGGTGGACTAACCTATGACAGGACCGCTGCCCATGAATGGTGCATAGTCAGCATAGACGGAAAATACTATTATGCCGACCCCACCTTTGAAAACGGCGAAACAGGCGGACTTGGCCTCTCCTATTTCGGAATGAACACACAAAAACGCGCAGATACAGGTGGATTTGACCCGGCAATCATGAGAATTGGGCTTACGGGAATGCTCTGGGGTAAGGATATCGAGGTCGAGAGCGATCGCTTTTCCGTCTTCGAAGGCTGTGACTACTTTGAGCTCGACAGAGAGCAGAACCGCATAATTTTTAGAATTGACGGTAAAAGCGACGTGTATTTTGCCTATTAAGGCGAAGAGGAACTATATGGCGACAAAAATTGTCATCATCGGCAGCTGTAATATCGATTTGACCGTATACTGCGAAACTTTTCCCTTGCCGGGACAGACGATACTGGGTTCCGAGCTCATTATAGGCCCGGGGGGAAAGGGCCTCAACCAAGCCACTGCCGCCGCCCGTTTGGAGGGTGATACCACCTTTATTTCCAAAATCGGCTCTGATGTTTTGGCACAGACACTTCTGTCCCACTTCGGAAGCGAAAACATCAACACAGAACACATTTCCCGCTCCGCTACCGCAAATTCCGGCACCGCCTCTATAACGGTTGAGTTGCTCTCCGGCGAGAATATGATCATCGTGACACCCGGCGCAAACAGAGAGCTATGCCCGGAGGATGTGCTCGCGGCGCAGGAAAAGATAGCAGACAGCGATGTCCTCCTTGCTCAGTTGGAAGTGGGCCCCCTTGCCGTGTGGCAGGGTTTCAAATTGGCCAAGGAGCACAAAGTCTTGACTGTTTTGAACCCCGCTCCGCCCTGCGACATCCCCTCTGATATATGGCCTTTGATAGATTTTTTCACGCCCAATGAGAGCGAAGCGAAGTATTATACCGGTATAGACATCACAGATGAGGACACAGCCCTCAAAGCCTGCCGCGCTCTGCACGACAGAGGTGTCGGCTGCGCCATCATAACCCTCGGCGCGGTCGGAGCTGCCTATTTCGACGGCACAACCTCTCTCATTGTGCACACGACCACGTTAAAAGCCATTGACACTGTCGGAGCGGGGGATGCCTTCAACGCAGCTCTCTCCCTTGCGCTGGCACGGGGTATGGAGGGGGTGGAGGCCGTGAAATATGCAAACAGCGCAGCTTCGCTGTGCGTGACCCGCAAAGGTGCGGCGACCTCCATGCCTTATAAAAAGGAAGTGGATCTGCTTTACCGCGAGCATTATCACTGATTTTTTAAATCCGTATCAATATGCGAAAAAACAAAAGCACCGCTTTAAATATTCAAAGCGGTGCTTTTTATTGTCACGTCAATACGGTTGGCAGCACATCTTAGTTGCCTGCACTTTTTAAAGATCAGCCGTAGAGATCAAGCTTTTTCAGAAGTCCGTTCAGATAATCGCGTCCGAAGGTGAGCCGCTCTTCCATTTCGTCAAGATATGGTGTCTTCTCATACTCTTCGATGGAGGGAATTTCGCCGCTTATCATCTTCTTTTGGGTTTCCCAGGCAAGCTTGACAAACTGACCGAGTTCAAAGGGTGTCAGGTCGGGGTTTTTCGAAATCCAGACCTCATCAAAAATGTCTGCCGTGAACAGCCACTTGTGGTCCTCAATCGAAAGCGTCAAATCGGGACAATACTCACCAAGGATGGGCAAGACCTTTTCAAAGTCCACATTGCCCATGCCCGGCGCTCTGCCCTGCCTGATGATGCCCGTATCGCAGAAGGCGACAATGGCATCTTTGGTGTGGGTCAACTGGATATAGGGTGCCACACGCTTTGCGGCCAGAACGGGGTCTTCTGCGTTGACAAGCGTGTTTGCGGTGTCCAGACAAACGCCTGTGAGATGTTCTCCCGTGCCCTCGATGACCCGCAGGATGTCGAAGGTTGTCTCCACGTGAGTTTCGATGTTTATGCGCGAACCAAAGCGCTCCAGCGTGGGGCGCAGTTGGTTGATCATCTTGATGGCGGCTTCGATATGGCGGCTCCAGGGAACCGGATGCTCATAGCGCTCCATCCCGCCGTTTATGTATGTGTGCAGCTCATGCCAACCGCCGGCAGCGGCTGCCTCTATCTCTTTTGTAAGGCATGCCTTGAGCGCATCAAATCCGTCTTTATATAGATATGGGTTGATGCAGGTCAATGAGACATGGGAATACAGATCCTGACTCTCGGCATAATCCCACAGGTCTTTCAGCTCGCCTTTGTCCAGCTTGCCGCTCAAGGATCTGATGTTTCCAAATTGGACACCTTCAAAACCCCTGGCTTTGACAAAATCCAAGCAACCGCGCGGTGAGAGGTTGAGTTCTCTGATGGTAAAAGTGTCAATACCTACACGCATAGTTATTCCTCCTATTTATTGTAAATACGCTCTTCCCAAGGTGTGCGCGGCACGGGCATGCGCATTGTCTCTCCCTTGGCATCCGACAAATATGCAGCTTCTGCCACTTCGACGGTTTTGATGGTGTCGGTACCTGCGGTCAAGATCTCCGCTTCTTCGCCTCGGGCGGCTTTGACAAACTCTTCAATGCACTTCACATGCCCCGAACCGATAAATTCATGATTTACCTTGACAAAGCCCTTGTCGCCCTTTTCGAAAGTGAAGGACACGTCGCCGTTGACATATTTTTCATCTTCTTCACGCGGATGGCGCGGCCTTACAAATGTGCCCTTGCCGCTCATATAATAGGCCTCTCCCTGCGTGCCGTTCACGTGAATAAATTCATACCAAAGGGGATTTTTGGGGGCGTCACTGGATTGAGAAAACCAGTTTATTGACAGAAGTGCCAGAGCGCCTGATTCCATCTTGGCATTTATCAAACCCACGCATTCCCCTTCCATTCTATCCGGCTCTACAAGGGTCATGCAGTTGAGGGAGTCGACTTCTCCACCCATCCATCTCAGCGCATCGATTTGATGTGTGAGACAGCTCATTATCGCACCGCCACCGATGGCGTCTTTGCTTCTGATCCAGTGCCCCACAGGGACTAAAACGTCTTGATTGTGCTCAAGTTTCCAAAAGAGGATTTTTCCAAGCACATCCGTCTCCAAAATGCGTTTGAGCGCCACCCAGTCTCCTGCGTATCTGCGGTCATGGCTGATAACCAATAGGACGCCCGCCTCATCGCATGCTTCAATCATCCGCTCACATTCCCAAGTGTTGCGTGCCATGACTTTTTCTGTCAGGACATGCCATCCTTTTTTTGCGGCTCGCACAGTCGCGTCCATATGCAGGTCGTGGGGCAAAATGATGTCACATGCATCGACATCATCAAGCTCATAAAGATCCATGTAGTTCTGATAGATCGGCAGATCGGGGTTGTTCAGGATTTTCCGAATCCAGGCATGTTTTCCTTTGTCCGGCTCAGCGACAGCCACAACCTCGCAAGAATCAGACATCCTGTTAAAACCCGGTGCATGTTGATTTAAAATCCCTCCTCCGCCCATAATGACAACGCGAAGCTTTCTGTCCATATTGACCTCCGTTTGCAATTTTTGCAGACCTGTTCTCCGAATACACTTTGATTTCAGCCACTATAACTTCGTTTATTCGGGCAATACAGAGTCCGTTTTTGCGACAAATTCGCCGCTTTTTCTCATCTCAAATCATATTACAGACCACAGGCAATGTCAATAGTATTGGGGAGAAATTGACGTACTTATGTAAATCATTCTTTAGCCTCCCACTGTTTCTTTTTTCATATTGCCATCATTTATCATGTGTGATATACTTGATTTCACAAATGTTGAGAAAAAGGCGGGAAGTTTATGGAACATCAAATCAAAAAAGCAGGTAAAAATTTCAGAACAGCCGAGATGGTAAAGATCAGCCAGCCACATCTTCTTTCCGTCGGAGACAATGTTTCACTGTATTACGGCGTGTATGTCGAACCCTGTGACAAGGAGATAACCATCGGCTCAAACACGCATTTTGCCCCCTACTGTGTACTATACGGGCCGCTCTCCGTCGGTGAAAACTGCGCCATCGCCGCCCATGTCGTGCTTGCCTCCGTGGCACACTCCTATGCCGACCCGGACACCCCCATGGTCAAACAGCCCACCAACCAACAAAAAATAACCCTTGAAGACAATGTCTGGATCGGTGCAAATGCGGTCATCACGCCGGGCGTCACCATAGGAACAGGCAGCATTGTCGGGGCCGGAGCCGTTGTCACCAAAGACGTGCCTCCCTATTCCGTCGTCGGCGGCGTGCCCGCCAAGCTCATAAAGATGAGAAAATAAGCTCCGCGGAAAAAAACGATCTGTGCCTTCGGGAATAAGCAGTGTTTAAAGCTCTGGGCTGCATGAGGTGTTTTTAGGAGCCGAAAGGAGCAAATATGGGTTTTTGGATCTATATGTTGTGCATGAGTATGATGATTCCAATCACAATGATTGGCTTTGGTTCTTTTTTTGCAAAAAAAGCCCCTAAGAAAATCAATTCGCTGTTTGGATACAGAACCGCCCTGTCGATGAAAAACAAGGACACATGGACATTTGCCCATACCCACAGCGGAAAACTGTGGCGTGTTGTCGGATGGATTATGTTGCCCCTCTCCATCGGAACCATGCCTTTGCTCCTCGGGAAAGACGCAGCCATCCACGGCACATATGGCGGCATGCTTATCCTGATACAGTGTGTTGTGCTTGTTGTCTCAATTGTCCCCACACAAAGAGCATTGAAAAAACACTTTGATGAACACGGCAATCGAAAAGAGTAGTGTTTTGCCCTTGCTGCTACACTTTATCCTTCTATTGTATTTCACATATCGGCCTGCACTGTGTTGATACAGCGCAGGCCGGTAATTTTATGCTTTTTGTCGGTTGTTCTGTGCAGGGTCGGGGTAAAATTCCAATGTTTTACCCCGACCCTCATGTGTTTGTTGTTTTTTCTCAATTTGCAGCACTCTGAGAGAACCGCAAAGAGCATCAAATGCCCAACAGATTTGCCGCATTGTCAAACAAAACGGCTTTGGCATATGCCTTTGCATCTTCTGTCCTCATCATGCCCTTTTCCACACGCTCTGAAAGCACCGCCGATAAGATGTCAAATATGGCAAGCCGCGCCCCAAAGCTCTCCTCGCCTGTCCAGGTGTCGCAACCCCATATCACTCTGTTGCCTTCACACACATCTAAAAGCTCATCCAAAAGACGAGTCGCTGCGGCGCCGGAAATCAAAGGCAACCAACACAAGTCCACCCAAGTATTTTTGAAGACATGGGCAAGCCCCGCGATATCGGATATCCACGGATAGCTTCCGTGCATGAGCACAAAAGTTGTCTCGGGATTTGCAGAGATCATATATCGGAGCTGCATGGCATTGCTCTTGTCCATCTTGCCAAGACCCGTGTGTATTTGCAGGGGCATGTTCAACCGCGCAGCGCTTTTACATATGTGGTCAAAGATATAATCCTGGAAATATACTATGTCCTCCATGCTCGGGTCGGCACACATGGCTCTTTGCGCACTGCTTTTGTCAGAGGGGCCAAAATCCAGCCCTCTGTCATAGGCCAGGGCGCATTTGAGCATTTTTCTGCCCATGTCCTTTTGTTCCCCGATGATTTTATCTAAAAAAGCCGTATATTCCTCTATGTCCGCAATATTTGCACCGTGCATCCTTAAAATATTGTTGCCATTGTGGTCGCTTGCCAAGAGATTGTAGCCAAAGAAAAAGCTGTTTATGCGATATGCCGGGGAAAACAGTTCCGGGTGGTTGTTGTCGCTGCCGGGAGCCCAGTAGGCATCCAGCACCGTTGTTTTATAGTTGCACTTTTCACTCAAAATACGCAGATGCCAAGAGCTGTCTGAGTGTGCTCTCGTGATCGCATCGTCAAACACGTCCCAAGTCTTTGCTGTCAAAGGCTCATCGATATGATAAAGCTCCTTCAAGGCCCGCTCCATGCAGACAAAATAGCTTCTTGTCCTAACCGCGCTCAACCACTGTGTCATCTTTTCCCTGTCTCGCTCTGTCGGAATTTTCGCCCCGCACCAGTTCACATAGGAGCATGACATGACTCTTTGCAGGTTCAAGCCGCAGTGGTCCGAATCGGGCATGTGGTGGGAATGCGAATTGATGATGGGCTGTGTATACAGAAACTCCATGAGTTCGTTTTTGCTCATATGATCCCGCCTCCATTTAAAATATACGCTTTAGCTCCTCTCTATCCATCTTACATTCTAATAGATGAATTCTTTTGTGTCAATCGGCTTATCCGCAAACATTATAAAAGCAGTTGGGAAAACCCTGTATGGCTTTTCCAACTGCTTTTGTTTTATGAGGTGAGCACTTATTCCTTGTTGCCCATCACTTGGATTTGGCATGTTCTTTTTCTCGCCCTGACTTGGTCCCAGTCCACAAAATAGACATAGCCAAAGTCTCCTAGCTGAACTTCGCCGTCGGCGATTATGATCGTCTCGCTGCGGGCCATGAAGGAGGAGCGGAGATGCGCGTCGACGTTGAGGCTTGTCCAGGGACCTTCTTCGGTGCCGAGCCCCATGGCAAACTCAATGTGCTCAGGTCCCGGATGCATGTATTGCCCCTCGGAGGTGCAAGTGGGGATGAGCTTTTCCATTATGTTGATGATGTCTTGGTGCAGATATTCTGTGCCAAAATAGTTCCTGTCATGGGATGCCTCTTGGATCATGACATTGCATGTGGTGTGCTGAGAGTATATCGTCACGGTACCGTTGACGACACCGCTCTCTTTAACCGCTTCCCTCACCTGCGGTGTGACATCGTGAAATGTCGGTATCAAGCCTCTGGACTGCAGTGGAACAAGCTTGCGATAGATGGTCATGTTTTGTCTCCTTAATATATATTATATATGCAATAATTGCCTTGGTTTACTGCCCTTGCCTGTCGTTATAGGCCATACGGACTGCAGAAATCATCTCTTCCAGCATGGCAAAGGGGTCTTTTGCGAGCAAGATGCCGCTGGTGGAGCCCGTGGCATCGGCACCTGCGAAGATGACATCATACACATCCTGTCCGTTGCTGATGCCGGCTCCCTGCAACACCTGTATATCAGGATTTATCTCCTTTATGGCCATGGTGCTTGCGCGGACATAGGACATGTCACTTGCTTTGCCTGTCCCTATCAGCTCAGTGGGCTCGGCGACGATGATGTCCGGCGACAGCATGGCCACGGCTCTGGCTTCCGCAATGGAATCGGCACACACAATGGTCATCAAATCAACGCTTTTTGCGCGGTCTATGGCTTTCTTCAGGTTGTTCAGCGTCAGGGGTTTTTCGGCGTGATTCAACATGGCGCCCACCGCTCCCGCCGCCTTTACGGATTCTGCCAGGATTGAACCCAGCCCTCTGCCGACGGGTAAGGGGTCGATGTGCTGAGCAAACACCAAAAGATCCGTCACCGCCTGTGCGACGGGGTAGATCTCCGCCGGTTGCGGTGTAAAGATAATGCGCACATCATATTTTCGGCTGGCTGCGTCGGCGGCTTTTGCAATCGCCACCAACTCTTTGCCATATATGATGCCCTTGGGCCCGATTTCAAAAAAAGGGGCTTTGATTTTTTGTTTTTTATTCAATGCAATCTCCTCTTCGGACACTTATTCCGTATTCCGCACAAAGAACGCGCGGAAACAATGAAAGGCTTGACGAAAAATCGAAAATAGAATATGCTTTTATATGCAAAGCGAAAAACCACATCACATCAACACACGGGAGGCATATATATGACAGACAAAGCCTGGAGCGCGGCGCAAAACTCCATAGCCATCGAAGCCGAATCGGTTGCAAACATGCTCTCTTATCTCGACAGAGAACAGTTTTCCAAAGCCGTGGAGGCCATGAAAAACAGCGAGCGCATCATCACATCAGGTTGCGGAGGTTCGGGTGTCGCAGCGAAAAAATTTGCCCATTCCCTATGTTGCATAGAGAGAAACGGTTTTTTCATCCCCCCGTCTGAGGCAAATCACGGCGGTATGGGCGGTGTTAAAGAAGGCGATGTCGTTGTTTTGGTTTCCCGCGGCGGCAAAACGGATGAGCTTTTGCCCATGCTGGATGTGGCCGTAAAAAAGAAGGCCTTTGTCGTGGGCGTTGTCGAAAACACAGAGTCGCCTATTGCAAAGCACGCGGACGCTGTTTTGGAAATCCGCGTGGGCAGGGAGAGCGACCCTTTGAACATCATGACCACCACCAGCACACTGCTTGCCATAGCCTTGTTTGATGCGGTCTTGGCAGCTCTCATGGTGGTTACGGACTACAACCTCTCCCAGTTTGCCCTGATTCACCCCGGCGGCGCCGTGGGCAAACAGCTCAACAAATAAAACTCAAGCGAATCTAAGCGCTCCTTTGACACAAGGTTTAAAGGAGCGCTTGTTTTTATTCTTTGCTCCCGTAAATCTCCACCGGAATTTTGAGGTATTTCGCGGCTTCTATAAGCGCGTCACTGCACTTGCCGTAGGCGGCCGAGCAGTGGTGAATATATGGCCCTTCCATGAGCTGTCGTTCCCATGTCGGCCAATCGTTGACCTCAACCCAGGCATAAAAGTCCCGCGTGTAGGGGCCGTCAACCGTATGGGCATCTCCTATGCCTATGCGGTAGTCGCCCGTGTCCCCGTCAAACCTACAAAATGTCATATCCCCGTCTTTCAGGCGCATTTGTGCCTGTGTGGGTATTTCACCGGGCAAAATCCACGGCGGCATGATGGCGACTTTTGCTATCGATTCGTGGCGCAAACTTGCAGGTGCCCCCACATGCCACATGCAGATTGCATTGTCATTTTCGGGATGTCTGATGACATATTCCGGGAAAAAGACGACATCGTCTTCGGTTTTTGCCGCATCTATAAGCGCAGAGCTTATGGCTCCGTGTATGTCAGACTCGTCGGCTATGGTGATTTTCTCCGCCGCCAGCATTGTGAAGAGGGCCGACCCGCTTCCTATGGCCTCTCCTATCGAGAAAAAGTTCTGTACGGCAATCGCAGAAAGCTCGTGTTTTTCATACAGCTCGACCATAACATCCCTGGCTGCCAGCCCCTTCATGAGCTCTTCGCGGTCGGCATTGCCAAGGTCCAAAGTGGTGCGCCCGAGCTCTTCCAGCTCGGCTGCGTATTCTGCCTTGTGCTCTTCATAGCGTTTCAAAACCCCATTGATGTAGATTGCAATGTCCAGAGGATAGACTTCAAAGCCGAAACGCTCCAAAAGCTCGCTCTCATTTACAATCGTGGTCCAGAAGAAATCAATGCGTGAACCCAGCAGGCCGACTTTCATATTCCGAGCGGCTTTGACCGTGTTGGCGGCGCGGAGGAAGACATCGAGGCCCTTTGTAAATGCCTCGTCTTCGAGATGACAGTTTTCAAGATATGTAAAGCTGTTCGGCCCTGCAAGCTTTCTTATCACTTTGGTGGAGGCGAGCATGCCGCAAAGGGTGTCGCGCAACCTGCTGCCATCGGGCCGTGGCGCATCGTCCCTTGGCCCCCAAACCAGGGCGGGCACGCCCATTTCGCGCACGATCATGCCTGCGGCACCTTCTGTTCCGAAATTGCAATGGGGCAAGAAAATCGCATCCACGCCCTTGCTCTTCAGGTATTTGACGACAACGGGCACATGGTCCTGGTGCCTGACAAGGCCGTCGGACTCAGGCAGGGCTTCGTCGAGGTCCACATAGTTCACACCGAGTTCGTCCAGCTTTTTTTGAATGGCTTTTTTGTGTTTTATCGCGTCCTCGTGGGAAAAGAGCACCTTGCCTATAGGGCAAAGTCCCAGCAGAGGTTTCTTGCTGTTGGCGGAAAGTTTAAACATATAGATTCTTCCTTTCACCGCTTAAAGGGGCGGATTTATTCGATTTCAGGTAAATTGCGGTATGCCGCAAGCAGTTCAACACCCTTTTCCACCGCCGCCTCTATGATGGCTTTCCCGGTTTCAACGGTGGCATATGTCGGATCTCCGAAAAGCCCCGTCTCGGTCTCCTGCAAACCCCATGTGGAAACAGGGCCGCGCAGCGGACCATCGCACCTTATGGCATCGACATCCGTATACAAATCCGTGTGCACGAGGTGCGGGTGCGTTGCGAGCATCCACGAGGTCTCCCATTCTCCGCCATGGATATCGCCCTTTGGATCGTTTTTAATTTCATTGTATTTTTTCGAGGAAAGTGCAAAGGGGCTCAAAGTCATAATAAAGACCCCTGTCTCGTCGGCGATTTCGCGCATCACCACTCTCAACGCCCCGTCGTGGTTGCCGTGACAGTCCAGCAGGGCGATTTTCCGAAAGCCCATGCCGATGAGGGAGCCGATCAAATCCTTTATGTAGTCCATAAATACCCGAACGCCGATATTGGGGCATCCGGGCCATTTGCGCACAATGCGCATAGAGTATCCATACTGTATTGTTTCCATGAGTAAAAGCGGAACGTCGCCTGTTTCTGATGCTCTCAGAGCAAGCCTTTGACCAAAGCTCTCAGCTATCGCCGCATCTGTGTTTACAGGAAGATGCAAGCCGTGCTCTTCTGTGGTGCCGATGGGCAGTATCACCACGGGCTGAATCGCCAGCAGTTCTTCAAGCTCGGGCCATGTTTTTTCAGCAAAATAAAAAGACATTCACATCACCTCTAAGGAGATAATAAAAACAAAGTTTGTGCCCATAAAACAGGGCACTATATGTTGATATTATTTTCACATAAGTCATGTCAAATGTCAAGGAAAATACCCTGTTTTGCCCACCGACAAGAATTGATTGCATTTTCCCTCAACAAAAGGTATACTCAAATGAGTATAAAATCTTGTTGCAAAAGAGAGGGAAGTGCATGCGGTATTATATCGGCATTGATCTTGGAACCACAGGTATGCAGAGCATATTGTTTGACGAAAACTTTAACATCATAGAAGAGCGGTATACAGAATACCCGTTGATAACGCGTTTTTCAGGCGAAGCAAGACAGGATGCAAGCCTCTGGTGGGATGCCGCCTGCGCTCAGCTCCTTGACCTATCCAAAGGCAGATCCGAAAAAATACGCGCGGTGGGTATCTGCTCCCAGGGCATCAGTGTTGTCCCCACCGACTCAAAATTTGAGCCCCTGGACTTGGCGTACTCCTGGCTGGACACCCAAAGCTATGAGCTCGGCGAGATGCTATCGGAGCAATTTGGCACTGAGGCTTATTTTGACATAACCGCAAGGAAAACTCCTGCCCCGTACAGCGCCGCAAAAATTGCCCATATCTCAAAACAAAATCCGTCGCTTGCCAAAGCTGCGGCCCACTTTCTCCTGCCCCTGGACTTTTTGACGGCCAAGCTATGCGGCAACACCGTCACGGACCACTCAATGGCTGCGGGCAGTGGCATATATGATTGGAAAAACAAAAGGCTCTCTCCGGAGCTGTTGGATTTATTTGGCGTTCGGCAAGAAAAGCTTGCCCACATCCAAAACAGCGGCAACATAGCCGGGTTTGTCACAGAGGCTGCCGCCTGCCTCACAGGTCTTGCACAGGGGACCGTTGTCGCTCTCGGGGCACAAGACCAAAAATCAGGTGCCATTGCCGCAGGGCTCAGTGAAGAGGTCAGCACCTTGAGTATGGGAACCGCCTATGCGCTGACAATACACACAAAACAGCCCGTATTTGTAAAAGATGGCTTTATACCGCTTTTCAACACCCTCTTTGACGACGCCTATCAACTGGAGTGCTGCATAAACACCGGCGGAGCAGCCATCAAATGGTGGCGAGACCATCTCGGCGGCGGCAAGGCGTATAAGGATATGGATGCCTTGATAGAGGGCTTTGTCCCGGGCAAAGACACGCCATATTGCTTTCCGCACTTCGCAGGGTGCGGGCACCCCTCAATCTACCCCAACTGCCTGGCTGGATTTCACGGCTTATCCCTCAGCACAGACGAAGCCGCACTCATTTACGCTCTGATGGAGGGCATCGCTTTTGAAATCCGCAAAAATCTTGAAGCCGCAGGCAAAGAAAAGGGAACTGTGTATGCCTTTGGCGGAGGCGCAAAATCAAAAATCATGCTGCAACTGATGGCCAATGCCTCCGGCGCGACTTTCCGCCCCCTCGCAATCACAGAGGCCGCCTGCCTCGGAGCTGCGATCTTCGCCCGTATGGCTTCGGAGGAAAGCTCCTATGAAAAATGCCGCGACATCGCCCTTGGCACCTATATGGCCAAAGACACGATCACGCCCTGCTCCAAGTTGCAAAACCTCATGGATCTGCGTTTTGCGCGCTATCTCGAGCTGGAAAAGCGACTTTACATGCCTTGAACATTCACGCTGTGTTCAGTTGCCCCGGCAATGTAGATTCCATCTTTTTCTCATAACTACGCTTTTCAAAACTTTCTTGATAAGGTATAACACGCAACACCCTGTCTTCTCACACAAGCAGAATGCCTGCATGTGATTTTAGTGCGCAAATCGCCTTTATGGAAATCGTATAAATAATCATCTTTGGAATACTCTCCACCACTGACAGCCATATATCCCGCTCTCCGCAGATTCCCATTGTAGCGATATGCGCCGGTTAATGTACAGCAAATCACGTTTATGTATTCATTCGATCTGCGGATTTAGCTTTTCTCTACCACACAGGATTAAATCCTGTTTTAACAGCGCAACAAACTCACGCAGTATTTCATATTCCTTCTTCTTTATATTCATAATTAAGCCAGGTAGTTTAGCAATGTCACTTTCTTTCTCCGTAACTTCATATTTCAACCAGAGATTTAATAGAACATCACTGCCTCTATAAACTTCTTTCTGGTATCTATCAGAAAGACCCACAAGAGCTTCCCTATCTTGCGTTGCACAATTCGCAATAACATCAAGCCGAATATGCATACACCGCTTATGCTCCTTGATTGCATATAGGCTGTTGGCCGGATTTTTCAACCGAATGTTTTTTTCTCTATTTCGCACAAACCAATCGGCAAATACATCGTAACACTTCATGCCGTACACAATGTTTTCCTTGGAGTATACCCTGTAATACTTGTCCAACCATGATGCGTTAAAAGTATTTCCGTCGGAACAAAAATATAAAGCGAGGTCTCTTAAGAGGTTTTTAGAATCAAGATATTGGGATATACATCTGGTAATCTTCGGCAAGCTGCGGTCGTATCGTACGTTTTGGTCAACGGAAACGAGGAGCAGGTTGTTTTTATCCTCTTCAAACCGTGTTCCTTCCTCGGGGCATAGCCTTTCTATACTTTTTACCACATCGTCAAACAGCACCCAAACGGATTCAAACCTTCTGTTTTTCGTAAACCCATATACCAAAAACATCTGCGTAACACGATCAAACCCGTGAATAAGTTCACTGTGATTGAAGTTGGATAATCCGGTGCACCAACGCTCCGGAATATAGTATTCATCACATTCTGCAATGATATAAAAACCATTTTTGAGTGCTTGACAAAGAAAATCCAGCCACAATTCTTTTGGAGCGCCGAGCATGACCTGACGGGCTAAGCGGTTGCATTTGAGAAAAGGAATACCATACACATCGGGGCTTATGGCGCGGATATTAATTTCATTGTCGTTATAGTATATGTCCATGGCGGCTCTCATGCCAATGTGATTTTCACAAATCCAATTGATGTAGTCTGTGTGATTGCCGGCAATGGCATCGGCAAATACCCGCATAGCATCACTTCGAAATATTTGGTTGTTGAGTGGTAATTGCAGGTTCACTTGTTCCCCTCCCGGTGCATTGATTCAATCTATTAAAGCATGTTGATAACATGTTGATAATTTGATATTGTCCAACAATTAAGACAAAACAGCTCTGTGAAAAATTCTATGGAATTTGCATTTTAAGCAAAGGCAAATATTTTGATTAGTTTTCGATGTATTATATATCATTATGAAAAGTCGCTTGTTTAATAAACGGACGCCAAGCCAACCACTCTCATCGAAAAGTATAAGTAGTGATAAAACATAACAAAGACAACTTCATAGTTTGGCGTGCTTGGCTATATTATACTATTTACAAATTCAGTTGTGCCAATTAACCTAACCACTGGTGGATTATGATTTGTTGAACATACATGGCAAATGGCTTCATCGTTTTGAAATATATTGTGATAGGTACAAGGATCGGGAGCTGGGGCACTTTTCGATATTTGTCTTTTTCGGTATCATAGCGTGCTTTGATCGGCTCGGTCAGGTCGTACATTCGCACATCTTTTGCAGACAACGCGTCGGTCAGCATCCAGCGGTAATAGCAGAAATGGCGCACATCCGGCACGGTTTTACGGGGCAAATCTTCTGCTTTTTTTGCCAAATACAACATTCAAGATGATTCCCGGAACGGTCAGAGCAATAAACAACAAAGAAAACCAAATGTTGAATGTAACAAGCGTTCCGAAAGCCACACAGAAAGTATACAGAAGCGTTACAATCCGCACAATGCTGTAGGTCAGATCAATTGCTGTGTTTCTAGTATACACGCTGCTCCTTCATATCCTCTATTAGAGGTTACCTTATACATTACTTTATTTCAAAATGTTCCACAATCGTATGATATAACCCAGACATGTCTTTTTTCTTTCCAAGTTTGTATACAGGAATTCGAAATTTTTTCTTTAAACTGCCTTGCAATTGTTTGTATTTCTCATCAGATATTTTTTGTTTCGCATTATAAAATCCCAACCAATTATTACTGATATCCATAGGAAAAACAACCAGTGCGATTACTTTTCCTCCATTAGTACTCGACTCAATAAAATATATTGTTCGCTGAATATAATCTTCTTCATCGTAAGGATTAACGCATAATACGACAGCATCTGGCTGAGTCCCGAGCAAAAATTCATATTGAGAAATGTTATATTGTGCAATATTTCCTACATCATAAGTAACTGTTCCTGACTGAGAACCGACAATAATAATATCCTTCCCATTTTCACACATTTTATTTATTACGCCATTTAACAATCTTATTACATTCACCCCTTGAATATAAACCGAAGAATTATATCCCATTGGAAAAACATAATCCATTCCAAAAAGCATAGAATTCGGCTCTGTACCCAACTGTCCAACATTATATCCATGTTTTAAAAACATTTCTCGAAGCTTTAGCTGAAGGGTAAATTTTCCTTGTCGAGAACTTGTTCCAAATACTCCGACTACTGGTTTTGATATACGATATAACATTCCAAATCTTATGGGAGGGACAGCACTAATATTAACTTGAGGATAATACACTTTTTCACTATTGATATAACCCATATTTTCTAAATCATCATAAGAAAATACACACTTATCTTTTTTTAATGCTTTTTCAACCAAATAACGCCATTCCTCAGCTTTGTTTATTAGTGATGATAAATTCCCAATATGTCCAATAATCAAAGTATCAAATCTATCCCAATCAATACTATTTATGTTTTTTACTATCATAGATTTAACAGTCGTATCTTTCATTAACACTGTTGTATCCGCTCCAACTATAGCAGAATATACAGTATCATATACATCCACAATCTGAAACGGCAAAAGGTGCGAAAATCTGATCAAAGCGTGCATTTCTTTATTAAATGGAAAAATAGCGGCCTTTTTTATAGAAAAAAGATCGTTAGATATGCAGTCACACTCATTGTGCATGTGAATCTTTTTCGCTATTTTCTTAAGCTCTTCCAGGATCGCTTCTTTTCCACAAACCCCGTTATTTATAAATTCTGCTACTTTTGCCGTCACATGAGCACACGCAAAACTATTTCCACCAAGCATGATATATGGCGGAGACTTCCATGCTATTCGTTGCAAATTACCTTTTGCGGCTATGTTTACTACTGTATCATTTATGTATTCAAAGTCATCTGTTCTGTAACAACTGTCACCGGTTGTTACTCCAATCACATTATCAAACGCCGCTGGATAGGATATCGATCCGGAATTATCAAATGCTGCGATTATAATTGTTCCCTTATCTGTTATTTCATTGCATACTTTATGTAATTGGGAAATATCTTCTGAAATATTAATTCCCAAACTGAGATTGATTATATCAGGATTATAATTTATTGATAAATATTTTAATGCTGATATTAGATGGTATTCATTTAGATGCATTTCCGCAGTGAATATTTTTACAGATACAATATTTATATCTGGGCAATTGCCAATGTGACGTAATATCAAAGAAGCTATAGCTGTTCCATGTCCCAATTCATCTCTATAGTCAGTACTCTTTTTCCCAGCTGCTATGCCAAATTTATCAATGATCTTGCTCGTGTATTTTAACAATTCCGGATGTTCTTCATTCATGCCGGTATCTACAACAAATATATTTACACTCATATAAAACTATTTCCCTTCTGTTATGGAAAATGTTACACATCATCATCCATCGCCTGCAGATACGAACTAAACTTTATAGTACTGCTCGAAAGAACGGTACATTTCATTATAGTAGTTACACCGTTCCATAAGCTCGGCGTGATTTCCGATATCTACTATTCTACCTTTTTGCATCACGATTATTTTGTCAAGATGATTCATAAATCCGAGTCGGTGCGTAACCAAAATCATTCCTTTATCTGAAAAATCTGAAATGATTTTGCTGTATAGCTCAGTCTCAGCTACAGGGTCAAGCGCAGATGTCGGTTCGTCCATCATAATCATTTTTGATTCCGCCCGTGTATAAAGTCTGGAAAGACCGATGCGCTGACGTTGACCACCGGAAAAATCCACGCCGTTATTCCATATAGATCCAATTTTCGTATCCAAGCCGGTTTCATATTGATTTGTCAGCAAATCCGTTTTGGTCATCTCGGCAACTTTTTCAATCTCGTTATCGCTCTTTTCGTTGAAAAGATCCCCCAGCCGGATATTATCCCTCACGGATAGTTGGTAACAGCAAAAATCCTGAAACAGCACCGAAAGTTCATTTCGAAAAGCCTGTACCACGTCATTAAGATTTTCCCCTTTGATTTTTACAGAACCGGATTTTGGCGTGAGCAATCCGAGAATCAAATGAACGAGCGTCGTTTTGCCGGAACCGTTTTCTCCAACGATACCGACTTTTTCGCCCAAACCAACGGTGAAGGAAACGTCATCCACCGCGTTATAATCCGCATTTTCATACCGGTAAGTCAAATGCTCTACGGAAATTACGTATTGATCGGAATCCACAGGCAATTTTTTACTGTCTGCAATCGGCTCGGCTTCCATAGAATCCATTGTCTTCCATCGGCTCACGCGAAAAGAAATTGATTTCAAAGTCATAACAGAACCGAAAAAGGCCGAGAGCTTGCCATCTAAAACCGTGTGACTGGTGTAGACCAACATCAGCGAATCAATCGGGATTCTGCCTTTAAGGATATCGGCGATGCAAAGAATAATAGAGACAAATAAGAGCGCATACTTAATTACCGCGATAACGACATCCATCGTGGTGTACTGCGTCAAAAGCTTTTTTGTTTTCTTCATCAGTATTTTTTGTGAATTCTGCCATTTACCATAGATATAGTCAAAAGAGGAATACAGTCTGATTTCCTTTGCGGTGTAGGTTGAGGTGAGAAGTTTCGAATAGCATCCGCCCCAGCGTTTTTCCTTAATTTGGTCCACTTCCGCATAGAAATCTTTTTTTGTTTGAATGTAAGTAGAAATGACAGTGGAACTGTTGGCGAATAATAGTAAAAATCCCACCAACAGATTTATTTCGGCCACCTCTGCAAATGTATAAATAATGACCAACACGGTTCCAATAATTGACACAATCATGCCAGATGTGTATATATTTCCAACGAGGGACGAAATATCGCTTTTCAGCAGGGATATGTTTTCGTAAATCTCAGGACTGTTAAAATATAAATACTTAATGTGGGCTGTCTTCTTCAAAAAATCGCCGTAAACCTGATTGTATAAAACCCTGTTCGCTTTTTGGGACAAAATCGAAATAAAACTTCCTGATAAAAAATTATAGATTGCGTACAGGATAAGAACCGAAACGGCGCTGACGAGTTTATACCATGAAATGTCCGAACCGACAGTAAACCCGACAGCAATATTTACGATCGATGCGTTCACGCCAGGAAGAAGCGCCAGAAAAAAATACCGCAACAGGGTAAGAAACTGTATTGCGACAATAAGGAAAACCAAACCGGGTGTCATGGCGGGTTTCGCTTTGGTATGTACATATCCAATGCTTTGAAAAATATTTTTTATTCTTTCGATTGCGGTATTTTGTTTCATATTTTTACCGGGCATAATGAAATCGGTGCAGAAACGGTTTCATTATACGCAATCCTATTTATTTAATGTAAAAACACATTTGATTCTCAGCTTTGATACCAACTTGCCTGCGCTTTGTAGAAGGAATAATACTTCCCGCGTATCTCCATCAACTCCGCATGGGTTCCGTCCTCGATGATTTTTCCCTCATCCAGCACAACTATCCGATTCGCCATACTTGCAAATCCTATACGGTGCGAAATAAGGATGCCGGTTTTCCCTTTGAGTTCCCCTCGAATCCTGTCGAACTGTTTTTTCTCGCTGATTGGGTCAAGAGAAGCGGCGGGCTCATCGAAAATCATAATATCCTGATTTCCCAAAAAAATCCTCGAAAGGGCTACTCTCTGCCATTCCCCCCCGGAAAGTTCTTTCCCGCAGTCATCCAATTCTCTTTCAAGAATCACATCGAGACCTCCGACCTTTTCGAGAATTTCTTCACCGTCCGCTTTAAGCAGCGCTTCTTTCAACTCGTCGTCGGACGTCATTTTCGACAGTTTTCCGAAACCTACATTTTCGCGCAGCAGAAGCGGATATTTGACATAATCCTGAAAAATTGCTGCGATATTGTTTTCTTCAAAGCTTCTGCCGCCGACATTCGAATTTCCCCATATTCTGACTTCCCCGGAATCCGGCTCCAATAATCCGAGTATCACCTTAACAAGCGTGCTTTTACCGCTTCCGTTATCCCCGCACAGAGCCACGATTTCACCTTTGTTAATATCTAAATTGATATTATGCAAAACCGGTTGCCCGTCACGATAGGAAAACGAAACGGCTTTAAGCGAAACGGGGAGCTCATCAGACTCCAAAGAAGAACCCTGTTTTTCGTCATTGTCCGCTGCGCGGAAATATCGCTTATAGAAATCTCTTGAATAGGTCAACTTGGAATTAATCGAATCAATGGAATGAATGGCACGCTGCAATCCCTGTACATTGGTCAGCGTATTGTTAACTGTATTCCAAATAATCACAATCGCGCCCACCGTCACCCAACCGCGGCTTGCCATCACAAAACCGAGAATCAGGCATAGAAGAGCAACGATATCGCAAAAGAACTCATACGCCGAGAATTTCCAGTCAATATTTTTGGCTGCAGATATCTGGGCCTGCACCATCTCGTCTCGCTGTTCCCGCCATTTTTTCAAGAAATAATCGGCAGAATTAAGCAAACGGACTTCCTTGGCATACTCACGGCTCAAAAGAACTTCTTCATAATAATCGGAAATTCGTTGCGAATCTGACACTTTCTGATACAACGCAAAGTTGATTTTTTCCGTGGAAGATTCAATATATAGCGAGATAATGAGCGCAACGACAGTAATAACGCAAAAAATCCAGTGTATCTGCAACAGCACGATATTTGTCAGCACAAAACTGTATATGAGCGCAAATAACTGAATAAAGCCGATGACATATGAATTGATATTTTTGATTCCATCTGTTCCCGCTTGAAACTCCCGCAAAAATTCTTTCTGTGAGAGAAGCTTGTACTGAATGTTTTGAGTCATACGAAAAATAATCGTATTATATTTCAAATCTGCATAAAGCGGAACAATCCGTTCGGAAATGCGCCATTTCAACATCATAATGAAATAAGAAACGAGCAGACACGCAATCCACGCCAACACGATACCTAAATAGTCAGCTGCTTGTCCGCCGGCCGCAAGATTATCTGTGATTGTTTCGATTATGCTTGCAAGAAACGTCGCAAGCAATACGACAAGCGTTTCTCCGACGATTCGTATAATAAAGTAAAGCAATAAAGGAAACAGCGAGTATTTCCCTGCAATATGAAACGCCCAAATACTATTTTCAATTTTGTTTTTCATAAGTATAGCTATTCCTTTCTTTACGCCTTACAGCCATTGTAAAAAAATCGTATCGGTAGAACACTATTGCTGTTGTGCAAAACAAAAGATGGTACAACAGATTCGATGAAATATGTACACGTTGTAAGAAAGATGGCCTGATGCATAATGAAGTATATGATTCATCCGTCAATCAAATAAATATAGCAATATATACTCAAAAAGCAAAAAGTGTAACTACTGAGTTTATGCATTTGTTCTTGGCTTCTCTTTTTCTTTCATGTTTAAAACTTACCCATCGGTTAATAACCATACAAGTCTGCAAATAGATGTATTATCTGCAGACTTGTATTGGTGTTAGATTGAGCAAATTTCTTATTAGCAAGGGCATGTGTTATTGCAACTGCAAGTGGTATTTCCGCTACATTTTGTGTTGCCGCCTTCGATGTAATAAAGATTCACTTTTTGGAAATCAATATTATTAGCTTTTTTTACAAGCTTTTTGGGGCTTTTTTTTGAGTTTTTCATTTTAATCACCTCCCCTTATACAAAAATATTTAATAGGCAAGCCACAAATACAATATTGTCATAAATTTCACTGCACAAATAACATATACTATATTTGATTGTTTGCATCTATTACGAATTAAATGTTTAATCGGGATTTTGGCACGACATCAAAACTTCAATTGTACTGCAAAAGCCCTCAAAGGTACCTAATACATCCATAACCAACATCTCATCTGGATAACAAATTCCCAACTCAGTTTCAAGATTGACAATAAGAGCAATATATTGAAGTGAGTCAATAATGTAGTCGCGCAAATCAAAATCCTTATTTTTAACGTCATCTTCTATATAAACACCAATGTTATCCATTATGGACAATACTTTTTCTTTTATTTCCATGAACAGTCCCTTCCTTACATGTAATGAATACTGTAGAATTTATCTTTATAAGAAGTATCTGCAGCAATAGATATGATGTCATTTAATGCTTCTTTTTCATATGGGCAATACGCAGTATCGTCCTCATTATTATTAAAACGATTAAATGGGCAAACACGGTTAAAACATGCCCCCAAAAAGCTGCATTGCATACATTTCTTATTTAGAAGCATTTTTCCTACCCACTTTGCTTCAAGGCCTTCATCTATTTTGCATTGACCATTTGGCTCAATTTTTCCAATGCAATTTATTGGATCATTAAGAAAATGTGTGCATTTTCTAATATTCCCAGATGAATCAATTACGTAATGATTATTCGTTGCTGCATAACACATAGAACCGCCTGGAGCAATCATATGAATGTGCTGATCCACGTTCACTGGAGTTGAACCGATTAGTTTTTTAACTTTAGAAGCAATTGATGACACATCCTGTGCTTGTAAAAGTTTATCTTTGATTTCGAAAATTGTGTTGTCGCCTCCCTGATCGCTTGCAGTTCTTATAAACAGAGAAAACCTCTTATCCTTTCCAAAGTTGTCATTTAATATTTTTATGTAATCTTCTAACACCTCAAGAGATTCTAGGGTAAAATTTGTTCTAATTGATATGTGGAAAGTGTGGGATTTGCAATTATTCTTTATATCAATAAGATTTTTCATGATTGTATCAAATGTTCCTCTGCCATCAGCCGTATGGCGGTATTTATCATGAACTTCTTTCGTACCATCTATTGTGATTTGGTATGCTATTACAGATCTTGAAAGAAGTTTTCGGAAATTTGATTCATTCAAAAAATATCCGTTTGTTGTTATATGCGCAGAATAACCTTTTTTGAGTGATTTACATAATTGCATAAGGTAACCTCTAAAAACTCCAGATAAATTTTGATTTATAGTATCAGGTACAA
>CAYTOF010000017.1:0-33105 GCA_964439435.1 uncultured Oscillospiraceae bacterium
TTATTCCTTATTTAATCGATGCCGGCGTGGACATAATCAACCCGGTTCAAATATCTGCAAGTGATATGGACCCGCATCAACTCAAATGTGAATATGGTGATAATATCACATTTTGGGGCGGTGGATGCGACACTCAAAATGTGCTCGGAGTGAAATCCCCGGATGATGTAAGGGAAAATGTTATTATGCTAACAGATATTCTTGCTCCCGGTTCTGGTTTTGTATTCAATCAAGTCCACAATATTATGGGAAATGTTCCACCTGAAAACATTGTTGCTATGCTTGAAACCGCTTACGAGCAAAGTTTTAAGTTTGGTGCTGACAAGTTATAATATCCCACAATAGATTCATTTAAGTATTATCCAGAAAGCCCGGCGGTAGAAATCATCAAACTCTACCGCCGGGCTTTTGCTATCAATAATTATAATACTTAAATGAACTCATATAAATATGGCTCTGTTTTTATTTCAGCGATGCAATCATATTAATCTCATATTCACCTATGACCGCTATATTGAATGCAGGTTTTATTCCGACAATGGCTGGCATAATGTAGTACCCTTCATCAATAATTTCGACACCTGATATGTTAATGTTAACTGAAATATCATCAGATTTCACAGTGCTTAGCAATCTTGAATTGCCTCTAAGTCGAATGCTTATGAAATCTTCTTCCGGTAAAACATCAAAAAGCTCGTTAGTACCTCGGATAACTATGTTTTCTATGATATATTCCTTGATAATTATATCTTTGACCGATAGCTCAACTGTTGCACTGGTACGATCTGTCAGGCAATCGATACCAGAAGGTAGTACAAATTGCTTTTCGGTCGTGATTCCATCACCTATACCATCCAAATCAATCATACCAAGAGAAAGGTATTCGATTTCTGCTAAGGAGGCTTTATCACCTACAAGAACAACCTTTGACGGGGTGATTTTAACATCAATATCGTCACTACTCAAACCTCCTCCATAATTCAATGTGACTTTGAGTGGCATTTCTTTTAACATATAAACAGGAACAAAAACATCAACAGTTTTGTCCAGAATCTGTATATTAGGTAATTCTATTATTTCACCGTTATCTCCGATCAAATTAACCGGCAGAGTGAGTAGTTGGCTTTCGGATAATTCGCTGATATCATGAGAAATCAAGCCATGGGAAATAGCGTTAATTTCAGTAGAAGGCCCCTTCACTTTAGCGGTTATGGCCTGAAGCTCAGGTAATCCAAGACTTAAACCCTCTTCAAGAGTTCCAAGCATTTCATGCTTGATGTCTATGTTTTTTTCTATTATTTTATCAACAACAACGGTAGCTTTCATATCATTTGGGTTCATCACAGTTATGTCAGCATTAGGGGTAACTACACTGCATATTATTCGATTTTCTCCATCAATAGCGATTTGAGAAACATCACAAATAACTTCAATATCTGTCTTCTTCAAAGACAGTATGACGTTTCTCTTCCCACGTAGTGTGACATCAAGGGAGATATTGGTGTCAGAGAGTATCGAGTATGACATTCTCTGGAAAAGCTCAGTTGCACCGTTTACTGTCACTTTAACGCTATTAAATGTAATTGTCACTTCCGGATTAATAACGCTCATAACAAAAATCCAGAGTACAATTGAGGTAAATGTAGCTCCTATTTTCAGATGAATGTTATATTTTTTTACCCACCGTATCATTTGCACTCCAAATAAATTATATTATTCAATCTTTTCAGATGTTTTTTTTGTTTTTTTCCAAAAGAATAATTTTTCCAATTTACCTTCATCTGTTGCATCGGTTAGCAATTCTTTGTTAAGTATTGCCAATAAAGTATCTGGTGAAAGATTTCTTTTAAGCGCTCCTCCAGATGCTACAGAAATAGCTCCAGTTTCTTCAGATACTATTACAGAGAGAGCATCTGTTAATTCGCTTATTCCAACTCCTGCTTTATGTCTGGTGCCTAATTCTCTGTTAAAATGCTTGTTATCAGACAAAGGTAATGTACAACCGGCTGCAGCTATCTTACCATCTCTTAATATCACTGCTCCGTCATGCAAAGGCGCTCGATTATAGAATATATTTTTCAAGAGCTCTCCGGATATATCTGCGTTTACCAAGGTACCGGTTTTCATAATATCGCCTAGCTTGGTTTCACGCTCTATCACTATCAAAGCTCCGGTCTTTGTCTTTGAAAAATAAACACAGGTATCTACAATCTGTGCAATGGAGCGAACAACAGCATTTACATTTTGATCTCGATCTTGATTGAATAACTGCGGGAGGCGGCTTCTTCCTACGGAATCGAGCATACGCCTGAGTTCAGGTTGAAATAATACGACCAGAGCCAAAATTCCTATTTGGAGAGTTGCACTCAATATGTAATAGAGCACATTGAACTGAAGCCAGCCAACAATCTGCGTTGCAATAACAATAACAAATATGCCTTTGATTACTTGAGCTGCACTGGAATCCCTCAAAAGTTGGAATATTTTATAAATGACGTATGCAACTAAGATGATGTCAATGAGATCTTGCCATCGCAATAAACCTAAAGTATTTCTAAACAAAGTAAGAAGTTGTTCCATAAGTCTCCACAATTTCTATGTGATTCATGAATTGCATAAGTAGTCTAATAATGTCTACATATATAATACCATATTCATTAAAAATATCAAGAGTTATATAAGCGCCAAACACGGTAAAGCAATAAATAACTAAATAAAGACAACTGACTAAATCACTATTGCATTTATTATTTGTTTTATGGATTGTCCTACATCTTAGGAACATTGACTTTTATGACTATACAATGTAAAATAATTAGTATAAGTTTTTTTTAACAACACTTCTTATTGCGAGGTATTTTTATATTATGAGATACAGGCTTTTTACATCAGAGTCCGTTACCGAAGGACACCCAGACAAAGTATGTGACATTATTTCAGATGCCATTTTGGATGAAATTTTCAAAATTGATTGTAATGCTCGTGTAGCTTGTGAATGTGCAGCGACTACCGGGCTTGTTGTCATAATGGGAGAAATTACTGCTAATTGTAATGTAGACTATTCATCTATTGCCAGAAAATCAATTAAAGAGATTGGATATGATGGATTCCCCACTGGATTTGACTATAAAACATGCGCAGTTCTAACATCTATTGGAGAGCAATCAGCAGATATCGCATTAGGAGTTGATTCTTCTTTTGAAACAAAGACAAACAGTCAAGACAAATATGACCTCATCGGCGCCGGGGATCAAGGCATGGTATTTGGTTATGCCTGCAAAGGTAATGACGAATTGATGCCGGCACCCATTTATTATGCTCATAAGCTTACCAAAAAGCTTTCGGAAGTGCGTAAGCAAAATATCTTGCCTTTTGTCTTGCCCGACGGCAAATCCCAGGTTACTTTGCAATATGGAGAAGCTGGGGAACTCTTGCGAGCCGAGGCTATTGTAGTATCAACGCAACATATCGAAGAGATTCCCTTAATTGATTTAAGAGATGCAATAATGGAAGAGGTCATTTTAAAAACTATTCCCAGCATCTATATTGACAAAGATACGAAAATATTCATAAATCCAACCGGTCGGTTTGTGACAGGAGGACCTAAAGGAGACTCAGGATTAACCGGCAGAAAATTGATAGTCGACACTTATGGTGGTTATGCCCGCCATGGAGGCGGCGCATTTTCCGGAAAAGATCCTACAAAGGTTGACCGTTCTGCATCTTATATGGCTCGGTTTATTGCAAAAAATGTTGTTGCATCCGGGCTTGCAAAAGAAGTGGAAATTGGACTTGCATATGCTATTGGTGTCGCCCGCCCTGTGATGGTTGCAGCAAATACTTTTAGTTCAGGTATATTAAGTGATGAAAAGTTAGAAAAGCTCATTTGTGAGTGTTATGATATGAGACCTGAAGCAATTATTGAAAATCTGAATTTGAGACGACCTCTTTATAAGCAAATCGCAGCCTACGGACATTTTGGTAGATCAGATATTGATTTGCCGTGGGAAGATATAAGCGAAGCTACAAAGCTATATGATTTAGCAAAATAATTGCATAGTTTAAACAAATTGCTTTATCAGAAAGGTTTTGATTGAAAATGAGAAGAGATAAAACAAACTACTATCTTGATATTGCGGAAACAGTGCTTGAGCGCGGTACTTGCATTCGCAGAAACTTTGGGGCGATAATTGTTAAAAATGATCAGATAATTTCTACCGGATATGTCGGAGCACCCCGTGGTCGAAAGAACTGTATTGATCTTGGATTTTGTATGCGTGAAAAACTCTCCATACCGCGCGGAGAAAGATATGAAATGTGTCGCTCGGTTCACGCTGAGCAAAATGCTATTATTTCGGCTTCACGGGAAGAAATGATTGGATCTACCCTTTATTTAGTTGGAAAAGAAGCAACAACTGATAAGTATGTAGAAAATGCTTCTCCATGCTCGTTGTGCAAACGATTCATAATAAATGCTGGTATAAGCGAAGTTATTGTACGCTTAACCAGAGATGACTTCGAGCGATATGATGTAAAGAAATGGGTTGAACAAGATGAATCACTTGAAGGTAGAAAAGGTTATTAAATAAATTCTACTATTATCTTTTTTATATATTTTGTTTGGAGGAGTTATGATCGATAATTCTTTGGTTCTAACAAGACATAAGGAGAAAATCAAAGCGATCGGTGAAAAAAATGAAGTATTCACAAAAGCAAAATCCCTTCTAAATAATTCTACCGCAGATAATGATAGGCATTTCGTAACAGAAGGTTTGTGGGCACACATGAAAATAGTTGACACGAACACTCAAGTGCTACACTTTATATTTTGTTCTTCTCTTATGTATACCGCAGAATCGATTGAAATCCTTGACTATATGCTTCAATATGCAGATCATGCTTATTCCGTTTCAGAGAAGGTTTTTGGAAAACTAAGTGTAAGAGACAGACAAGATGGTTTTTTATCTATATGCAAACTACCCGCCCATGACTTTGAAAAAATGGCTCTGAAAAACAATGCAATTTGTGTTGTTTTAGATGGTCTTGAAATACCGGGTAATATAGGCACAATAGCTCGTACATGCGATGGAGCAGGAATTGATGCGATGTTAATCTGCAACAAGAGAGCCCGCTTGCTGCATCCAAAATTTATTAAAGGCAGCATGGGAGCTGTATTTTCGATTCCTATACATGAGTTCGACACAGTCGATAATTGCCGTCAATGGCTTTTAAAACGCAATTTTAACATTTATCTTGCTGATCCAAGTGCTGATTCTTTTTATAACAAGCGCAATTATCACGGGAGAACTGCTCTTGTTGTCGGCAATGAACGATATGGTTTGAGCGCTGATTGGTATTCCGAAAAAGTAGAATTGCTCTCTATTCCCATGCTTGGTATTTGCGATTCTCTGAATGCCGGAGTTGCCGCTTCCATTATACTATATGACATGAGTACAAAATTAAAACTTTAAAAATTCGTTTATTAATGATATTTTGCAAGATTTCTCTTTGTAAAAAAGTTACCACACAATAAAGCTTGACAAATAGCAAATGTTAAATTATAATCTGCATATAATTAGATAGACTATCTAAGTTGTTGAGGTGAAACATGAAAGAAGAGTTGGATGCCCTGTTGAATACCGCTCTCGTGGATACTTTTAAAAACATCCTAAAGTTAGAAGAAAAAATGATCCGTGCTAATAGTAGATTAAATTTATCCATTAGCGAAATGCACCTTCTTGAATCTGTTGGAAAGAGCGACGATAACGGTCGTACAATAAGTGAAATTGCCTCTGATCTTGATATAAAATTGTCCTCTGTTACTATTGCTGTTAACAAGCTTACCTCAAAAGGTTATGTAAGTAAGTCTAGAGGAGTGGATGATGGACGTACAGTTATTGTTAAGCTCACTCAAAGAGGAAAAAAGGTTGATCACATACACAAAGGATTTCACAGAAGAATGATTCATAATATTACTTCTATTCTAAATTCCGAAGAAGAAGCAATCGTCATAAAAGTTTTGCATAGACTCAATGACTATTTCACATCTAAAATTGAGCATTCGGAGGATAATAATGAGCTTTAGAATTGCCGGTACCGGCAGTGCAATGCCAGAATTTACATTGTATAACGAGGATTTTGAAAGCTTTTTGGATACAAATAACGAGTGGATATACTCTCGAACCGGCATTAAAAGCCGCCCCATTTTGACTGAACCTTCTATCGTTCCGTTGGCAGTTCAAGCTTCAGCTTCTGCACTTCAAAACGCAAATGCTTTACCTTCTCAGATACAACTGATTATCTGTGCTACCGTCAGCAACGACTATCTAACACCTTCACTCGCATGTTTAGTTCAGTCTGCTCTAGGAGCAAACTGCCCAGCCTTTGACTTAAATGCAGCCTGCACTGGATTTATATATGCTCTCGAGGTCGCAAATGGTTTTATTTCTCATGGCTTTGACAATGTTCTTGTTATTGGAATAGATGCAATCTCACGATTTGCTGATTGGACAGATCGTTCAACCTGTATACTTTTCGGTGATGGCGGAGGTGCTGTTTTACTTAAAAGAGGCAGTGGGCGAATTTCAAGTGTATTATCTTCCTCGGGTAATGCTGATATTCTCTCTATACCTCAGTATCAAACTGATTGTCCTTTTAAATCTACTGTTTCAAAAGCACTGGTTCTACAAATGAGCGGAAGAGAAGTTTTTAAATTTGCTGTGAATGCTTTATGTGATGACTTAGAGCAAGCATTGAAACGTGCTAATTTAAATAAAAATGATTTGTCTATGGTTATCCCCCACCAAGCCAATCGGCGAATCATAGAAGCAGCTGCAGTGCGTCTTGGATTGCCTTTAGAAAAAGTAATTTGTATGATCGATTATCTTGGCAATATGTCAGCTGGCAGTCTTCCGGTTGTATTAGATCGGCTTAATAAAAGCTGTAAGTTACAAAATGGTGATTTTATCGCACTTTGTGCATTTGGAGGAGGTATGACCAGTGGTTGTATAATTATTAAATGGAATAGATAATATCAATTTATATCATAATTTTTGAATGATTATGTTTCCAATCCAAATCTTGTGTCTACAATCTGTAAAAAAACCACCTTATTCTGGGGAACACCAGGACATGAATTGTTGTTCAATAATAGCAAGATTTCTAAATTGATAATAAACAAGGAGTGTATATTTTGATTAGAACATGTATAACTGAACTTTTGGATATAAAATATCCCATTTTTCAAGGCGGCATGGCTTGGGTTTCTGAAGCATCCCTAGCAGCAGCAGTGAGTGAAGCCGGTGGATTAGGTGTCATTTCTGCCATGAACGCAGGACCAGAATGGCTACGTGGTGAAATTGCAAAAGCTCGTAAGCTTACAAACAAGAAGTTTGCTGTGAATATAATGCTTTTATCCCCTCATACTGATTCTATAGCAAAAGTAGTTATTGAAGAAGGAATTACAATAGTCACGACGGGTGCAGGAATGCCATCAAGATATATGAAGGATTGGTTAGCAGCAGGCATTAAAGTAATTCCTGTTGTTCCAAGTGTTGGCATAGCAAGACTAGTTGAAAGAAGCGGAGCTGTTGCTGTAATTGCAGAAGGCGGTGAAGCCGGGGGGCATATTGGAGAAACGACCACAATGGCTCTTATACCACAAGTTTGTGATGCAGTCAAAATACCGGTTGTCGCAGCTGGTGGCATTGCAGATGGTCGAGGAGCAGCTGCCGCCTTAATGTTAGGCGCAGGAGGTGTGCAAGTAGGCACCGCCTTTTTGGTAGCCAATGAATGCAATATCCACGAAAATTATAAAAAAAGAATATTAAAAGCGAAAGATATTGACACAGTTATAACCGGACGTCGCCTTGGCCATCCGGTCAGATCATTGAGGTCACCATTTTCTCGTCGATTTGCTAATCTGGAGAATGATGTGAATGTGTCGAACAGCGAATTAGAAAACCTGGGGCTTGGAGCACTGCGAAACGCGGTTGTTGAGGGTGATGAACAGAATGGCTGTTTTATGGCAGGTCAAATAGCTGGTTTGATAAATGAAGAAAAATCTGTTAAAGCAATAATTCAAGAAATGTTTCAACAGGCAGAACAATTGATAATAGGAGCAAACAAATGTATAATCTAGCCCTTTTATTCTCCGGACAAGGTGCGCAATATTCCGGTATGGGTTATGAACTATACAACAACTGTAGCAAAGCTAGGGAAATATATGATACTTGCGAAAAGATGAGAGCAGGAATCAAGAATCTTTGTTTTTTTGGTTCTGAAAATGAACTTTCAAAAACAATAAATACCCAACCATGCATCTTTGTGACCTCATTGGCTATGGCTTTTGCTTTGGAAGAAAGTGGATTGGAACCAACTGTTGTTGCTGGTTTTTCAGTTGGCGAAATTGCTGCATTGACCTTTTCGGGTGTTATGACAATTGAAGAAGGATTTTACACTGTTTGTGAAAGAGCAAATACAATGCACATCAGTTCAATAAAAAACCCCGGTTCTATGTATGCCATTCTAGGACTGGCCGTGGAAGAGGTGAAAGAACTATTTAGAGATATTGAGAGTGTATACTTTGCTAACATCAACACAATTGATCAAATCGTGGTTTCTATACCTCAAGATGATGAAGTTTCTTTTTTAAACATAGTGCGTAAGCGAAAAGTCAAAAACATGAAGTTGCGAGTGTCCGGAGGCTTTCACTCCCCACTTATGAGAGATGCTGCAGATGAGTTCAGAGCGGTGCTGCAGAATATGTCTTTTCAAAAACCCAGATATCCTGTATATTCTAATGTTACTGCCATGCCCTATAGCTATAAAGAATCTGAAATGAAAGAGCAACTTGCCAAACAGATATGCAAACCGGTTTTATGGTTACAGACTATCCTACATATGCAAAAGCAAGGGACAAGCTGCTATTTGGAAACAGGGCCGGGGAAAGTATTGCAAGGACTTGTCAAAAGGACCGCTAAAAACTCTTTTGTCCTTAATGCCGAAAATAAAAATGACCTTGATTTATACAAAATTTAGGGAGATAATATGTTCAATTTATACGGAAAAACCGCTGTGATTACCGGTGGCAGCCGAGGTATTGGCAGAGCAATTGCTCTTGGGCTCGCATCACATGGATCTAAAATAATCATTCTTTATTCACAAAATCAAGATGCTGCAAACGAGACGAAACAAATGATTGAGGATACCGGAACAACTTGTGATTTATATCGCTGTGATATATCAGACAGTCATATGGTAAAGCAAATTGTGTCTGACATCGTCACACAACATGGGTCGCCACATATCTTGATTAATAATGCCGGCATAGTGCGTGATGCTTTGGTCTTAACAATGAGTGAGCAAGATTTTGATGATGTTATTTCTACAAACTTAAAAGGTGCATTCAACTTAATACGATTTTTGTCCCCACACTTTTTGCGCTTGAAAACTGGTAGAATCATTAATATCGCTTCCGTTTCTGGAATTACCGGAAACATCGGGCAAGCTAACTACTCTGCAGCTAAAGCAGGCCTAATAGGTTTGACAAAAACTGTAGCAAGAGAGCTAGCATCACGAGGTATAACATGCAATGCCATCGCTCCGGGATTTACCGAAACTGATATGACTTCTAAGATAAAAAGTTCCATTAAAGATATCTTACTTGCATCTATACCTATAAAACGTTTCGCTAAACCCGAGGACATCGCTGCTTTGGCAATTTTTCTTGCTTCAGATGTAGCTGGATATATCACCGGTGAAGTCATAAAGGTTGATGGCGGAATGTGCATGTAAAATGGGATAGAAATGGAGATTCAAAATGAGAAGAGTCGTCATAACCGGAATGGGAGTAATCTCCCCTATCGGAAATAATATAAAAGATTTTTGGCAAGCCCTTATAAACGGAATATGCGGTATTGATTTCATAGATTCATTTGACACAACGGATTTTAAAGTAAAAATTGGCGCTCAAGTTAGAAACTTCGATAACGGTGTTCTGGATCGGAAAGAAATCACTAGGACAGACTTATACGCACAATACGCGCTCGCCGCCTCAATACAAGCTATGGAGGATAGTAAGCTGGAGGGCAAAATAGATCCTCTGCGTTTAGGCGTCTATATAGGTTCCGGTGTTGGTGGTATCATTACATTTTCAACTGAATATGAAAAATTTCTAAAAGGTGGGCCGAGGCGAGTATCTCCATTTTACGTACCTATGATGATAGCTAATATGGCCTCCGGCATGGTAGCAATTCGATTCAAAGCACACGGGCCTTCACTAGCTGTTGTGTCTGCATGTGCGACCGGCAATAACGCAATCGGTGAAGCTTACAGAGCAATAAAACATAATTATGCCGATGCAATAATCGCAGGAGGTGCAGAAGCGCCTATAACACCGATTGCACTGGCTGGGTTTTCCAGTGCTATGGCACTTTCCACAAAGAACATTCCATTGGAGAGCTCTTTGCCATTCGATTCCCGTCGTGATGGCTTTGTTATGGGAGAAGGTGCCGGTGTGCTCATATTAGAGGAATATGAGCATGCCATAAACAGAGGAGCCGATATTTATGCGGAAATATCAGGATATGGCAACACTTGTGATGCTGAGCACATTACAGCTCCTAACATGGACGGCATCTATTCAGCAAAGGCTATAAAAGATGCTTTGTTTGGAGCAAGCGGAAACGATGAATCAAGTATCTATATAAACGCACACGGAACTGGCACACAATTAAATGATAGTTCGGAAACGCTAGCAATAAAACGAGCGTTAAGCAAAGATCAATTGCATAATACGTTCATCAGTTCGACCAAATCTATGACCGGACATATGCTAGGAGCTGCTGGAGCAGCTGAGGCTATCACTTCTATTCTAGTTTTACGAGAAGGAACAATACCTCCTACGATTGGACTTGAATTTCCTGATCCTGCATGCGACTTAAACTATACGCCATTAAAATCTATAACTGCTGAGATTGAAATTGCTCTTTCTTCTTCCTTCGGGTTTGGTGGCCATAATTCATGTCTTGCTTTTACAAAGAAAGGACTCTGAAATGGATATAGAAAATATCACAAAGTTAGTTAAATTATTTGATGATGCGGGCCTATCTGTTCTCGATCTTAAGGATGCTGACTTTACACTCAGACTTGAAAAGATATTGTCGACAAACAAACACATGGTTACCTCTACTACGGAAACTATCGAACCAACTTGCATTTTAGAAACCGATTCTGCCAATGTTTGCGTCGACTTTAATGAACTTGTCGAAATAAAATCTCCAATGATTGGAGTTGTATACCTCTCTCCTTCGCCCGGCGAAAAGCCTTATGTAGAGATAGGTGACCGAGTGAAAAAAGGTGACGTACTCTGTTTGATCGAGGCAATGAAAGTTTTTAATGAGGTCATATCAGAATATGATGGAGAAATAGTAGATATCTGTATCGGCGATGGGCAAGTCGCGGAATTTTCACAGGTACTGTTTAAAATTTATTGATCTTTAGCGAATTTTTGTTGGAGGAGAAATTGGAAAATAAACAAATTGAATCTATTCTGCCTCACCGTAGGTCAATGCTTCTTGTTGACAGAGTTGAGTTGACAGGAAAGAATTCATCACGTGGCGAATACAAAGTAACAGGAAAAGAATGGTTTTTAGATGGGCATTTTCCTGGGAATCCCATTGTTCCCGGTGTGATTTTGTGTGAGATGATGGCGCAAGCATCTTGTATTATTTTACTTGAACGTCTTAAAACTTCTACACCATATTTTTCCGGAATGCAGAACGTAAAATTCCGAAAAAAAGTGCTCCCCGGAGATCTGTTTGTTTCTGTTTGTGAATTGATAAAAAACAGAGGCCCCTTCTATTTTGCAAATACAAAGGGATATGTCAACAATGAGCTCTGTGTGAGTGCCGAACTGTCATTTGCACTTATTAAAGAGGTGTAATATGTTTTCGAAGATTTTAATCGCTAACAGAGGGGAAGTTGCAGTCAGAATCATTAGAGCCTGCAAAGAAATGGGTATATCAACTGTTTCTGTGTTTTCCTTTCCTGACCAGGCATCTCTCCATGTGTCTCTTGCTGATGAGAGCTATTGCATCGGACCCGCAGCAGCAAAAGACTCTTATCTTAATATATCAGCAATCATCACAGCAGCATTACTTTCGGGTGCACAAGCAATCCATCCCGGATATGGTTTTTTGGCAGAAAATGTAGAATTTGTAAAGGCCTGTGATGAGAATAACTTGGTTTTTATCGGTCCTTCAGCAGAAACAATTGAGGCAATGGGTAATAAGTCTATTGCAATAAATACGATGAAAAGTGCCGGTATACCAACTATTCCCGGGACAAATGTTTTAAGAAACGCACAGGAAGCAGAACTATACGCTCAAGAAATCGGTTACCCCGTCCTATTAAAAGCTTCTTCAGGGGGAGGTGGACGCGGTATTAGAATTGCTGCCAAGCGAGAAGAATTACTATATCACTTTCCAATAGCCTCAGCAGAAGCTAAGAACGCTTTTAATGATGACAGTCTATATCTGGAAAAATTTTTAAATCCGGTCAAACATATTGAAACACAAATTCTTGCTGACAAATATGGAAATGTCGTTTGTCTCGGCGAAAGAGACTGCTCTCTTCAACGTAAAAACCAAAAACTAATGGAAGAGAGCCCATCCTCTGCCCTATCAGACGATCTTAGAGATAAGTTAACAGACTTGTCTATCAAAGCTGTCAAGGCATCAAATTACATAAATGCAGGTACCTTGGAGTTTCTATTGACTGATGATGGCGAGCTTTTTTTCATGGAAATGAACACTCGATTGCAAGTAGAGCACCCAATTACTGAAATGGTCACCGGGATAGACCTTGTAAAATGGCAGATTAGAATTGCTGCAGGTTACCACCTTACTTTTTCACAAAAAGAAATAGCCTTTAACGGACATGCAATTGAATGCCGAATTAACTCCGAAGATCATCGTAACAACTACCGCCCTTCATGTGGTAAAATTGACCTTTTGCATATCCCCGGAGGGCCATGGGTTCGTTTTGATACAGCTATATATCAAGATTATACTATTTTGCCTTTTTATGATTCGATGATTGGAAAACTTATAGTATATGCGAGAACGCGTGAAGAAGCAATTAGAAAAATGCAGGCGTCACTTTGTGAATTGGTGATTGAAGGCATCATTCATAATGGAGATTTGATGATAGACTTGCTTTCGGAAGATGAGATTATTTCAGGACAGTATCACACTGACTATATGCTCAAAAGAGGAATTTGACATGTTAAAGAAAAGTCTTTTTAAAAAGCCAAACAATATATTAGAGATGAATTCAAACCAAGCTCACATTCAACAAGCACCTGAACAACAGATGATTCCTTGTCCCGGCTGTAAGAGAATTCATTTTCGCGATGAATTAAAACGCAATATATATGTTTGCTTTAAATGCGGCTATCATCTAAAGCTGTCAGCCAGAACTCGCCTCAATACTATACTCGACAAAGACAGTTTTATTGAAGAGTACGATAATTTGACTTCAACAAATATAATATCCTTTCCAAGTTATACCAATAAGTTAAAATCCGCCCAAACTAACTCCGGAGAGAAAGAAGCTGTCGTATGTGGTAAAGGTCGGATAGAAAGTTTCAACACCTCGATTTTCTCAATGGAACCCGGGTTTCTTATGGGCTCTATGGGTACTGCAGTGGGTGAAAAAATTACTCTTACATTTGAGAATGCAACGGAAAAAGAATTTCCGGTTATTGGTATCATTGTTTCCGGTGGCGCGAGAATGCAGGAAGGAATCTTTTCTTTAATGCAAATGGCAAAAGTCAGTGCAGCTGTAAAAAGACACAGTGATAATGGTCTCTTGTTCATAGCTTTGTTGACAGACCCAACTACTGGAGGTGTAATAGCCAGCTTTGCAATGCAAGCTGATATAATTATTGCTGAGCCCGGCTCCTTAATTGGCTTCGCCGGACCGCGCGTTATAGAGCAAACCATTAGACAAAAATTGCCCCCGGGCTTTCAACGAGCTGAGTTTCTCCTTCAAAGAGGATTTTTAGATTCAATCGTCTCTAGACAGGATATTAGAAAACAATTGGCTTTTTTTCTAAAATTACACGAAACGGAGGCAAGAGTAAGACTATGAAACCTATGGATTTAGTATTAAATGCTCGCTCGACTTCGCGCCCAACAGCTCTATTTTATATAAATAATATCTTTCCTGACTTTTTTGAACTTCACGGTGATCGTTGTTTTGGAGATGACCCTTCTATTGTCGCTGGTATTGCTCATTTGAGAGATAAACCTGTCACTGTTATCGGGATAGAGAAAGGTACCAACATCAAGGAAAAAGTATTTAGACAATTTGGTTCCCCTCACCCTGAAGGCTATCGGAAAACTTTGAGACTCATGAGACAAGCTGAGAAGTTTTCACGCCCTATAATCTGTTTCGTCGATACTGCAGGGGCTGGCTGTGATATAGAAGCTGAAGAAAGAGGACAAGGACATGCTATTGCCAACAATCTTTTTGAAATGTCGACTCTCAAGACTTCAATTTTTTCTGTCATAATAGGAGAAGGTGGCAGCGGGGGCGCCCTTGCACTTGCAATTGCTGATAAAATATGGATGTTAAATAATGCGATTTATTCAGTAATCTCTCCTGAAGGGTGTGCAAGCATTCTCTGGAAAAATGTTGATAAAGCTTCAATTGCTGCAGACAAATTGAAACTGACAGCAGAAGATATGTATAAATTTGGTGTTGTTGACGAAATTATTGAAGAGGATAATAGAAGCTTTGAGGAAGTGTGTTCTGATCTTCATGACAAATTATATGATGCGATTTGCTCCCCTAATCCACTTTACAATCCACAGTCTCGATATAAAAGATTTAGAAAGTTTTAGGTATTACTATGATATCATTAATAACTGACAGCTCCGCTAATATCTCAGAAGCTCAAGCAGAAGCCTTAGGAGTGAGAATGGTTCCTATTGATTATAGTATAAACTGTCAAAGTTACTCTGAATCATTTTCAAATTGCAACGGAGATTTTGAAAGACTAATTCATAAGTACCCCTTTAATTCAAACACATCACATCCTTCGGTTGGAGCATTTCTTAGCATCTTCAAGGAATGCTTGAGACGCGGCGAACAGGTAATATGTATTACACTATCTTCACGTTTAAGTGGGACATATAGAAGTGCTACAATCGCTGCTCATGAAGCTGACAGCGATAATATAATAGTCATAGATTCATTGTCAGTTGCCGGCGGGATTCTTTTAATGTTAGAAAAAGCTAAGGAATTAATCGACAATGGGAACATTACATTATTTGAACTAGCAGTTAGCCTTGAGCAATTGAGAAATAAAATTGGTTTGATATTCTCATTGGATAGTATGGAACCTTTACGTCGGAGCGGCAGACTTGGGATGGTACGGCATTCCGTTGGAACCATTTTGAATATCAAGCCATTATTAACATGTAAAAATGGGACGATTTTTTCTGAAGGTCAAGCAAAGGGGAAAATCAATCAAGCGAGGATGATGGCTGAACGCATTCCCGAAAAAACCAAAAGGATTATATGTCATTTTTTTGGAGAAAGAAGCAATTTGGATAACATCAAGTTTGAAATAGATAAACGATTTCCAAATATCCCCAAATCGCTCAATCGTCTAGGACCGGTACTGGGCATACATCTCGGCTTGTCTGCACTGGGAATTGCTTGGGTTGAAGAATAGCCAATACTGCTATACAGTCATATCGCTTAATTTTATTCTTTGAAGTTGTTTACAGTTAAAAAGTCTTAGCCAATCAAAGGATAGTATCCTCAAGTTGACTAAGACTTTTCGTTTTTAATGCTTTTTAATGATTAATATTTTTCTCTGGGAGTAAATCCAGTATGAAGGATTTCATGAGCTTTATGACTGCCAGGAGCTTCAAAATATTCATCATACAATCTCTTTATATTGGGGTTTTCATGTGATTTACGAACTGGTAGATTTCTGTCATCCCTATATAATGCCTCAGCACGGATTTTTTGTATGTCGTTAAAATTCCTAACTGAAGAAGTGACTATTGGTTGTCCTCCACCGTTAACACATCCACCGGGACATGCCATAATTTCTATAAAATCATATTTTTTTTCACCGGTTTTAACCATTTCAAGTACTTTTCTCGCGTTTGCAAGACCTGAAACGACTGCTACTCTTATTTCGTTGCCAGCTAGATTGTATACAGCTTCCTTGATTCCTTGAGTTCCTCTAACATCAACAAATTCAAGGTTGTCTAATTGGCTACCTGTCAGTATTTCCGAAGCTGTACGCAGGGCAGCTTCCATAACACCACCAGTAGCTCCGAATATTGTGCCTGCACCGCTTCCCAAGCCAAATGGTATATCGAACTCGGCATCTGCCAAATCATTAAATCTGATGCCCGCTTGCTTTATCATTCTGGCAAGTTCTCTCGTAGTTAGAGATACATCAACGTCTGGAACATCTTTAACAGCAGTATAGTCGTGACGCTCTGCTTCAAATTTCTTTGCTGTACAGGGCATAATACTGACGACAAATATATCTTTAGGTTCAATTCCAATTTTTTCAGCATAAAAAGTTTTAGCCACAGCTCCAAACATACCTTGCGGCGATTTGCATGATGAGATGTTTTTGATCATTTCAGGATAGTAGTGCTCAGCAAACTTTATCCATCCCGGAGAGCATGAAGTGATGAGAGGGAGGTTTTCTTTCTTGGTATATCGAGTAAGAAATTCCGTAGCTTCTTCCATAATCGTTAAATCCGCAGTAAAGTTAGTGTCAAATACTCCATCGAATCCAAGAAGCTTGAGTGCTGCGACCATTTTTCCAGTAACTATGGTCCCAATTGGCATCCCAAATTCCTCTCCTAGCCCAACACGGACAGATGGTGCAGTTTGCACAATAACATGCTTAGTAGAATCATTAAGTGCTTTTATTACTTTGTGTGTATCATCACGTTCTGAAAGTGCACCTGTTGGACATACATTGATACATTGCCCACAGGACACACAAGAAACATCGCCTAATCCTGCTTCAAAAGCTGATCCAATATTAGTACCAAATCCTCTTTGATTTGCACCGATAACCGAAACAGATTGTACAGTATCACACGCAGCTACACAGCGTCTACACAAAATGCACTTTGAATTGTCCCTATACATATGTGTTGCTGTCGAGTCAATTTCAAATTCTATGTTTTCACCATCATAACGTCCTTCATCATCCACTCCAAATTCCGTTGATAATTTTTGGAGTTCACAGCTCCCAGATCGAACACACGAGAGACAAGTGCGATTGTGCGTTGATAAAATCAGTTCTAATGTTGTTTTTCTTGATTCCTGAATTGCGGGATTATTAGTTGTAACTTCCATTCCTTCAAAAACAGGATATACACATGAAGTTACAAGAGAACGTGCCCCTTTCACTTCAACAACACACATTCTACAAGCACCTATTTCATTAATGTCTTTCAAATAACATAGAGTTGGTATTTCAATACCAACTTGTCGCGCCGCCTCAAGAATGGTATAATTTTTGGGAACGGAACAAGAAATTCCATTAATTTTTACATTAACTTTTTCCATTAATTCTGGCCTCCTTATCTCTTCACCACAGCGGAGAATTTACACTTTTCCATACATGCACCGCATTTAATACATTTAGATTTGTCTATAACATGTACTTTTTTGACAGAGCCAGAAATGCAATCGACAGGACATGCTCTTGCACAGGCAGTACAGCCGATACATTTATCCGGTAGTATTTCATAAGTTAGCAAGTTTTTGCATACACCTGCAGGGCAGCGTTTTTCAGTTACATGAGCTTCGTATTCATCTCGGAAAAAACGCAGCGTTGAAAGAACCGGATTGGGAGCTGTTTGCCCCAGTCCACATAAAGATGCATTCTTTATATAATTACAAAGACTTTCCATTTTTTCGATATCGCCTGGTTCTCCATCTCCGTTTGTTATCTTTTCTAACATCTCTAAGAGCCTTTTTGTCCCTACTCTGCACGGTACACATTTTCCACATGATTCTTCTACAGTGAATTCAAGAAAAAACTTGGCAATGTCAACCATACAGTTGTCTTCGTCAATAACAATCAGTCCCCCAGACCCCATCATCGAGCCTATACTCAATAAATTGTCATAGTCAATAGGTATGTCCAAATGTTGGGCCGGTATACATCCACCAGAAGGGCCGCCTGTTTGGGCAGCTTTAAACTTCTTTCCATCCGGTATACCACCGCCAATTTCTTCTACGACTTCTCTGAGTGTTGTCCCCATAGGAATCTCAACGAGCCCAGTGTTGTTTATTTTTCCCCCAAGAGCAAATACTTTTGTACCTTTGCTCTTTTCCGTTCCAATGGATGAGAACCACTCAGGTCCATTTAATATAATTTGCGTGATATTTGCAAAAGTTTCTACATTGTTTAAAATTGTAGGCTTGCCAAAAAGGCCTTTTTGAGCCGGAAATGGAGGCCTAGGTCTAGGTTCACCACGTTTACCTTCAATAGAAGCAAGTAAAGCAGTTTCTTCCCCACAAACAAAGGCACCTGCGCCAAGTCTCAATTCAATGTCGAAATCAAATCCCGTGTTGAAAATATTGTTACCAAGAAGTCCATATTCACGTGCTTGTTTAATTGCAATTTCAAGTCGATTGATTGCAATAGGATATTCTGCGCGTACATAAATATAACCTTGATCAGCGCCTATTGCGTACCCTGCAATAGCCATCGCTTCTAATACACTGTGGGGATCGCCTTCAAGGACACTCCGATCCATAAATGCTCCTGGATCTCCTTCGTCAGCATTACAGCAAACATATTTTTTGTCGGATACATTATCTGCAGCAAGCTGCCATTTCAATCCTGTAGAAAACCCGCCTCCGCCCCGACCACGCAATCCAGAATCTTTTATTATTTTAATAACTTGCTCGGGTGAATATTCAGTGAGGCATTTTGCCAAAGCTTCATAACCGTCATAAGCAATATATTCATCGATATTTTCCGGATTTATAGTTCCACAGTTTTTGAGAGCAACACGCAATTGCTTTTTATAAAAAGTGGTATCACCCAGAGATGTAATAACTTCGACATCACCCGGTTCTTTATACAAAAGGTCTTCAACCGGCCTGCCTTTAAGCAGATGCTCAGATACAATTAGGGGAACATCCTCAGCAGTCACTGCTGAGTAAAAAGTTCCTTCGGGGTAAACTATTACAATTGGTCCGGCTGCACACAATCCAAAACATCCTGTTTGGATGACTTTCACTTCATCAGTTAAGCCAACACTAGATATTTCACGCTCCAGAGCGTCAATAATTCCGCTGCTGCCGGAGGATGTGCATCCGGTACCGCCGCAGACTAATACATGTGAACGATACATAGTTCCTCCTGATTATTTTAAATTGGCACCGATTGTATATTCGGTTACCACATTACCATTTACAACATGCTCACTTATTATCCTCTTTGCTTTTTGAGGGGTCATCATTACATATGTAACTTTTTCTTCGCCATCTTTATGAATCTCAACAATTGGCTCATATTGGCAGATGCCTATACAGCCTGTTTGAGTCAAAGCTATATTGTTCAGTTTTCGTTTTGCCAATTCTTCCGAAATGGCCGTCATAACGGGTCTTGCTCCAGCAGCAATGCCACATGTAGCCATACCAACGACAATACGGATCGGAGAGTCGACACTGCCACGCAGACCTACTTGCTCTTTCATTTTCTCTTTTATAGCTCTAAGTTCCTCTAGGCTTTTCATACCAAAGCTCCTTATAGAAATATTTGTATTAATTATTTTCTTGCCATTTGTCAGGCGAGTTTTCATCAAGATAGTCACGCAAAAACTGCGTGACTTCAGGAGAGGACATCGAAACATCCTCCAAACATTCACGCATGACCTTGGTGTCTATTTCGAATAATTTATTATCTGTAATTCTTTTATATGTGAGATTATATTCGTTTGCTTGGCTTATCAAAATCAACATAGTGCTATTTATATCGCCAAGGGGTATAGAGTCAATATGATCTGAGTTGAAAAGGACTTGTATGTCAGTTCCTATTCCTGGCTGAGATGAGATTTTGAAGTGTCCACCTGTGAGCTCGGCAGACATTTTCAAAAAAGGTATACCCAGCCCTACATTGCGAGTAGTTCTCGAGGTGTAAAATGGGTCAGTGCATTTTTCCAACTCAAAAGAATCCATACCTTTTCCATTATCTTTTAAGGAAATGCGTAAGGTATTGTCTTTTGTTTCTGACCGAATTTCGATTTCTATAAGATCTGCTCCTGCAGCCACTGAGTTTTGAAATAAGTCCAGCAAATGAAGTGAAATCTCTCTCATTATGAATTCCATCTAAGTGATTTAGTTTTGGTTTATTTTCTATACTTTTTAAGAACATTAACTGCCTCTTCAGGTGAAACTTTACCATATACATCATCGTTTACCATAACAACAGGAGCAAGGCCGCATGCTCCGACACAACGACAGGCATCAAGTGAAAACAGCCCATCAGGTGTACACTCGCCTTTCTCAATGCCTAATTCTTCACTCAACTTATCCAGAATTATACCTGCGCCTTTTACATAGCATGCCGTGCCCAAGCAAACAGAAACTTTGTTTTTACCTTTAGGAGTAATTGAGAAAAGGGAATAGAAGGTTACAACACCATATATTTCCTCAAGAGGTATATCTAATCCTTTAGATATTTCGATTTGCACTTCCAAAGGCAGGTATCCATATATCTCTTGAGCTTTCTTTAGAACTTGCACAAGTGCTCCTGGCACATCCTTATGCTCCGCAATAACATTTTCTAAAGACGCACGATTTTCCGGCGAATCCTGGAATGGAATCACCTCTAGTTTGTTTTTCATATTACCTTAAGAATCCTCTCTTCATTACTTAGTGTAGCGCGTATCACGCACACGTTCTTTAATTATAACAGATATTAGTCCAAATATCTATATATTTCTTATACAATTTTCTGTCTATGATTTCTAAATTTCTATACAATAATCCTTTGATATTTGTGTTATTGATAATATAAAGTCTTTTGCTGTTTTAATGTCACCAAAAATAATATTATTTTGGTTAGGTTCAGCTATTTGCCAAAGTGCATGAGCATCGGAATTTTGAATAATTCTCAAAAACTCAAATCTATTTTCATACTCTTCGACACATGCATATTCGGACAATTCGGCAAGGGTAAATCCCATGTGCGGTTCTACAGTTCCCAATATCGAGAGTATTCCATTAGACTCTCTGTCTATGTGAGCTAATACTGCAATACCACCATAAAATTGCACACACATTGCCACATCATCTAATTGTATTCGGGTGGCATTTATTAAAAGCTTCTCTTCAAAGCCTACAGGTATGTCATTTTCATCATAAACGATTTGATTTCCAAAAATTTCAGGTTTGTTTTTAAAATCCGGTAGAAGTTTATCAACATAAACATTGAATTGCTCAGCACTGCGCACATCACCAAATAAACAGAGAACATGTATTTCCTCAGCGGTCGTCAATTCCATGCCAGGGACAACTATTAAGCCGGCATGTTCTCCGGCTTTACATACTGCTCTACATGACAAAGCAGAGTTATGGTCGGTCACAGCAATTATATCAAGTCCATTTAACTTTGCCATATTTACAATGTTATTTGGGGTCATATCATCTTGAGCGCATGGTGAAAGAGCGCTATGGATATGAAGGTCATAATGAAGTCTAATGTGCCGAGCCCCTTCCCTTATAAGATACTGCATTCACCGAAACTATAAGTATTTAGAAATCAAAACACATAACTCATACGAGCTAAATTCACTGGAATAAAGGTTTATTCCTTCATTTTTTACTTTCTTCAACAGATTTGCGTCAGGCTTTGAGCCATCCGAAAGAATTACGCAAGATACATCACACATAAATGCGACAGCAGCAACATTAGCATTTGTCATTACCGTAATCCAAGCGGAATTTGGCTTAGCTTTACCAAGAACCCAACTCAACAAATCTCCAACAAATCCTGACGAAATCTCTCTATCTATCGCATCATTAATAATTTTCAGATTCAATTTTTGTGTTAGCTCTCTCGTTTTAATTTTCATTCTTAAACTTCGCCTTCTGGGTCGTTTGAAATGCCAGTTTGTTGTCTGAAAGGTGCTGGAATGATTTGTGACAATTCTAAGCCTAAATCTGAAAGCACTGATATTTCTTGTCTGAATTTTATAATACAGTCACTTTCATCCGCTTTTCCCATAACCACATCTTCTGCAAAGGCTCTGCAAGTAGGCGCCCCACATGAACCGCAGTCAAGCCCTGGCAAACGATCGACTATTCTATCTATTCGTTTCATAAGGTTTATTGCCTTTCCAACATCCTCATCAAGTCTGTATATCGCGCTATATTCCAGAACACTCTCCCAAAACATATTTTTATTATCCCCATCTGCCAATTTATTAGGAGACATCGGTAGATATTTCCGTAGCGTTTTAATTCTTGCTCGCGCAACAAAAGGGTTAGCGGCATTTAGTACGCCACCCACGCATCCCCCCGGGCAAGCTGAAAGTTCTGCAAAATCGATATCATTTAATTTACCATCCTCGATTTCACGCAAAACATGAATCACATTTTCAATTCCATCAGCAGTTATATACTTGTCTGTTAATAAAGCTGCACTTTCGCCTCCGCTTGTTGCCCAATTTATACCAACAATTCCAGACTGCATTAAGTCTTCCGGTTCATCAATTTGTTTTAATGCGACAAGGAGCTTTTTATACGCAGCGGAAGAGGCTATAACTCCATCTATATCTATCTTATCTGTTCCAATTGGAGACTTAACTGAAGTAACTTTTGCCGGACAAGGCGAGAGGAAAAAAATTCCAATTTTTTCCGGTGGAAGACCAGTTTTCTTTATCGCCTCTTCTCTAGCCATTTGAGCTGCCAGCGCAAATGGTTCCTTTACAGGCAAGACATTTGAACATAAAGTCGGAAAACTAGTTTGAATTAATCGCACTACCGCTGAGCAAGCCGAGTTAATAACAGGACCGTTAACCGAAGCTCTTATCTCATCAAACTTTTTTCTGGTTAAATGGGATACCAATTCTGCGGCACGACTAACTTCAAAAACATCATCGAATCCAATTGTTTTAAGAGCTGTAAGAATCATGTTTATATCGTCGATGTTTTCAAATTGCCCATAAAAAGAAGGTGCCGGCATGGCAACATTCCACTCGAAATTAGATAAAGAGCCAAAATCGTCACAATACGCATTTTTTGCTCTGTTTTGACAAATACGAATACATTCGCCGCAATCAATGCATCTTTCTTCAATTATTGTCGCCTTTCCTTGCCGCACACGTATTGCCTGTGTGGGACATCTCTTCATACAGTTAATACACCCTTTGCAGCGTTCAGGGTCTAATCTAACTGAGTGAAATATGCTATTCATCATCTCACCGGCTTAATTTACTAAGCTTATTCCTTTGTAACTTTTATATTATAATTGTCATAATAACCGTTGTACCTTCTCCCGGCTTAGACTCAATTTCCATACTGTCGGTATATTTTTTCATATTCGGTAAGCCCATACCGGCTCCAAATCCAAGTGCTCGAATATTGTCCTGTGCTGTAGAATAGCCCTCAGACATCGCAAGTTCAATGTCTTCAATTCCTGGGCCATTGTCGCGCAAAACAATCTCTATTTTGTCGTCATAAATCATCACATCCGCAGTTCCACCATGGGCATGAAGTACCATGTTAATTTCGCCTTCATACATAGAAATTGCGGCACGCCTTATGATTTCGCTGTCAAGTCCTATTTGTCTCAAAGCTCTTTTTATATCTGCACTGGCTTCTCCAGCGGACATGAAGTCATCACCATTGACAATATAACTATATTTTACAGGTTCAATCATACACGGTCGCACCCTTTTGGCTTTAGTCCGGCTTCATAAAGTATGCCACAAGCCGAATACAAACGGTAATTAGTTTTGAGAATTACAATTTCGTTTTGTTTTGCAAGATCTAGAATACTGTCATTTGGTGTTTTGCCACGCACAAATACTATACAACGGATATCCATCATTTCAGCCGTTCTCACAACTTGCGGATTCACAAGTCCGGTCAAGAGCATAGAATGGTCTTTGACAAAAGCTAACACATCGCTCATCATATCTGAGCCACATGCGGAAGTTACTTCTTTATGCAAAAGGTCATGGCCTGATAATACCTCAGCTTCTAATAGGCTCACGGCCTCACTAATCTTCATAAAACACGCTCCGTTTCTATGTTTGCATCATTTGCTAATTAAAACAGTGAAGTATCTGATGTTGCTTATATAGTATATCAAGAATATTATAACACAATATATGCGATTTGTAAAGGAAACGGACCTCTAATACGTCCTTAGTATTTTTCATTTTTTATAGCTTATTTTATTAAATAATTCCACTCATAATTAAAGCAACCAAGGCATACCGTGGTTGCTTTAATTATGAGTTTAAGTTAAATTATTCCTTCATCATTCTTTCAACTTCACAGGCAAAATCGTCAGCTTTTTTTTCAATTCCTTCTCCGCATTCATATCTTACAAATTTTGAAACGGAGACAGTATATCCCAACTCTTTTTCAAGTTCCTTGCGTTTATCATCAACGGTAATATCTTGATCTCTAATATATGGTTGATCCAAAAGGCAAATTTGATTATAAAGCTTAGAAATCCTTCCCATCACTATCTTTTCCGCAACCGCTTCCGGTTTTCCTTCATTTATAGCTTGACTTTTAAGTATTTCTTTTTCCTGTTCAATTCTGGCTGTTGGTATGTCTTTTCTGGAAATATATTCAGGTCTATTAGCCGCTACACCCATGCAAACATCCTTACCAAACGCAGTAATCTCCTCAACATTTTCTCCACCTGCCGAAACATTAAGCTCAACCAAAACACCGATTTTGTTGGCAAGATGGTGATTGTAATAAACAAAGACGGCGTTCTCCTCAGGTGCAAAATACTCAAATCTACGAATTTTAATATTTTCACCAACGACAAGAATCTTGTTTTTTAGTTCATCACCAACACTTTCTTCGCTTCCGGGATAATTTAGTGCTTCCAACTCTTCCACCGTGCTTGGTTGATTCTTAGCAATGACACTTGAAATATCTTTGACAAAGCTAATGAACGTTTCGTTTTTGGCAGCAAAATCAGTTTCTGTATTAACTTCTACAATAACTGCGATTCCGCTTTCATATACATAAGGATAAACCATACCTTCTGCGGCAGTTCTCGAGGATTTCTTTTCAGCGGCAGCGACACCTCGTTCCCGCAAATAAATCAAAGCTTTTTTTATGTCCCCCGAGGTATGCTGAAGAGCTTGCTTGCACTCCATCATTCCTGCTCCTGTCATGTTCCTTAATTCCTTTATAGCAGCCGGTGTTATTTGCATTTATTTCACTCCATTTCGTATTTTCACACAACCCTCAAACAAAATCTAATCTTCTTGTTGCTCGTCTGATTCAACTTCAGCGACTTCTTCTGCCTCGCTAAAAGATTCTCCTTGCTTACCTTCAAGAATAGCATCTGCCATGGTTTGACATATAAGCTTAATTGCGCGAATGGCATCATCGTTACCGGGTATAACATAGTCAATTTCATCCGGGTCACAATTAGTGTCAACTATTGAAACAATCGGAATACCAAGCTTTCTCGCTTCCGCTATCGCTATCTTTTCTTTTCGTGGATCTACTACAAATATAGCTCCCGGCAGTTTTTTCATCTCTCTTATACCACCAAGGTACTTTTCAAGTCGCTCAGCTTCTAAGCGAAGCTTAATTACTTCTTTTTTAGGCAAAAGGTCAAAAGTGCCATCCGCTTCCATTGCGTTTAACTGTGCAAGCCTGGCAATCCTCGTTTGTATTGTTTTAAAGTTAGTAAGCATCCCGCCAAGCCATCTGGCATTTACATAATATTCACCAGCTCGCTCAGCTTCAGCTTTTATTGAGTCTTGTGCCTGTTTTTTTGTACCTACAAATAGAATTCCCTTGCCTTCAGCAGCCACGTCTCGTATGAAATAGTAAGCTTCATCCAGTTTTTTGACAGTCTTTTGAAGGTCTATAATATAAATACCGTTTCTCTCTGTAAAGATGAAACGTGCCATTTTGGGATTCCAGCGGCGTGTATGATGTCCGAAATGAACCCCTGCCTCTAAAAGGCTTTTCATTGATACTACTGACATATTCTTCCTCCTAATTTGTTTTATCCTCCACGCACTTAAACCCCGATCCCAACCAAATATTGGCACATGGGATATAGGTGGTACGTGTGTGTATTTACTCCTAAATCAATTGGTACCTTAGGAATTTAGGATAACTCTAGATATTTTAACATAGATTGTGTAATAAAGCAAGTATTTTAAACAAAGTAAGTGATATTATTAACTTTATACTGTAAACACGCTGGTCTGCTCTCGTTTGCTTAGTTTCTGTGTTTAAAAGTTTCCCAAATGTGCATAAATCTTACTTGGCTGTTTCCAAACAAATGATTTAAGCACAATAATGATATAATTTCAGAAGGACATTTTGTTATATTCAACCTTGCAGATTCACCACAATATATGGTATAATTTTATAATAAAATTACATTTTGGAGGATACTATGGAAATTACAAGAGACATGCTTATAGTCGATATCCTTAAGTTGGATGTCGAGTTATCGCAGTTCTTATTCGAGATTGGAATGCATTGTTTAGGTTGTCCTGCTTCTCGCATGGAAACAATTGAACAAGCATGCGAAGTGCATGATACTGACTGCGATCAACTTTTAGAAAAAATGAATGGTTTTTTAGCAAACAAGGCTAAATAATTGATTACGTCTATTAAGAACATGGGACTAAATAAAATTAAGCTTTCAAACAGACTTGCAGCCATAGCAGAGTTAGTGCCTGTTTGTAATACAATTGCAGATATAGGATCAGACCACGGACTATTGCCTTCTTACTTGCTTTCTTCCGGGAGAGTCCGTTATGCAATTTGTACAGATATTAAGCCCGGACCACTTCTAATCGCACGCGAACGCCTAGACAACATCGGTCTGAGTGAATTCGCAGACTTTAGAATAGGTGACGGGCTTTCTGTCATCGCAGCAGAAGAGGCAGAAGCTGTGGTGATAGCCGGTATGGGCGCCGAAACCATTGCATCCATTTTAGATTCATCTCTTGAAAACGATACCCGAACTTACATACTTTCCCCCATGACAAAGCCGGATCGTCTTAGATTACACCTATCAGAAATCGGGTTCTTCATTGCAGACTGGAGGATTGCTTTTGATTCCGGCAGAATATACGAATGCCTCGCAGTTAAAAAAGCATCCGTATGTGGTTGCGAAGTAGAAAAAAACAAACTTTATCACTATATAGGGCGAAAAACTCAGGCAACTGCCAAACATTATGAAGTTTATATAAACGCTGCTCAAAGGAAGGTGTTCCGAGAACTTTCTGCCCTCACTATATCAGGTTCAGATGAAATCAGAAGAGAGCACCTCCACACACTTTATTCATTATTAATCTCTAAAATGTAAGCACTGTCTTTTCGCGTTCTTTAAAAATTTAGGAGAAGTAGATTAAATGGGTTTTGATGGACTATTTCTTGCTGGTGTCGTTTATGAAATTAATAACTTCATAGATTCCAAATTAGACAAAATATCGCAGCCGGGTAAAAACGAAATTGTATTATCACTTCGTGGACGTTCCGGCTCAGTCCGTCTGTCTTTAAATGCCAACCCCAGCTCTGCCTATATGTATTTAACAGAGGAAAGAAAAGAAAACCCCTCTGCGCCGCCCGCTTTTTGCTCTTATCTTAGGCGTATGCTAGTAGGAGCTCGACTAGTAAAAGTCCAACAACCGTTTCCGGAACGAATCTGCATTTTTTCATTTTCGTGCATTGATGATTTTGGCGAAACAACTGTGAGACATCTTATATTTGAGGCAATCGGACGAGCTTCTAATATAATACTTACTGATATTGAAAATCATATTATGATTTGCTTACGCCGTATTGACCCTGAAAACAATCCGGAACGCCCGATTGTTCCCGGATTGATATATCGATATCCCCTAAGACAAAAAGGTCAATTGTGCTTAACTAATCTACATTACGAGACATTTAAATCTCACGCATCAAACTGCAATTCGAAAGCGGCAAAAGAGTTGCCAAAAATAATTTTTGGGCTCTCCCCTCTTATTTGCCGTGTATTGCTGCAGCGTTCTAATGTGGATGCCAATAGAATCATGAGTGATGTGAAAGACTTCGAGTTGGAGACATTATTTCAAGCCCTTTCATCTTTGTTGAGTGATATAAGAAAGGGCATCTATTTCCCTGTTGCAATTTATGTTAACGGAAAAATGCAAGACTTTTCATTTACTAAGATCTCACTGCCTGGTATTTCTCATGTCAAGTATTTTCAATCATTCGGTGCCCTACTGGATGAATATGTCTTTACGAAAGATAATGCTTTAAGTGACATGCGCCAAATTGAACTAAATAGAAAACTTCTCTCATTGTTAAAGCGCGAATCTCGAAAACTCGAAGCCCGTAAGCTCGAACTTGGACAGACAACAAAAAGAGATACATATAGAATGAAAGCTGACATTCTAGGAGCATTTGGGCATACCATTAAGCCTGGGGCTACCTCTGCTCTTTTACCTAATATCTATGATTTCGAAGACACAACAATTGAAATCGAGCTTGACCCTCGTTTATCTTTACATCAAAACATACAGAAATATTACAATGAGTATTCAAGACTAAAATCTGCTAATTTACATCTGCAAAAGCTGATTGCTAAAAACGAAGAAGATATTTTATATATTAAGTCAGCCTTATATGATATATCTACTGCAGACGCGAATACTATGCGACACATAGAAGAAGAATTGATTGTTTCGGGCTTCATATCTTCAACTCAAAGAAGAAAGAACAATAAATCAATTCCATTGACTTATAAAAGATATAACCTAGAGGACGATTTTATTGTCTTCTGTGGTAGGACAGCAAAACAAAATGAGGAGCTGACATTCAAGAGAGCTTCGCGCAAGGACATATGGCTCCATGTTCGGGAAGCGCCTGGAAGTCATTGTATTTTAGTTTGTGGAGGTAAAACGCCCACAGACGATATTCTTATAAAAGCAATTAATATAGCTGCTCAGAATTCTTCTCTTAGCAATTTAGAAAAAGTTTTGGTCGATTACACATTTGTCAGTAATGTAAAAAGAAAACCAGGCGCTAGACCCGGCATGGTAACATACACTCAATATAAATCATCTATCGCTACACCTTCATCTTCTTTGGAACCAACTACAGAAGATACAGTTTGATTATCCAAACTAGCAATTTGACTGTCGGTTTATTGTATTTGCTGATAGATAAAAATTCCGAATCTTATATTTCTATAATATCCTCATCTTCCAATATGCGAGCATTGCCTTTAAATGCAGCAATGGAAATATAAGCACTATCTATATCGTTTAATATTTCCCTTCCATTATGTATGAAAAATAAGTTTTTTATCGGTTTTTCATTTGCCCAGTTGCAAATATCTGCTATTTTGTGATGACCTGTTTCGATCATCAGTACATCACATTCTTTATCTAACAATATGTCCAAATCCTGCGGTGAACCTATGTCTCCGGAGTAAACAACATATTTCTCTTTGCTTTTAATGCCAAATGAAAATGATCCCCCTTTGCCCAAAGCCCCATGCTCCAAGTGACTGTTTTGTATTGCCGTCACTTGGATGTTTTTATCTTCACTCAGAAGCCCTTGCTGTATAGGAGAAGCTATGATGTTAAAGCCAATTCTAAATCCCCCTTCTGTGTTTGATAATATCTTCTTAATCCCTTCCCATGTTTCCATATTTGGAATAAACAACTTGATTTCATCTGCACTTGGCAAATTGTTTTTTACATTGCTAAGCTTCCTTATATACCATAATAAATTTGCCAATCCTCCTACATGGTCCATATGTGTATGTGATATGAATATTTTCTCTATCTTCAAAAGATCCAGACCCATAAGATGCGCAGTCCGTCCACACGCTTCTCCTGCATCAAACCAATATAGAGCATCATTTACACCAACTGCAAACGACACATGCTGTCTTCTTTCCATGGGCTCAGTGCCCGCGCATGTCCCAAAAATGTATAATTTCATTACTTCCTCCATATTAATACTATAAACAATGAACATCCCCAAAACTTTCTAATGGTTACCCGCACCACAATCATTAGATTCATTAGGAGTCAATGAATCTAATGATTTTTACGGCGTTTCTTCTAACAGCATACCAAATTCTGCATTACCAAGCGTTCGAATGCGCGTGCACTTTGTGCTCCACTTCCACCATCATACATGGAATTTTTCATGTAAATCGCAACTAGATCCTGCGATGGGTCAATAAAGAAATGAGTTCCATACGCTCCGCTCCACCCATATGTCATTCTGTTCAGATAGGGATCATTGCCAACTATACGCACTCCAAGCCCCCAACCAGGCCAAACTTCGCTTGCCATTTTATTTACGCTTTCTGGTTTTAGCAAACCAGCGCCGTTATGAAGCAACATAAGCGCAAATTTTAAATAGTCATCAGCAGATCCCGCTAAACCTCCCCCGGCTGAAAAATAAGTGTCTGGTAAATTTCCCATCGTTCCGCCTAGGTGAACTTCCATAGAATGACCACTCTTATCCTGCGCATGCATTGGTGTGAGTCGTTCTCTTCTTTCTTTGCTCAATGAAAATCCTGTATCTTTTATATCTAATGGAGCAAATATGTATTGTCTAAGAAAATCATCATATTCTAAACTTGAAACTAATTCAATAATTCTAGCCGCTATATCAAAAGCGGCCAGCGGACTGTAACTTTCTTGTGTAAATGGTTCAAAGGCAAGTAATGTCTTTGGATAGTAGCTTGTGGCTTGCTCCAAAGAATTTCTGTGTAAATTCACTTCCGGAAAATTTTGTTCTCCCATATCGCCACATAATATCCCTGAAGTATGTGAGAGCAAATGGAATATTTTAATCTCATTTTCAGCTTTATGTGACGCAACTATTTCACCGTTTATTAATTTTCCGATGGTCATATCGGCATATTCCGGCAAATATTTTTTTACTGAATCCCCCAGATGCAATAAGCCTCTTTCTTCTGCAATAAGAATAGCTACAGCTGTAATCGGTTTTGTCATTGACGCCAGTCTAAATAAGTCATTTTTGCTAACACCTATATCTAAATCAACCAAGCTATTTTCTTTTTCCACGACGCGCACAGCCGCACCGAATATCTTCTCCTCCAAAATATCCTTTTCTATCATATCAGTTAAAGCCTTTATTAATTTAACATTCATATTGTCACCACTTTAGCATCAATACTAATCCTTTTTCAAATATTCATTTTCATTAAACACCGGGAGAATGTAGCTTTTTTCTTCAAAAGTTTTTCTAATTTTTGATAATCTGCCAGCTGTCAATATATAAGAATATTCCAGTGGTCGAAATGTTGGTATGGCATATCGCGCGATAGGTGCAACATATACTGTTGGATCACTTTCGCACGGTACAGTAGACAAAGGCTCATTGTGTTTATAAATACCGGCAACTGCAGATGTAAGCCCCGGCACAAACAAACCAACTCCAAACCCATCTCTTTCTTTATTTGTCCAAGCCCACCAACTTTCTGTCGATACAAAACGCGTATTCCTCTGGTGCCAAAAAGGAAGATTATCTTGGCTTGTTAATACTCCATCATAATGCCACAATCTATCTAGAGGCTCAATCGCATAAAAAGCTGGCATTTCTTGGCCGTTGTTTGGATGATTATATTTCGAATAATCTGTAAATTTGTTATCCACTCTTATGCATGTGCCATCTAATGAATAGATTACTTCCATATAGGATGCTGTGGGCTTGTTACAGTGTCCCCAATCTTGTGGTCTGCATTTAGCATAGAGCTTTGGCACATTGTCGTCTTTTAAAAGCTTGAAGTCGACAATTTTACTAGATGAATTTGTTCTATCTCCTCCCATAACAGGATTATATGGCCAATCAAGTCCCATCATTAAGCCCGTTTCATAAGGCGTTTCTCCTATGCCATAAAATGATTGTTGCACTAGCCTCCCGGTGTCATGGCAATTAAGCAAGTTAACGTTTTTGCTTATTATTGCCTCTTCGTTTACATAGTTGGCAATTCCCGGCCCAACAACCACCTTATTGTCTTGTTTTATGGCCGCTACATCATCTGTCAATACTTCAAAATAATCTAAAGCACCTCCATAATTCAAAGATACTCCAATTTTTATAAATTCATTTTTTAGATATATTCTCTTAGGTATTGGATCGCACATTATGAGCATAATTGAATCTATACCAATGCTCTCTGAACTCTCCATCAGTTTAACAAATTTCAATGCTGCGGGAAAATCACCAGTTTTTCCTGCGTATGCCTCATCGATATAACTAGAAAACTCGACTACACCTTTCTCCACGAAGAAGGTTTCTGAAACTTCGACACCATCAGAAATGTATTTTAACTCGCCCATTAAAGGTGTCGGAGTATTTAACAAAAGAACATACTTGTTAAACTCAGTTGTACTTTTTTGACCGGTTATAATTATTTCTTGATTTTCTTCAACCATAATTCGAGTTACAATGGGTTTAGAAATTTTGATCATGTAATCTCCTTAGCTGTTCTTAAAATGTGATGGAAAAACAACCAGCATATAAAGCATGATTGCAATCACGCTTTATATGCTGGTTGTTTTTTATATTTCAGGTATTACAATATTTATTTCATGCCCAAGAGCGGCAGATTTTGCTATGCCATCTATTATGACTTGGTTGTATAATATTTCTTTGGAAGGTATCGGAGAGGGCCAATCGTTTAAAATCGCATCAAGAAATGAGCGAATTTTTCTATCAAACAAACCGGGACCTTTGCGTTCAATGATTGGAATCTTCGTTTCGCATTGTTTACCGGCAACGTCATGATAGTATGTCATTTGTCCTCCAACAGAGCCATTCCAGCAA
>CAYTOF010000018.1:0-32931 GCA_964439435.1 uncultured Oscillospiraceae bacterium
AAACTGCCTGAACTGCAAAATATCAATTTAAAAAATCAATTATTAGAGGTTACCTGAATATATAATATGGCTCCCCTATGAGGTTGAAAGTGTGAAGGCCAATGCGGTTGCCAAAGACAACAAGGCCAATATCGAAATTTCCGGAGGCGAAAGCCTTGTTGCGGGGCAAGATAATCCCCTGAAGGTGACCTGCATTGCCGAAAACGGCGACAAGCAAGAGTATATCATTGTTGTCAAGCGTGCTCCCTCCCATGATGAGACCACTGCACCGGCAGAGACAGAACCACCGGAAACAGAACCACCACTGACAACGACGCAAACTGAGCCCCCGAAAACAGAGCCTCCGCAGACAACACCAATGACCGAAGTCACCACTGAAACAATAATGTCCACACCGGATTCTGATATTGATGATGATGCAACTCCGACAAAAGGTGTTTCCGGTTGGATAATAGCCCTGATTGCGTTGCTCTGTCTTGGCGTTGGTTTTAGCGTTGGTCATTTCGGCGAGCTTTTATGGAAACGCAAAAAATGACAATGCCTCTATGAGTTAGATTGACAATAAAATAATCTGATACTGTTACACAAAGGTTTCATCGTCGGCGGTTTTCCGCAAATCATGAAACCTTTGTGTTTTTGATTTGAAACATGGTCAACTTTTCTACTGTTCCGGTTCAAAGACCTGCTTATGTGGTATAATGAACAGAGATTAAATCATTGGCAAAGCGGAAGAATGTACAGCAAGGTCAGATTCGGAACATCGCATCTGTTATATTAAGGCAGGGATTTATGAGAATATTTGCTTTAGAACTAAACAATGATATAAATGGCATTGACGAGCGAAAAGCTTATATAGAAGTGCTGATCTCTGCTCTGCCCTCCCCTGATTTGGTACTGCTGCCGGAACTATCTCTTTGCGGTTATATACCCAATCAAAGCATATGGAAATACGCCGACAACTGCGGCAAAGACACGGCACAATGGGCAAAGTCGATGGCCGCAAAATATGGTGCCTTTATAGGGGTGGGATATGTTGACCTTGAAAACGGGGATTATTACAACCGATATATGATAGCCGACGGAAATCAGGTATATGGCTCCGTGACAAAAAGCGAAGCCGAGGCTGCTGTTTTTAAAAGGGGATGGTTTGACAGTATTATACCAACGCCATTTGGAAATATAGCCGTTGCCATATGCTATGATGCAAATCGCAGGCATTTTTATGAGAACATAAAAGATGAAAAAATCTCCTTGATTTGCTTTCCCCATGGCAGCCCGGGAAATCCTAAAAAAGACTTGAAAGAATTGGCAGCCATCGACAATCTGTGCAACCAATATCTTGATGCTTTCGAGGTGCCCGTGGTTTACACCAACAGCTATGGTGCCCTGCAGTATATGCCGGGCACCATGGGTTTTATGATGAAACTATCCGGTTTTAAAATGAACGGCAAGACAAAGATTTTTGCCCTCGGCGGAAAGAAACTAAGCTGCGCTTTCGAGCTTTGCCATGCTTATAGCATTGAGCTATCTGAAAAAGGCAGAAAAAAGGATATAAAATTTTACGGAGATAACATATCCAAAGGAAATTTTTTGTTTCGGCATATTGTGCTAAAACCGGATATCCGGGCAGGTATCAGGAAGTATAAAAAAAGCCTAAAAAGCAGTTGCCAAGAAAAATGAATACAAGCTTCCGACAGCTAAAACATCTCTGGATTAAAACCACCTATTTCATATGAATTCGATTTGTTTTCTGTGATATAATATAGCAAAAACATGAGGAGAGTATGGATGCCATATATTATCGGTGCTGTTTTTCTTGCCATAATAATTATAATTGCTTTTTTCCGGATTTACTTTAAAGATAAAGGCAAAAGAAAAGAAGCAGATCTCCTCATAAATGATGAGTGGACTGGTCTGACAATTAGCATGCCGGGTCTGCAAGCGCCCGTGTCTTCCAGGTTTGACGACGATTTGAAACTCATTTTCAAGTCAATGGGAAGATGCAGAATTGAGATGGGGAACAAAATTCTTAAAGGAAAGTGGAAAATAAAGAAATCCACGCTTTATATAAAAGGCAATGGATATAAGACGAACACTTCGCTGAGCAGAGGCTTTCTAACAGATGACAATCGCTCGATATATATGCATGATTTTGAAAATTTCGGCATCGATTTCTCCTCTAAAAAATATCTCGACGCCCTGCCCGCCAAAATTGAGAAGAGAAAACAACAAGAGGAAGAGGAATTGAATCAATGGCTGATGTCCTTGGACTATGATCTTTCGACATGCAATCACGGTTTCAAGCAGTTTTTAAAGTCAGTCTCATTTGAAAAATTCCAACCCATTGAGATAACAGGCGAAAATAGAGATGAAATACTAAATGACTATTTCCAGCCGGTTTTATCCCTTGGATTGCAGCATACAACATGGTCATATAGCTACAGGCTTGATGGGGATAGATTGCTTGACGGATACGAAACCTACGAGTTTAACAAAAATTTGACGCAAGTAGAGCGAGCTGAAAAAGATGGCTTGGTTATGGTGGTTCCCTTTGATGAAATCGAGAGCTTTATCACTCCGAGATTAAAAATAACCAATTCTTCTGACGGCACAACCCTCCCTGAGCCTTTTTTGCCAAAAATCCTGCGCGAAAGCTCGCGATATGCCACAAATCAGAATGGTTTTGAGATGAAAGTCAGAAAAGACATAGAGGATTTCAAGGTTTCGCTCCTCGAAGCATGGCATGAGAATTCTTTTCGCAAACGAGTGCTCATACATGTGCTCTATGGAGATGGGAACAATATCCAAGACCATGCATGGTTTTTGTCGGAAAAGTCTTCTGCAACAGATTTATACTTTTATATCGGCGGCTCTGCATCTGAATCTGCCAAATAAGTTCTCAATATGTTCACATTAGAGTGGTATAATAATATGCAGAAGTCATGCTGTTTTGATGTTTAATATTTCCTCTCTTGATAGCCAAATTACCCTCATAAAGGAGGTCAAATCTATGAAAAAATTATCAGTTCAACTTATGATGCTTGGATTGGCGCTCCTGCTTTTTCTGAGCGGCTGTGCCATTGGTCTGGACAAAGACGAGCCCAAATCAACCAAGTCACAAGCAACGCAAAGCACTGCTTCTTCTAAAACAGATGCGACGGCGAAAACCAATCAACCCGAGCCCACAACTCCCCTTTCGGAGTCACTGCCCAACACCTCAACCAATCAAAAGGGCGAGCCAAATTTCGACTTTGATGCCGGTATAGACAAGCTGGAAAAGCTCATCGGCGTGGCCGACTATTGGTTTATACCCTCCGAAACACCGGGAGTTCTTGGCGGGATTTTCACAAGCGACACTTCCGCAATGTTTATGATTCATACATATGTCTATATAGATGTCGGTTCTGCATGGTTTGAGGGTCAAAAAACCGTGGCAAGTGCATATAGCCCTGTTTCTCTCAAATCCTCCGCATGGGACAGTGCTATCTTCTATGTGATTGACGAATTCAGCGCGGTGGCTGTCGCCTTGAAAGGTTCAGATGCCTTTTACACCCTCTTTGTATACGGAGGATTTCCCTCATGGAAAGGGGCAGAACTGGGTGCGGCTATAATTGAGATGATGATCTCAGTCACATCCAATTAATTCAGTCTATAAGTGACACCCCACAGCCTGTAAAGTGCATTGCTTGACGCCTTTGTTTCAGACCATCAAATGAATCTTTGTGTTTTTAAAAGCGATATTTGCCACAAAGAGCACAAAAGCCTCCAATTAGCCTTTAGCTCTCCGGCTCCTTGGAGGTTTGTTTGTAATATGTCGCCGTATATCTGTTTTATATAACATTTGCCAATGCAAGCACCTTTTTTAGCATCTCCGCATCTTTGACAAAGTATCTGTGCACCTGCAAGACCACCTCTTCGGGAGAGCTTTTGATATATATGACTTGCTCTTTTGACCATTCTTTCAGCAAAGGCTTAAGCCTTTGAACAACCCCATAGCTTGCACCGGGGGATTCTTCAAATAAAAGAAAAACAGATTTGCCTCCCACATCAATCACTTGAGCTTGTTTTGGATCAAATTCAAATCCGCTCTCTGCTTTCAGTATTTGAATTGCCCTCTCCTTCACGCTTTTCGGCGCCTCTTTCCATGCTCCGTCAAAAGGTATGCTACCGATGACATATACAGGACGTCTGCTGTCCTGCGTTTTTGATTTCCACTTTGTGCCTGTCTCATAGGTGGCACTTGTTTCAGCCGGATTTTTCAGAGCCTTCATAAAGCTTTCCAAAACAAAGTTTTCGCTCTCGACGGTCAAGGTAGATAATAAAGACTCCTTGGTCTTATTGCAGGTATATCCCATTTTCAAGCAATATTCATTTAGCTCCGCATCTTTTCCCTGCCTATTTTTCATATAAACGAAAAAGACAACTGCCGAAATTACGCTCAAGATCGCAATTATTATCAAGGTCAGCTTGACATCATTCACCTTTAACCACCCTGTTTTACTTGAATTCTACCGTGTCTATTATTGCCCTGAATGCCGCATTGTTTTCATAATTGCCCTTTGCCGTCTGTATGGTCAATTTTACGCCATCTTCCATACGTGCATAGAGGGTCTGTTCTGCTCCGTTGAACTCATAAATCGTCATCCAAAAGGTTTTTCCCAGCATTTCAACTTCCTTTGGCTCTGTTCCGCTGTATCTGCTCGCAAAAGATTCCACATCTTTTTGTGCTGCATCGTCCCTTTGGTTATAGCCTGCATATTGTATTTGTATAACTTCTCCGCTTAGTTTATACAACTGAAACCCATCTGAATATGTCATCTCCATTATCTCCCAATCTTTAGGAGCTAAAACAGAAAACCTCTCCCCTTCACACAAAATGCCTTCGATTTTTTCTGTCTTCGACACATCCCCCAGCCCATTTGTGGTTGTCTCTCTCCCTGTTTTTGCGTTTATATCTATGTCAAAGAGACCAAAAAGCGGAGCAGAACACCCCGAGACAGCTCCCAAAATTATCATCAAGCAAAATATCAGTATCAAGCTTTTTTTCATAGAAACACTCCTTGCCTTTTTAAATTGTGCAGCTCCTTTTAGCATTTGGCTTTCTGCCAAATTTTTCAACGCCTGTTATAAAGAGATATATTTTTCTTTTGATATACTATCATATGGAATGCACAATATCAAGAATTGTTTTTGCCTATCATATCGGCCTTTTTACATGGGAAAACTAAATTTATAAAAAGGTTGATATTGATTTCATCACATGTCGCATATTTCGTTTATAAAGCTTACTTTCCTTGACACAAAGGATATGAGTTAGTAAAATACTGTTGTCAGCACAAGGATAGTCTCGGTGTTTTCCATTGTGTAGGTTTTTTCCGAGATATTTAAGAACATCAATGGTAAATGATGTAAAAGAGCACAAGAGAAATGGTTTTTTACACCCCCCCTCCCCTTAAATAAGGAGACAAAACTATGGATAATAGATACTACAAAAAAATATACAGCCACTGTGAATTTTACAATGCCCTGGTTCTTGCCATCAGAAGCGCCAAGCACCTCAGGCTGAACCGCAAACAAAAGCTGGTGTCCGCTCATTTCAAAGAGAGGATTATGCTGGCGGTCACTGAGGTAAACGGCTGTGAGGCATGCTCCTTTGCGCACACCAAATTTGCCTTGGAAGAGGGCATGAGCGCCGCAGAAATCGAAGCCATCCTGAGCGGCGACACAGGCGCTGTGCCCCAGCATGAAATGGTCGGCATCTTTTTTGCTCAGCACTATGCCGACAACAGGGGTAAATCCTCAAAAAAGTCGTGGCAGAGGCTTGTCGATGAATACGGCGAGGACATCGCCCTGGTGCTTTTAGCCTTTATTCGCATTATGAGTGTGGGCAATATTTACGGCATCGCCTACAGCGCAATCAGCGATCGCATAAAGGGAAAACCATCGGGAAAAACCACCCTGCTATATGAGCTCTCCATGATGTTTTCCATTCTCCCCTATGCGCCCGCCGCCACAATTCACGCAATTTTTGACAACATCAGAAAGAAATCAATTTATCCCTTTTGAAGACAAAGAACATGCCTACCATCTCAAAACGTCCGTTTTATTAGGTGAATTAAATAAATTACTCCCATTTGAAAAATGTGTTGCATGGGCTATTGACGGACACAAGAAAATGTGCTAACATGCAATTGTGAGCAAGGTTATGATGTACAGTGTTTCGATTGGAAGCACTTTGCCCTCAAAACCTTGGGCAAAATATTCAGACTGTAGTTTTATAAAGCACCGCAATTCCAACAAAGGAGGTATTTCCCATGAGCACCTGGTTACCATCATTGATTACGGCCACTCCGCAAGAGGGGTTTGAGCTCGCCATAACTCTCTCTCGCAAGGGTGTCGGCTACATCCAAAAGGACGAAGAAGTGAAAAAGCTTTTACGCCAAGACTATGCAAATAACGCAGACAGCTTGACACGCGCATCACAGGTTATCGCTATCAACTTCCAAACGGTCGCTGCGGCAAACAACTATTGGAGATAGCAGATTAAACAAAGACAAAGACAAGTTGCTTTGTCTTTGTTTGTTTTTCAGACAATAGGTAAAAGTTCGGTATCAATGAATGGAGAAAACATATGGGTAAAATTCGATTGGGTCTGATAGGTTGCGGAGGCATGGGTGATTCTCACCAATTAGGTTTGAGAGAGCTCTCTGACATTATGGAACTGACAGCCGTTTGTGACATCCTCCCCGAACGCGCCAACCGCGCCAAATCCCTACTGGACGTTCCCTATGTGTTTTATGATTACAAAGAGATGTCGGAATATGTCGATGCGGTTCTCATCTCACTGCCTCATGACCTTCACTTTGAGGCGGGTATGTTTTTCCTTCAGGCGGGCAAGCATGTGCTCATGGAAAAACCTCTATGCAACACCGAACGACAATGTGTGAAGCTGATTTGTGAGGCCGAGAGCAGAAAACTCGTGCTCATGACCGCATACCCTGTGCGATATTGGCCGATTGTTGTGAAAATGAAGGAGCTTGTCGACGCAAAGACCTATGGAGAGGTCTTTCAAATGTCCATCTGGACAGAGCAGTTCACAAAATACAGCCCCGGCAATTGGGCACTGGATGCCAAAAGGCTGGGTGGCGGGCAGTTTTTCAGCCACGGATGTCACTACATCGACCTGCTTCTGTGGTTTTTGGGAAAACCCGTTCGCGGCACGCATTTTGGAAACAAACTCGGAACACCTTGGATGGAAAAAGAGGGCACAAGCAATGCCACTATCACCTTTGCCTCCGGAGCTATGGGGTATCACTTCGGCACCTGGGGTGCCCGCGGCACAAAGCTCGGCTACAGTTTTCACATACACTGCACAGAAGGCATGCTTGAATACAATCTGCAAGAGAAGACACTTTTCCTGCACTCTCATATGTCACCTGAGAAAGCCGACCTCTGCACCGCCTCCCGCAGGACAATTCTCATGCAGGAAGATGACAACTCCAAGAAAACACAGTTTGAAACCCGTCACTTTCTCGAATGCATCAAAAATGGGCAAGTGCCCTTGACCGACGGACCCACAAGCTTGCAGGGGCTGCGCGTGATCTGGCGGCTTTATGAAGCAGAGGAGAAAAATACCCTCGCAGATCTCACAGGCCTGGGACTGGATGATGATTGGAGACAAGCGTTGTCCGTTTCTTCTACGTCTGACAATATCTAAAATACTTGATACAACATCCCCCAAAATACACATTCGGATTTTGGGGGATGTTCATATTTTATCTGGCGTACGTCTCAGACCTCGCAGGCGGTGTCCTCGATATTCTCGCCTTCTTTCAGCATAGCCGTGTATTTATCGTTGAACTCACTGAGGTATTCTTGAAAGGGATTGTCCTCACTCGATTTCACGGTTCGGAGGTATTGATGCGGGTTTTCCGCTATTTTTTCATGGGGTTCAATCACCGCAATGGATATGTTTGAACAATGGTCCGCTATACGTTCAAAATTGTTTATATAGTCATTGAAAACAAAGCCCATGTTCACAGAACAGCTGCCATGCTGCAGCCTTGTGATGTGGTTTTGCTTCATTTTTTCTGCCATGGCATCTATAACTTCCTCAAGCGGCTCTGTGTATTTGGCGGCTTCAAGGTTGTCGTTTACCAAGGCATCAAGTGCCAGAGACATTACCTCCCGCACAGCCGAAATGCAGACGTTCAATTCAAACAATGCCAAATTTGTAAAGCGCTTGTTTTCTTCAAAAATCTCAAGCCCAAGCTCCGCAATATTCTCCGCATGGTCTGAGATGCGTTCCAGGTCCGTTATACATCGCAGATATTTGGCATGCAGGTGCATCTCCGCCGGTTTGAGCTCTCTGGCGTTCAGCTTGACGAGAAAGCTTCCCAAAACGTCTTCATATTTGTCCTGCTCCGATTCCATTTTTAAAACCTGATCGTATTTTTTTCTGTCAAATTCAAATAAGAGGTCCATGGCGATATTGGCACTGTCTATGGCATTGTGCGCCATGAGTTTTATAATCTCACCGCTGCGCTCTATCGCCTGGGCGGGATAGTTGAGCAACATCACATCGAGGATTGCCTCCGGTAAATCTCCGGAATCCCTTATACTCCACCGCACCAGTTTTTCCAGTTGACCTATAAAGGGAAAGAGCAAGACAACAGTAAAGACTTTGAATAGTGTGCTGGCTATCGCTATTTGAAAGCTGTTTACAGGCGAGTGGAAAAAGCCGCTTTCAGCCAAAGACAATGACAAAATGATGTAAGCGACAAAAAACACAACACCGCCTATTATATTGAAATAAAGATAAGAGAGCGCGGTCCGCTTACCATCTTTGTTGGCTGTAATGGCTGATAGCAACACAGGCACACACGCTCCTATGCTCATGCCTATGATCATGGGGATGGCGACAGAATATGAGATTATGCCCGTGAGGGACATGGCCTGCAAGATGCCGATGGATGCACTGCTGCTCTGGATAATCGCCGTTGCGACAATGCCAATGAGCACAGCCAGCAGTGGATTCATAGTGTCCATCACTTGCATAAAGGCTCCGGTGGATTGCAACGGCTCGACTGCCCCGCTCATCAGCTTCATGCCGTTCATCAAAACAGAGAGCGAAACCAGCATTAAACCTGTGTTCTGATATGCTGTGCGGCGAGCAAACATAAATAAAATAATCCCTATAACCGCAATAACACCAAAGATAAATGTCGATGAAAAAATGCTGCCCAAAACCCCGACACTGTTTATCTCCGCCAGGGTCAAAAGCCAACCCGTGGCTGTGGTGCCGATGTTGGCTCCCATAACCACACCTATGGCCTGCGTCAGTGTCATAATGCCGGCACTCACAAAGCTGACAACCATGACGGATGTGGCGGAAGAAGATTGTATTATGGCCGTCACAAAGGTCCCGAGACCTATGCTTTTGAGTTTGCTGGAGGTCAGCTTGCCCAAAATAAGCTGCATTTTATTGCCTGCTATCTTTTTTATGGCCTCCCCCATCATTTTCATACCAAAGAGAAAAAAGGCCAGTCCACTTAAAAAACTGATGATTGATACTATATCCAACTGATGTCCTCCAAATTAGTTTGCCAATTGTCATTGTAGATCTGTCTGAGGTGCAAAGCCCTGCGTAGCATTACACCAAAATATAGTATACCACATTTCTCATCATTTTCGCCATGAAAATCAATCCTTGCCATTGCGATTATTTTTTATATGAGCTATAATTAAGAATGAAATCAGAATTATAAACAGATTCTCATTATCATGGAGGTATTTATGAAGCAGTTTGACATGATCGTAATCGGCAGCGGAGCGGGGCTTATGGTCGCTCAAACCGCTCATGCGAATAACCTAAAGTGTGCAATTATCGAGAGCAGCAAGTTCGGGGGCACTTGTCTTACAAAGGGCTGTATCCCTTCAAAAATGCTTGTTTATCCGGCTGACCTTATCAGAGATGCCCAAAATGCGGACAGAATGGGTATAAACCTCGGAACACCTGAATTTGACTGGGAGAAAATCTCCAGGCGCATGTGGAAACAGATCAACTTCAGCGATACCATGGAAGAAAACCTCAAAAAAGTCAAAGGCTTTGCAGTTTACAACGGAACCGCTGAGTTCACCGGGGAAAAGTCCTTGCGTGTCAAGCGAGCTGACGGCAGCTTTTCAGAGGAGATGAGTGCAAGTGTCATTGTCGTAGCAAATGGCTCCCGTTCCTTCGTGCCCCCCATCCCCAATTTAGAGACAACGGGATATATAACATCGGAGAGCTTTTTTGGTGAAAAATATCCTGCCGCACCATGGAAAAGCCTGATAATTGTCGGCGGAGGTGCTATCGGCGCTGAGTTTGCAAATATTTTTTCAGCTTTCGGCACAAAAGTCACAGTGGTCGAAATGAAGCCCCACATTATCTCCACAGAGGAAAAGGAGATTAGCACCTTTGTCAAACGCAACTTTGAAAACAACGGTATCGATGTGCTGACGAACTCAAAAGTCGTCAACACCTCCGTCGAAGATGGTATGAAGGTGATGACCGTCGAGGACATAGATACCGGAAAGCAAACCACCATAAAGGCAGAGGAGATCTTCGTATCCTCCGGCGTTCGGTCCAACAGCGACACGCTCAACCTCAGAGTGACAAAGGTAGAGTGCGACGAAAAAGGTTGGGTTCTCACCGATGAGTATATGAGAACAACACAGGAAAATATATATGCAATCGGCGATATCAACGGCAAATATCAATTCAGACACACCGCCAACTACGAGGCTGAAATATTGATCCACAATCTGTTTACAGACCAGGAACCCAAAAGAGCATGCTATAACTCCGTTCCATGGGCCATATTCACGCACCCCCAGGTGGCACATGTGGGGCTTACAGAAGAACAAGTGCAAAAAAACAACCAAAAATACTGGGTTGGCAGAAATCATTACTCCCAAGTCGCCGCCGGCATCGCCATGGGCATTTCAAATCACTCCCAAGACAACGGATTTGTCAAAATAATTGTCGGCGAAGAGGACACAATCCTCGGAGTGCACATTGTCGGCCCTCATGCCGCTATTCTTGTGCAGGCTTTTGTCTACCTCATGAACAGCGGATACAAGTGCGAGCGAAAACGCAGGAGAAAACCAAGCACCAATGACTGCCCACCCCTTGGCACCTTTACCCCCATCAACAACTCCATGGTCATTCACCCGGCTCTGAGCGAATTGACCGCCTGGGCTCTAGACAATATCGAATGGGACGATTGAGCTCTTTTTTGAGAGCCAAGCTCATACGCCTATGCTTTTAATAACAACATCTCCCCTGCCCTCAAAACAGAAAGTACCCGTCGCAAAGAGCGACGGGTATGGAGAAGTTGGATCTTTGGAGGTTTATGTGCAAGATGAGTTTTCAAAAATTTCATATCTGCCATATATTTTCATATACAGCTAACTATAGCAAGCACATTGTAACATACTCTGCCACATAATGCAACTATTATTTAAAATGTAACAAATATTCCCATCCCTTTGAGGAGGCTTGCATGGAATCCAAGAAGATTTATATCCTTGCGGCAGTTGGTGTTGTCTTTATTTTCTTTCTTGGCACAGTCATTTTTCAAAGTATCGAAATAAAAAAGCTCCGCGACTATATCCTGAAACAGGAAGTAGCGACGGAACTCACTCTCCCAACGACAACACATAAAGAGGGGTTTCTTACAGCGGAGGATATACTGAATCAAACCGAACCTCCAAGGAATCTTGAATACATCAGGGATGTGTTGGTGAACCTATACAACGGCAACTTTATCTCCTCCTATGCAAGCACGGAGCAGATAAATGGCGAGGAGGAATTTGCCCTCTGTATTAAAGTCGACATCGAAAGTGTCTCTGAACTCGGGACAATGATAAGCAGTGACGACACTTTGGGTGATTTGTGGGGCAAATGCGTTGAAAAGCTACGAAAGCACTCCTTTGACGGCGGATTTCACTGTGTTAAAACAGTTACCGGAGCAACTCTCTTGGTGGTCGGCCAAGGTTCCATCATAGTAAACCTCGATTGGAATGGCTGAACTTTTCTGCAAAGACACATCTCCTGCTGTTTTTTAAATCGGTTTTCTATAATATGTCCGCACAATGAATGTTCTGTTCTGCATCTTTGTAAATCCTGCTTTCATAGCGGGATTTTTTTATGCCTTGAGGCCAAACGGGATAATTACCTGTAAAACACGCATCACATAGGCCAATGCCGAGTTCATTTCCCAGTTTTTTGATATCCTTTGCTTTCAAAAAGTTGAGCGAGTCCGCTCCGATTATCTTAGCTATTTCTTTTTCATCGTGGTGTGTGGAGATAAGTCTGTCAACTGAGCCGACATCGGTGCCATAATAGCAGATGTTGACAAAGGGCGGCGCTGTTATGAGCACATGGACTTCAATCGCACCTGCATCTCTCAAGAGCTTGACTATGTGCTCGCTGGTGGTACCCTGCACTATCGAGTCATCAACCATAATCACCCTTTGGTCTTTGACAACCGCAGGGATTGGATTTAGCTTGATCTTTACATCGTCGAGACGTCTTTCGATATTTTGCTCCGTGAACCCACGGCCAATGTATCTGTTTTTGATAAATCCGATTTTATTTGGTATCCCCGAAGCGCCGGCATAGCCGATTGCGCCATCCAAGCCCGAGTCCGGCACGCCAATAACCACATCGGCATCTATCTTATACTCCGCAGCAAGCAAGGCGCCAAGTTTTTGTCTGAAAAGGTGCACCGCCTGCCCATCCACAATGGAGTCGGGACGGGCAAAATAAATATATTCAAATACACAAAGGCTGTGGGGCTTTGTCCCGCTCAAGTGTGTGTCACTGTGTATCCCCTTCGCATTCACCGTAACCATCTCTCCGGGTAAGACATCTCTGACAAAAGCTGCCCCAAGAGCATTCAGGGCACATGTTTCCGATGCAAAAACATAGCCATCCTCCATATGCCCAATGCAGAGTGGTCTGAAACCATGGGGGTCTCTGGCACACACGAGCATATCCTCCGATGTTATCACTATAGAATATGCCCCTTCAAACTTTTCCATGGCATTGCGCACAGCGCTCTGCAGATTGGACGTCTTCATCCGCTCCCTTGTTATAACATAAGCAATGACCTCCGCATCGCTTTGCGCTTGAAAAATAGCGCCTTTCAGCTCAAGCTCGTTGCGCAGTTCGCGAGCGTTTGTCAAGCCTCCGTTAAAGGCAACTGCCATATCCCCATATGAGTGCCTGACCACCATCGGCTGTGTGTTCACACGCAACCTGCCGATTGACCCGTAGTGAACATGGCCAATGGCCGCATCAATCTTTCCTTTTGCTATGGCTTTGCCTTGCTTCACTGTTTGTGCCAGCTCAGACAGCATTTCCCTGTCAAAAACATCGTTGACAAGACCGATATCCTTTCGGTCCAAAACATAACCATCTTTGTTGAGCGCTATCCCGCAGCTCTCCTGCCCTCTGTGTTGGAGGGCATAGAGAGCATAATACACCGCATCTGCCGCTGCTTGGATGTCTTTGCAATAGATGCCAAATACACCGCACTCTTCAGAAATCTTCGTCATTTGCTTCCGGCCTTTCCTTTGTCCGCATTGTGCTATGTTTTCAACCTATAGACAAGCACATGGTCGATTATATAATCAGCAGGGAATTTATCGTCGCTGTTTTTCGAAATGTCCCCTGTCCATCCCGGCTTGGGTATACCCTGCTCACCATTGACGGCTACTTGCATGATCAGATACTGCGGTACGGTTGAGGTGCCGCTGTGGAAGGAGGACCTTGCCGTCTCTATCCTGTTGACATAGAAGATATACTCCCTTTCGTTCCACAGCAGGCCATATGTGTTGTAGCTCCTATAGGGGTCAATCGCCGGCACATCAGCCACACGCAAGCTCTTCAGCTCTCGGCCGTAGCCGTCAACATGTATGTTTTGAGATATAAAGTCGTGTCGCAGAGGATCGCTGTGGTATACACTTGACTCCATGATGTCAAGCTCCACTCCCGCCCTACCCCCTTGTGTGTTTCCTCCAAATCCGACGGTGGGTAACATCCAGAAGGAGGCGGACAGGCCTTGGGCATCGGGCAGAATTGCCCTTGCTTCGAAATAGCCATATAGTTGGTCGAATTTTCCGATTGTCGAAACAGCCGAGGAAAGATAAGTTCCGTCACTTCTCTTATCGGTGCGGATTATGAGGTTGCTGTCTTTTAAAATCAGGTTCTCCAGAGACCAGTAGCCACCGGCATATGTGCCCTCGGCGTTTGTTCTGCATGACCACTTTGTCAAATCCAGCACGGAGCCGTCAAAGTCATCGGAAAACACCAGCTCCAGTTTGTCCAAGTCAAGCCTATCCCCTATCATATTGTCCTCCTTAAAAGTGTTGTTTTGATTTTTCAAGCAACATTTCTCAGTTTTTAAGTTGACGGGCACAAGATATCCTATGCGTGGCCTGTATCCAATACAATTGTCTGCCTGTTCATTTTACCATTTTAGCCATGCATTTACAATATCCCGCCATGTTTTTTCGGCAATGTATTGCTTGCTTTTGTTTATGTGTTATAATAGCATCACGGTCAATTACAATGCAAACAAAGGAGACTTCAATGAAATACGAAAGGCCAAAGAAAAACCGTATACGGTTAGGTGTGTACCACCCGCATGTCCACGGCTTGCTGGACGAAGAATATATCAAGGATCTGCGCGATGCCGGAATAGATTTCCCCATTGTCAATTTCAGAGCGCTTTCCCAGGAAGAGATGCTGAATTTGTTTGACCTTTACGAAAAGTATGGCATCGAGTTTTTATACAGCGACGGCAAAATCATGTCCCCATACACCGTCGTGGGAAGCTCTGCCTCCCTTTTTGATTCCAAAAAAGCGGAAGCCGCGAACTATTATAAAGACCATCCCGCTTTTGCAGGCAATTCCTTTGTGGACGAGCCCGGCATCATACACTTTGAAGAGCTTGGCAAGACCATCGAAGAGTACAAGCGCATGTTCCCGGGCAAAGTCCCCTATGTCAATTTGCTCCCCATGTATGCCAGCAACGAGCAGTTGACCGGCGGAGCTTGGATGTCGAAGATTGACTATTATGACACCTCTCAAAACGATTTCCGGGAATACCTCTCCAAATACATCGAGTATGTCGACACAGACTACATCTGCGTAGACATTTACCCCTGCTTTACAAAAGACGGCCAAAAAACAACATACGGCGACTATGTCAAGGCGATTGAGCTGACGGCAGAAGCCTGCCGTGACAGCGGCCGTGATTTTTGGGTCTGTGTTCAGACCTGCAGTTGGCACCCCGATGTGCGTATCCCCGATGAAACAGATTACCGCTGGCAGGTGTATACCATGCTGGCCTTTGGAGCTAAGACACTCTTTTACTATGTCTATGCGGACGACAAAGTGCACTCAGGCTCTCCGATCGGCACAAAAGGCGAGAAAAACCATTTGTGGTATGTGTCCGCCAGAATGGCAAAAGAGCTCTCCAAGATATCCGACACATATGTGAAATACAACTATGTCGGAGCTTTCCCTGTCAACTGTACAGAAGACACGCCTTATCTTGAAATGTTTTCCCCCCTTGAAAAATTTGCGCCTATGTTGGATATAGAAAGCGATCAACCGACCCTTGTCGGGTGTTTTGAGAAAAATGACGGTTCAGGCTATGCCTTTGTGCTTGTCAACATGACAGACCCCGCCTCCCTTTTACCCCTCGAAGCCAAAATCAAGTTGAGCGGCGAGGCAACGGCTTATGTGGCAGGGGATCCCCTGGCCCTTTCAAAAGACAGCGGCGGCTATGTCCATTTCATGTTGGCCGGCGGTGACGGTGTTTTTGTAACTGTTGAATAGGATTTTTTCAGAGGCTTGCCCATATAATCTATGGGCAAGCTTCTTTAATTACATTTATAAAGGAGCAACCATGCAAAATCTCGACTTAAACGGCACATGGTCTCTCTATTACTTGCCAAATAAAAAACTCTCTGCGGCACACATCGATGCCGTCGGTTCCCATGAGCTGAAAGCTCTTGACACACCCTGTATCGAGGCAACGGTTCCGGGCAACGTTGAGCTTGACTTCATGCGTGCCGGTCTCTTGCCTGATTTGTTTTACGGAGAAAATATCCTTCTGGCACAGGAATATGAGGCCCACCATTATTGGTATGCTAAGACTTTCGACTCATCTCATCCATATACCCAAGACGATTATTTGATATTTGACGGCATCGACACCGTCTGTGAGGTGTTTTTAAACGGTGTTCTCATCGGACTCTCCGACAACATGCTCATCCCCCAAGAATTTTTACCCTCTTCGTTAAAAGAGGGAGTCAATGAGCTGTTGGTGCATATCTTTCCCTCTGTGCTGGAAACACGCAACAGGGATTTCGGAGCCGGTTCCAGTGTGGCTCTCCCATATAACTACGAATCCCTGATGCTGCGAAAGGCAGCTTATATGTATGGCTGGGACATCTGCCCTCGAATTGTATCCGGCGGTTTGTGGCGCGGCGTACGGCTTGAAAGAAAAAACTCCGAGCGCATTTTGGAGATCTACCCCTATACCGAAAACATCGGAGAAAACGAAGCGAGCATCTGGGTATATTATAAAATCAGAATAGAGGGCGACGATATCCGCTCCTACTCCCTAAAACTTGCGGGCAATTGCCAAGATTCCTCCTTTGAGCGCACATTCCCTCTGTGGCATACGGAGGGCAGGTTAAATTTCGTCATAAAGAGCCCATATCTCTGGTGGCCCAGGGACATGGGCGATGCCGCCCTCTATGCCCTCTCCGCTACTCTTATGCATCAAAACAAAGAGATCGACAGCGAAAACCTCAACTTCGGCATACGCAGCATATCCCTGAAACGCACAAGTGTCACAGACAATGACGGCAGCGGTGAGTTTTGCTTTTATATAAACGGGAAGAAATTCTTCGCCCGTGGCACAAACTGGGTTCCGCTGGATGCCTATCCCTCAAGGCACGGCCAAAGATTAGAGCAGGCGCTTGAACTTTTATATGACTCCAACTGCAACATCGTCAGATGCTGGGGTGGCAATGTCTATGAATCAAAAGCCTTCTATGATTTTTGTGACCGGCACGGCATAACCGTATGGCAAGACTTTGCCATGGGATGCGCCATTTATCCGCAGACATCGGAATTTTGTGACTCTCTGGCAATTGAAGTCGAATCCGTGGTCAAAAATCTCCGCAACCACGCCTCCATCATATTGTGGGCGGGCGACAACGAATGTGACGCCGCCTATCAATGGTCTGCCCTAAGGCGCAATCCCAACAGAAACAAGCTCACGCGACAGGTGATTCCGGATGTCCTGGAGCAACACGACCCCTTCAGGCCATATCTGCCCAGTTCTCCGTATATAGACCAATATGCCTATGAACACAATCTGGAGTCCATGATACCGGAAAACCATCTCTGGGGACCGCGGGACTACTATAAAGGCCCTTTCTACTCCAATGCACCGGCTCACTTTGCCAGTGAAACGGGCTATCACGGTTGCCCCTCACCTAGGTCTGTTGAAAAGTTTATCTCACCCGACAAACTGTGGCCTTGGAAAGATAACGCCGAGTGGATTTTGCACGCAAGCTCCCCGGAAATCTCCACAAAGGCCGCATATGCCTATCGCATCCCGCTCATGGCCTCTCAAGTTGAAACGCTGTTTGGAAAGACTCTGGACAAGCTGTCTGCCTTTGCCCTTGCCAGCCAAATCTCCCAGTCTGAGGCCAAGAAGTTTTTCATTGAGCGTTTTCGCATGGGCAAATGGCGGCGCACAGGGATTATCTGGTGGAATCTGCTTGACTGTTGGCCTCAGTTTTCAGATGCCGTTGTGGACTATTATTTCACAAAAAAACTTGCCTACCATACAATAAAACGCGTTTCCGCCCCCGTATGCCTGATGCTTTCAGAGCCATGCAGCGGCAAAATCACTTTATTTGGAGCAAATGAATTCCTTGCTCCAAGGCCCGTGTCCTGGCAGGTGGAAGATGGCGAAACAGGTGAAAAGCTGCTCAAAGGGGATGCCATTCTGCAGCCCAATTCAACTGCCCCACTCGGCTCTTTGGATGCTCCAAATCCTGAGGCTTTCCGCTTCCTTGTTGTGAGCTGGACATGCAACGGAGAAAAGGGAAAAAACCACGCTCTTCTTGGCAAGCCGCCCTTTGATTTGCATCGCACAGTCACCTGCCTTAAAAACGCAGGGCTCTTGGATCTAGAAGGATTTTAAAGCCATAACTAAAATGGCCTTGCCTCTGTTTTTAAAACAAAGGCAAGGCCATTGTGTATCTCCGCTTTTTTGGGGTAATGCATTTATTTTATCGGATTATCCATCGATATCCTGATTGTCCGCATCGTCGACTGTTATGTCTCTTTTGACGGATTCCGGCGGAATGCTTATCTCCGTTCCATATGGGTTGTTGACAACACAGGGCACCTTTTCCCATCCGATCTGCTTGCAGGCAAGCAATCGTTTTTCGCCAAACTGCACTATATAGCCATCTCCATCCAGCGCCCTTGTGACGACAATCGGTTGCAGCAGGCCCTTTTTCAAAATGGATTTGGCAATGCTGTCAATCTCCTGTTGATAAACTCTGTGTATCTCCTCAAGGTCCATCTCTCCGCCCTTGATGTCCTTTATCGGTATGCGCTTGATTTCCGGCTGTGAGCCCTCCTTTGTGGTGGAGGCTGTTGCCCCGCGTTTAAAAGAATATAGATACGGGATTGTCAAGTCGACATTGCGGTTTGTCTGGAATTCTTTTGTCGCCAACTTGACTATCTGATGCATGAACTTGGGTCTGTCTGTGGCGTCTGTCATATATCGCACCCGGAAGATCGTTCCATAATCCCAGGTCTCCGCGCGTATATATGGCTCAGTGCCCGTGGCCTGGATGATATCCGCTGTGGCTGTTCGCGCGGCGCTGAGTATGATAGACTCAACGGTATCCCAGTCGGAGTCAAAGGTGACGCGGAAAACAACTTCGTCGAGTATGTATGACTGTGCGGACTGTTTTTGTTGATAAGTGGTGTTGATTATCATAGCGCTGAACAAGGTCGCATTTGGCACATGCAAAATCCTACCGGAGGCCTCTTCTCCCCCTACCGTTCCTCCGACTTGGTTCAGGGTCAGATACATCGGTGAAAACTTGATGATATCCCCCATGAGCCCGTAGTTTGGCAGCTGTATTCTGTCACCGATCTTATACGGTCTGATTATCGTGACCATAATCCAAGCGGCAATTCCGCTTACGGGCGCTTGGAGAGACCAGCCCAGCATCATGCCTGAAAAGGCGGACAGGGCTGCGGTGAACTGTGTGAGTTTTCCAAGGACAAAGGCTATTCCGAGGATACCTGCTATGAAGGCCAACGTTTTAAACAATCTTGCGAGCATGGACACTTCGCTCACTGTTCCCTTTTGGGATCTGATGCGCGCATAGGTAACCAGGGTTGTGAGGCAATAACCAATACCGCAATAGCACACAAATGCCAGATAGAACATGACGCTTGCGGTTTTGCTGCCTTCTGAAAAGCTGTAGATATAGATGCCATTTTCATTTAATATCGTGAACAAAATAGCCAAGACTGTAAAGCCCGCCAAAAATCCCAGGGTTTTCCACAGGCCTATGTTTTTGGCCGCAAAGGGAATTTTCTTCTCCCCACCGTGCTCATCAGACATATTTTCACCTCTGATAATTTGTTGTCTTTATTCTATCACATTTACAGCGGATGTAAAGCAGATAAATATTAAAACAATATTTCCATATTTGTCCTGCACCTATTTCGCATGCCTTTGCACAACAAACAGGCATAATGCACAAAACATCCTCGATACTTACATGCATTCATGTTCATTATTGGCATATTTATATAGTTGCATTTATTATATGATATATTAAATAACTTATCAGGTGTTTTTATGAGCAATCTCTCTACAATCAAAACCCAAAGCAACGCTTTTGGCTACTATTTTAGCTTTACCTACTTTTACGGTAAGGCTTATTTGGGTTTTGTTAAGAGCGGAATAGATTTGGTTACATCCTGATATATAGGAGACAACAAGATCCCGCAGCGAAACCCGCTGCGGGACTATTTTTTATGGAGGTATTTATGGTTATCATATTAAAAGAAAACTCAGACAGCGCACAACTGGAAAATCTCATTGCATGGCTTGAAACAAAGGACATCAGCATACACAAGAGTGAAGGTGAAAACAGCACCATTTTGGGTCTGGTGGGAGACACATCTGCGCTGGACATAGACATGCTCCAGGCTCTCTCCATTGTCAAGGATGTAAAGCGCATCCAGGAGCCCTTCAAAAATGCGGGCAGGCAATTTCACCCAAATGACACCGTCATCGATGTCAGCGGTGTGCTTATCGGCGGAGGCAATACCACAATCATCGCCGGTCCCTGTTCCGTCGAGTCTCGCGAACAGCTTCTGATGATTGCCCAAAGCGTCAAAAAATCCGGCGCCAAAATGTTGCGCGGAGGGGCATTCAAGCCGAGAACCTCCCCCTATGCCTTCCAAGGCCTGGGCGCCGATGGTCTGACTTTGCTTTTGGAAGCCAAAAAGGAAACGGGCTTACCCATAGTGACGGAGATTTTGGACGCTTCTCAGATCCCCCTCTTTGAGGATGTGGACATCATCCAAGTCGGCGCACGAAACATGCAAAATTTTGAGCTTTTAAAAGAGCTTGGCAAATTGCGAAAACCCATACTTTTAAAACGCGGTATAGCCTGCACGATAAACGAGCTTTTAATGAGCGCTGAATATCTCCTGGCAGGAGGGAATTCAGAGGTTATTCTGTGCGAGCGCGGCATACGCACCTTTGAAACCCAAACACGCTATACCCTTGACCTCTCCGCCATTCCCGTGCTGCGTTCACTGTCTCATTTGCCCATTATTGTAGATCCGAGCCACTCTACGGGCAATGCTCGCTTTGTTCACTCCATGTCCGTGGCGGCAATCGCCGCAGGGGCTGACGGACTTCTCATAGAGGTTCACAATGACCCCGCATGCGCACTGTGTGACGGCCAACAATCCCTCACCCCTTGGACTTTTGACAGGGTAGCAAAATCCGTCTTTGCGGTTGCCCCCTATGCTTGCAGGGAGCGCATATGAAAAAGCTAACTATAGGTATTGTGGGCCTTGGGCTTATCGGTGGGTCTTTTGCCAAAGCCCTCCGCGCATATACCCCTCATAAAATTTTCGGTTCCGATATAGACAAAGATGCCCTCCAAGCAGCCAAAGCAGACGGCGTTTTAGACAGTACCTTCGACACCGCAGCGGTACAGTGCGATATCCTCATCCTGGCGATAAATCCCGAAGACTGCGAAAAATACCTGTCAGCAAACGCCTCTGCCATAAAGAAAGAGACCGTGGTATTTGATTGTGGCGGTGTAAAGCGGAGTATCTGCCGCCATGGAGCAGAGCTTGCACGGGAATATGGCTTTGTCTTCATCGGCGCTCACCCCATGGCAGGACACGAACTCTCGGGATACAGCGCTTCCTCTTGCGATCTGTTCAAAGGCGCTTCGATGATTTTGACACCGGAAAAGGATACTCCCAGCAGGGTTTTGAGTGATCTTGAAGCGCTCTTTACTTCGATCGGCTTTGCCTGTGTTGTTTCGAGCGATCCGCAAACCCACGACAAAATCATTGCCTTTACCTCACAGTTGGCACATATCGCTTCAGGAGCTTTTATACAAAGTAAAACAGCTCTCTGTCACAGTGGTTTCTCCGCCGGCAGTTTTCGTGATTTGACTCGCGTTGCTTATCTCGACGAAAAAATGTGGAGCGAGCTGTTCCTCTTAAACGCGGACAATCTGTTGGTTGAACTGGACGGACTTATCCTGCGACTACAGGCATATAGAACCGCACTCTCAAAAAGCGACAGGGCTGCCCTGATGGAGATCCTGCTTGAAGGCAAAAACATGAAAATCGCAACCCAAAACAAGACCTCCGAGGTGATATATGAGCCATGAGATCATAAGCATCAACGCATCCGTTAAATATGATATACATATCGGATTCAACGGCTTTGAATGTGTCGGCAGTTTTTTAAAGAGCCTCAATGTTTCAAAATCCATAATCGTGTCCGATTCAAATGTCTTTCCCCTTTATGGCGCCGCTTTAGAAAAGAGCCTTACGGAGCTCAATATAGTCTGTGACAGCTTTGTCTTTCTCGCAGGTGAACAGTCCAAAAACATACAAAGCTATGCAGAACTGCTGAGTTTTTTGGCCATGCAAAACCTCTCTCGAGATGGGTTCATCATCGCCCTTGGAGGCGGGGTCACAGGCGACCTGGCCGGGTTTGCCGCAGCCACTTATCTGCGGGGCATAAGGTATATACAAATCCCCACCACACTCCTGGCTGCCGTAGATTCCTCCGTCGGAGGCAAAACAGGTATCGATTTGCCGGCGGGGAAAAACCTGGCAGGCGCATTTTGGCAACCCTCAATGGTTGTCTGTGACAGTTCTCTCATGAAAACCCTACCCGTCGAGGAGATATACAACGGAGCGGCTGAGGTCATCAAATACGGCTGCATAAAGGATGCGGAGCTGTTTTGGGAAATTGCCGATGGATCAGTGATGAGAGAGCTTGCTTTGCAAAAGCACACCGGCAAAAACCCTCACAACAAAGAAAAGATTTCATCGGATGAGTCATTTTCCCGGGACTTTGAAAAAATCCTTGCCCGTTGCATAAGGATAAAGCAAGCTTGCGTAGAAGAGGACGAGTTCGACCGCGGAGTGCGCGCACTCCTCAACTTCGGCCATACCTTTGGCCACGCCATCGAAAAACTCTCAGGCTACCAAATAGCGCACGGCAAAGCAGTGGCAATGGGCATGGTGATGGCTGCAAGGATATCAGAAAGAATCGGTTTTTCCACCGAGAGCTGTGTTAAACCTCTCACGGATGCCCTCACTGCCAACGGGCTGGAAAGCCGTTGCCCAGCCTTTGAGCCCGAGGCGATAGCCAAAGCCGCCGCTCAAGATAAAAAGAGATCCGGCGACCACATCACACTTGTCTTGATGAAAAGCATCGGAAACTGTGCTCTTTACCAAGTGCGTACAGAAAAACTGCCCTCTCTCATCCATATGGGGCTATCGGAGTAAATATGGACATCAAAATCACACCCTCACCTTTAAAAGGCACAACAGCCGCTATTTCGTCTAAGTCTGATGTGCACAGACTTCTCATCGCCTCCGCTCTTTCGGAGAGCGCCACCGCTATATATTTAAATATCATGTCCGACGATATCAAAGCGACAATCCGCTGTTTAAGGCAACTGGGAGCTGAAATAACCGAAGAAAACAGCTGCGTCAAAGTATCACCAATCTGTGAAGTAGATCGCTTTACATCCGGTGTGGACTGTGGCGAGAGCGGCACAACCGCACGCTTTATGCTCCCACTTGTCGCTGCATTGTATGGAAAGGGGACAATCACAGGCCATGGGCACTTGCCAAATCGGCCCTTCTCGCCTCTTATTGATGCTATGAACAAAAACAGCTGTGTTGTTTCTAAAGTCTTTCCCTTCGAGATAAAAAGCCCACTGAAATCCGGTGTGTACGAAATCCCCGGGGATGTCAGCTCTCAATTCATATCGGCGCTGCTTATTGCCCTGCCTCTCCTTGACGGTGACAGTGAGATACACCTGACAAACCCCTTGCAATCCCTTGGCTATGTGGATATGACCCTCTCCACTTCAAAAACTTTTGGGATAACTGTTTTAAACACAGAAAAGGGTTATTTTGTGCCCGGTAGGCAGAAATATCGTTCCCCCGGCACTGTGATTGCCGAGGGCGACTGGTCAAATGCAGCCTTTTGGCTTTGCGGTGGCATTATCGGCCAAGGGGTTAATCTTACCGGTTTGAAGGCTGATTCCACACAGGGAGATTCTGCTGTGGTTGATATTTTGCAGCGCTTCGGTGCAAAAATCACCGTCGACACAAAGTCGGTCAAAGCATTTCCAAACAAACTAAGAGGCATAGAGATTGATGCCACGGACATTCCGGACCTTGTACCCGTACTTGCGTCCCTTTCCGCTTTTGCGAAGGGGACAACGGTCATTAAAAACGTATCACGTCTGAGAATCAAAGAAAGCGACAGGTTGCTTGCCATAGTCGAAAACCTGAGCGTCCTCGGGGCGGATATAGTCGAACAAAATGACAGCTTGATTGTAAAATATAAGTTGCCAAAGGGTGGTTGCCGTGTGAGCGGATACAATGACCACCGTATCGTGATGTCCACAGCTATTGTGGCTTCGGTTTGCGACGAACCTGTGATCATAGTCGGAGCTGAGGCGGTTGACAAATCTTATCCGGGATTTTTTGAAGAGTTTAAAAAGATGGGAGGAATTGCACATGTCATCTAGTTTTGGGAAAAACATTAAAGTCACAATTTTCGGCCAGTCTCACTCCGAGGCTATCGGCGTTGTCATCGACGGTTTGCCCGCAGGAGAGAGCATCTCCTTTGCGGATGTCGAACACTTTCTCGAGCGCAGAGCTCCCGGAAAAAACGCATACTCCACATCCCGCAGAGAGCCCGATGTGCCCAGGGTGCTGTCCGGGCTGGCAGGCGGCAAGACCTGTGGTGCGCCTCTGTGTGCGGTCATTGAAAACACCGATGTAAAGAGCTCAGATTATGCGCCTTTTGCCGACACACCTCGCCCCTCCCATGCCGACTACCCCGCATATGTAAAATATAAAGGCTTTGCTGATGCTCGCGGCGGAGGACATTTTTCCGGTCGTTTGACCGCTCCCCTTTGTTTTGCTGGGGCTGTGTGCCTGCAACTCCTTTCCCGCCGCGGTATATCTGTGGGAGCTCACATCTCAAGGCTTGCGGGCATTGATGATAGGATGTTCGACCCGTTAAACCCCACCGCTGAGCTTGCAGATTTAAGGCAAAGAGAATTCCCCGTCATAGATGAAAATACCGGGCAAAAAATGGTTGAGAGCATCATTGCCGCCAAAAACGAGGGGGATTCGGTCGGCGGGATCATCGAGTGCTGCGCTTTGGGGCTGCCCGTCGGCGTTGGTGACCCCATGTTTTTTGGCTTGGAAAATGCACTGAGCTTGGCAATTTTTGGTATTCCCGCCGTCCGAGGCATAGAGTTCGGTACGGGTTTCGCCGCTGCTGATATGCGCGGAAGCGAACACAATGACCCATACTGCATCGAAGACGGCAATGTAAAAACCACCGCTAATAACAGCGGCGGCGTCATCGGAGGCATAACAAACGGTATGCCCTTATTGTTTCGGGTGGCCATAAAGCCAACCGCTTCCATCGGGATGGAGCAGGACACAATCTCCCTATCAAGTATGCAGGAGGTCAAGCTGTCCATAAAAGGCCGCCACGACCCCTGTATTGTCCCGCGTGCGGTGCCTTGTGTGGAGGCGGCTTGCGCCGTGGTCTTGCTCGATCTGCTCATGTCGCGACACAAAATATAATATAAGAAAGGTGCTCAAAATGGAGAATTTGAGAAGCAAAATAGATGTCCTTGACGACAAATTGGTGGTATTGTTTGAAGAGCGTATGAATATTGCAGAGCAGATAGGACAGATAAAGCGCGCAGGCTCTCTGCCCGTGGAGGACAGAACGCGTGAGCGTGAAATCATCAACCGTCTGACAAAGAATCAAAGTGATGAGATGGCGGGATATGCCAAAATCCTTTACTCCACAATTTTTGATCTCAGCAGATCTTGGCAAAACAGACAGATATACGCGTCAGGTGTTCTTGCTCAAAAGATTGAAAAGGCTTTGTCGGAAACACCCAAGCTCTTCCCCCAAAGCGCTACGGTGGCTTGTCAAGGCACAGAGGGCGCATACTCGCAGATTGCCAGTGAAAAACTTTTTTCACGCCCAACACTGATGTATACAAACAGCTTTCAAGGGGTTTTCCAAGCGGTAGACAAAAACCTTTGTCAATACGGCCTGCTTCCCATAGAAAACAGCGTATATGGTTCTGTCAATGAGGTTTATGACCTCATGGAAAAGTATCGTTTCTACATAGCAAAAGCTGTTCGCATGCAGGTGAACCACGTGTTGCTTGCGAAAAAGAATGTGGATTTTTCGATGATCAAGGAGATCTTTTCCCATGAACAAGCCCTTGGGCAGTGCAGCGAATTCCTATCATCTTTAAAAGGCGTCAAGGTGACGGTGTGTGCCAACACAGCCATCGCCGCGGAACTGGTGGCCAACCGTGAGGCAAGTGATGCTGCCGCCATATCCTCCAAAAGTTGCGCGGAACTGTATGGGCTTTCGATACTCTCGGAACGCGTTCAAAACAGCGACAACAACTACACACGTTTTATCTGTATCTCCAAAGAGCTGGAGATATACCCCGGTGCCAACAAAACAAGCCTCATGTTCTCCCTGCCTCACCGCCCGGGTTCGCTTTACAGTATAATCGCAAAATTTGCGGCTCTCGGATTGAATCTTACAAAGCTTGAATCCAGACCCATACTCGGAAAGGACTTCGAGTTTATGTTTTATTTCGATATGGATGCAAGCGTGTATTCCTCCGAACTCATCTCCTTGCTTTCGGAACTGGAAAACTCCCCCGAACGCTTCTCCTATCTTGGAAGCTATACAGAGATATGAATATGCATATAAACTACGGTTTGCTTGGGAAAACACTCTCCCACAGCCGCTCAAAGCAACTGCACAAACTATATGGCAACCACCTCTATGAGCATTATGAGGTTGATCCTCATATGTTTCGGGCTGTTCTAAATTCTCGGCACTTTAAGGGCTTGAATATCACCATCCCTTATAAAATAGATGCCATGGTCCATTGTGATGAACTGACACCCACAGCCCGCAGGATTGGGAGTATAAACACTTTGTACTTTGAGCACGACAAACTCATCGGGCACAACACCGACCTTGACGGATTTTTATATATGTGTGACCGTGCGGGCATTTTGTTAAAGGACAGAAAGATCATTATTCTCGGAAGTGGCGGTACATCTCTGACAGCACAGGTTGCCGCAAAGGTGCGCGGCGCAAAGGAGATTGTCATTATCTCGCGGCAAGGGCCGAAGACCTATGGCGACCTGTCCGATTTCTCCGACTTTGATGTGCTCATAAACACAACACCCGTCGGCATGTTTCCAAATAACGGCCTCTCCCCTGTCAACCTCGCCATATTCAAGCAACTCAAGGGAGTCGTCGATGTGATATACAACCCTTTGAAAACATCGTTTTTGCTGGATGCAGAAAAAAGAGGCATACACTGCACCGGAGGGCTTTCAATGCTGATGGCGCAGGGTTATTTTTCTAACACCCTTTTCTTTGGCAAACCCTCCTCCACATCCATTGAGGAAGCCTTGCACACAATGGAACGTGACATGAAAAACATAGTCCTTGTCGGCATGCCCGGATGTGGCAAAACCGTGCTCGGCCGGCTAATCTCCGAAAGATTGTCACGCCCTTTTCTCGATACGGATGAGTTGATTTTTGACATCTCAGGCATGCGCGCCCAAGAGATTTTGCTAAAAAACGGGGAGGAACATTTTCGCTCCTTGGAAACAAAGGCAGCACAGCTTGCCGGCAAGCACACAGGTGCAGTCATCGCCACGGGAGGCGGCATTGTCACACGAGCGGAAAACTACAACGCCCTTGTTCAAAACGGCTTTGTTGTCCACATAGAGAGAGCACTTGAGAAACTGGACATTATCGGCAGACCACTCTCCCAAAACACCCATATGCTCGAAACACTTCACAATAAAAGGCTTCTGCTCTACAGACAGTTCTCCGATACTTGGGTGAACAACGACGACAGCCAGGAAAATGCAGCCGAGAGGATTATCTCTCTCTTCAACCAAAGGAGCTAAATATGAATCTACTGGTGATAAACGGACCGAATATAAACATGCTGGGTTTGCGGCAACCCGGGATATATGGCGAGCAAAGCTATCTCGCCCTCTTGGAACTCATCGAAAGCGCTTGCAAAGGGTTGAGGATAGAAGTAGAGTGTTTTCAGTCAAATCATGAGGGTGCAATTGTCGATAAAATCCAGGAAGCTTATGGCAAGGCTGACGGCATAGTGATCAACCCCGCGGCCTACACTCACACGAGCATAGCTATTTTAGATGCCCTACTTTCGGTGGATATACCGACTGTCGAGGTTCATATAAGCGACATCTACACTCGAGAAAGCTTCAGGCACCGCTCCTATATATCCGCCGCATGCAAAAAAGTCATCACAGGTAAAGGCTTTAATGGATATGTAAAAGCCATAGAGTTTTTGGCCTCTCTCTCAAAGGATTGTGCCGATTGAACTCTGATGCAGACAAAATAACTCCTCCTTTGATATAGGCAAACCGCGTTTGAAAATACAAACGCGGTTTGCTTGCCTTATATGAACTTGTTCTCCTGGTCCAAATCTGTGAACTTGCCTCAGATAAAGAGTGTCGTGGAAGCATTTTCGTTGCTTGAGATATAGGTTGCAACACCACCAAGCTCAACGCCTTCGATAAGCTCTTCTTTTTTTATACCCATAAGCTCCATGCTCATGGTACAGGCTATGAACCGAACACCGGCATCCATAACATTTTTAATCATTGTCTCGATGTCATCCACACTGTGCTTTTTCATGATGCCTTTGATCATCTTACTGCCCATTCCCATCATGTTCATGTTTGAGAGCGGGAGCTTTTTGGCTCCTCGCGGCATCATCCTCCCAAACATTTTCTCCACTAAATTCTTTTTGACGTGTTCTTTTGTGGGTTTCCTCAATATGTTAAGCCCCCAGAACGTGAAAAACAGAGTAACCGCCTTGCCTCCGGCTACAGCTCCTTGCGCTATGATCATGGCCGCCAGGGCTTTGTCCAGAGCTCCGGAAAACACGACAATTGTGGCATTTTCCTTGGCTAAGCCGGCTGCCGGCTTGGTCATTGCAGCTTTCCCCCCCATACCTTTTCGCACATAAGCCACATAATCCTCGCCGACTTGCTCCACGGAGATCAGCTCATGGTTATTTGCTTGGCAATAACTCTTGACATCGGTTACAAAACCCGAGTCTGAAGAGAGGATTTTGAACACATCACCGTCGGCGGCTTGACTGAGGGCCTTGTAGGTTGCCATCAGCGGACCCGGACAGGCCAAACCCCTTGCATCGACCTCAATTGCGGTTTCGATGCCTTTTTCTTCAACTTGCTCTATGGTGATATCCCGCTGTGTGTCGGTATCGTGCTTGGGTATGACCGCCGTTATTTGCTGTCCTCTGAGAAGAGGACGTTCACAGTCACCCGCTTTGAACTTGGCCCAGTTGTATGTGAGATAACCTCCGGATAGATTGTAGAGGTTTTTATATCCTCTTCCTTTTAAGATCATCAGGGCGATATGTGCACGCAAGCCAACCCTGCATGTGGCATAAATCGGCGTTTCCAAATCTTCGGGCAATTCGCTCAATCTGTCACGCAGCTCATCCACAGGGATGTTCTTAGCTCCTTGTATGGGTTCCAACTGACATTCGGCCGGTGTGCGCACATCGAGCAGATATCCGCCATCCTGAACAATGCTGTCGATTTCATTGTAATGCACGTATTTATAGGCCCCATCCAGATAGTTGGATGCAATATAACCCAGGATGTTTACAGGGTCCTTGGGTGCCGAAAACGGAGGGGCATAGCAGAGCTCAAGTTCCGTGAGATTGCGCACTGTCCCGCCAAGGCTTATGGCAGCGGAAATGACGTCGATACGTTTCTCCACCCCATCCGCTCCAACGGCTTGGGCGCCAAATATTTTCCCTGTTTCAGGTGAAAACAAGAGTTTGAAGGAGATGTTTTTTGAATCCGGATAATAGCTCGTGTGGTTTGCACGATGGGCGTGTATGGCGATAAAGGGTATGTTTCTATCCTTCAATTGAGCGGAATTTAAACCCACACAGGCAACGGTAAGGGAAAACACCTTTGCCACCGAGGCGCCGAGAGCACCTTTATATGGAATTTTATCTTCAGCATTGTCATCAGATGCCATGTGACCCGCCGCAACCCAGGCCTGTCTGCTTGCGGTTCCCGCCAGCGGAATGGCACTTGGGTGACCGGTGATGACCTCTTCTATCTCTATGGCGTCTCCGACTGCATAGACAGAGGGGTCTGCCTCTCCTGTATTGACATCAAGAACACGCAAAAATTCGTCGGTTTTGATATGAGAGCTTGCATTCAACGCCAATTCGGCGGAGCGTGCAAGGGAACTCTCCGGTGCGACACCAATTGCCAATATGACCAAATCCGCAGACAGCACTCGCCCGCTTTCAAGCACCACTTCTTTGCCTTCTTTTTCAAAGCGATGTATTCCGTCGGACAAAGCCAGACTGACGCCCTTTGCGTTCAGCTCCCTGTGGACAATCTGAGCCATCTCATAGTCCAGATTGCGCATCACCTGAGGCAATTTTTCTACCAAAATCACTTCGAGGCCAAGCTCGGTCAGATTTTCTGCCATTTCTATACCGATGAATCCCCCTCCGACCACAACGGCTGTCTTTGGGTGTTTTTCTTCCACAAACCGCTTTATTGCATCGGTGTCCGGGATGTTTCGGAGTGTGAAGACATTTTCAGCCTCCGCAAGCCCTTTTATCGGCGGGCGAATAGGCCTCGCTCCCGGCGACAGCAGTAGTTTGTCGTAGTTTTCCACATAGGTCTGATCCGTCTTTTTGTCATGAATTGTGACTGTCTTTAAAGCGCGATCAATGGAAACAACCTCTGACAATATCCTGACATCGACATTGTATCTGGATTTGAACTCCTGCGGCGTCTGTACCAAAAGGGCATCTCTGTCCTTTATCACGCCTCCGATATAGTAAGGCAGCCCGCAATTGGCAAAGGAGATGTGTTCGTCTCTTTCGAACAGGATAATCTCCGCATCTTCCCGCAATCTGCGCAAACGAGCGGCGGTTGTGGCGCCTCCGGCCACTCCGCCGACTATTACAACTTTCATAATATTCCCTCTCTCATATATGTCATTAAATAATATAAAGCGATATGCTTATCGCCAAATCTGCATTTTATGTCTTGTCTTTTGTAGCGCTTAAAATCTGACAGAGATTTATATCCTCTGTCAGAAGTTCCACTATCTCATGCGCCAGAGGATCTATGACATCATAGCATATCTCCCGTCCCTTGCGAACACCGCGGACCACTCCGCAAGCTTTCAACTTGGTCAGGTGCTGGGACACCGCGCTCTGGCCTATGCCCAGTCTTTCTTGAATCGTGCTGACATTGCAACGATTGTTTTTAAGCCCTTTCACAATACACAATCTGTGAGGATGAGCGAGTACTTTTAACATAGCGGCGCGCTTATTCAACACCTCCACAACATAACCCCTTTCACATATCAACTTATATACATATTATAATATATTGTTATGTATTTTACAATGTGTTTTTGAAATATTTAAAAGAAAATTCCCCTGAATCTGCAATAACATCTGCAAATACAGGGGGAATTTACTTTGTCTTTTAAAACTGTCACTTGTGTGTGGGTATATCTCGGTAAATGGCTGAACCTATGCGTCAACTTTCACTGTGTATTTTTCGAGCAGACAACAGGGGTGATAGGCAAGTTTTGCCGTTCTAAGCCCCGGATCTCCCACATCTTCTTCTCTGTTTATATAGTCCACTTCGGGCCCTGCAAACATGGAGGCAAAGTTGTTCACAAGCATCTGATATGAACCGTGAAAGCTCGTATCTGCCTTTTCTATATGCACAAAGAGCGTATCTCCACAAACTTCTCCTATTGAAAAGCCGACAACTTCCCCTTCAACATACAGAGCTCCGCCAATTTGCTTATAGAAATTGTAGTTGTCCAAAACTTCAAAAACCATCTTGCTTTCTTGCATCGCTATATGGCTGTCTTTATCATAAGCAGAGGCATATGATTCATAAAACCTGCGGACATCTCCGATGTTTTCATCGGTAATTTTTTCAAATGCGTGATTTGGATATTGTCTTTTAAAGCGGTTGATGTGATTTCGCTGTCCGTTGTATTTTTTTCCGCGAAGCGTTCTGAGATCCTCGCTGTTATAGAGATAATCAAACCAATCGCGCTCGGGTTTCACTCTTACGTTCTCATAGTGATTTTTCAAAACTTCGACTTCATTTGCCGCAACGGAACAATAGGCAATGGCAATGTCGTTTTTGGCACAGTACTTGTCTATCTCGGCAAGGGAATGTTCAATTTTGACACATGAAAGACAGGAAAAAGCGATTTCACCGTCGATATATCTCACTTTGAACACAAGAGAGCCATTTAAAACAGCAAATTCTGTCTCAAAATACCCTCTCCACATAAATGTGCCACCAATTGTATAGTCAGAAAATCTATTTCTCACACTTGAAAAATACGAACGGACAGTTGGCATATCTTCAAGCGTAAGTTTTTTGAATACCAGCATGAAAGCTCCTTGGCTATTTATAAGTTTATTTATATTCAATGTTCCGCAAATCTTGTGGCTTATTTAAATAATTTATCCGGCGGGGGAATAACCCCGCCGGATTGATATTATATCACATCCGTACATATTTCTCAAGTAGAGCTTTTCTGACAAGGCCGCACATTTTCCCACACCTTCAAGGAGTTCTCATTGTATCTTATACCGCAAACAGCGAGGTGATTTGAGCGAGTGGGGATGAAAATATATCCGAGCGCTTGCTATTATTTTTAAAGTCGATAAATTCGACATCTCTGTTTTTTTATATGCTTTAAAATAACCGAATTGCCTTGATTAAGACAATTCGGTTATATGGCTCCCCCTGTTGGACTTGAACCAACGACCCTGCGGTTAACAGCCGCATGCTCTACCGACTGAGCTAAGGAGGAGTGTAGGCATTGACCTATTTTCCCGGGCAGTCTCCCGCCAAGTATCGTCGGCACG
>CAYTOF010000019.1:0-12116 GCA_964439435.1 uncultured Oscillospiraceae bacterium
GAAAAAAAAAGTGTTGACGTGGGGTTTGTGGTGTGCTTAAAAGGTGATATTATGAAATTAATTATTGATGTTCGGAGTAAATTAGAATTGTGTGTTTTTGATGCAAGTAAAGATGATAAAGGGAATTTGTGGCTTGTGTAAGGTTTGTTGACAGTGCAGGGGGAAGCACCTTGGGGGGATGACGATTTTATCCCGTGCGAAGTGTCAATGTACTATGACCCGGCCCAACCGTTGCCGATTGTTCCTGCCCGTGGCCAAAAAGCAACGGTGGAATGCATCTCGGTGATGCTGAGCAAGAAAAGGGGCTTTGCCTCCAAGTTGCAAGTCGCTTCAATTTCTCCCGTTGGGGAACGGAATGCGCGTAGCGCATGACGGTCCCCTCTGGGTTTATTAAGAAAGTCGTAAGTGTTTAAGATTTTGTTTGTGATTTTTTAATTGATTAAGGTTTGGAGATTATTATTATGTTTGATGTAGTAGTTGTTATAGTGTTTGTTATTGATGTGATTATTATTGTTGGAGTTATTTTTATTTTGTACTTGGGGTGGAAAGGGGTTTGTTATCTTTTGAAGTTTTTTTGTTAATTTTGTTGTAAGGGGTGGCGTGTGATGTCTGATAACAAAGCTGATTTGCGAGTCGTGTTTGAAAAAATGGGAACAGCTGCATTCATCTCACACCTTGAGCTTATGGGAACTTTAGGGCGTGCTTTTCGACGCGCGAAAATCAAAATGGTTATGTCACAAGGATTTAACAAACGCCCATATTTGTCCACTGCACGCCCACTTTCTCTTGGATATGAAAGCAAATGTGAGATCTGTGACACAAAACTCCTGGGTGAAATCGATATAAATCAAATAGCCAATAAATTGAACCTTGTTCTGCCCCCCGGTATCAACGTGCTCACAGCTTATCGTCCAATCAACGAATTTACTAAAATTAAATTCTCTGAGTATAATATAAACATATCATTTTCCAAAGAATTGATAGGAATTGATGCAAAAATGATTTCTGACATATTTGCATCTCCTGTCATGGTCACAAAAAGAACAAAAAGTGAAGTCAAAGAAACGGATATCAGTGGCGATATAAAAAGTCTGATTTCTCTGATTCAGGACAAGCAAATTATTATAAAAGCTATTTTGAAAGATGAAGCCAGTGGTTCTCTCAATCCGGCATATGTGATAAAAGCACTATCTTCCATGGCTGAAATCCCGGATTTCGTGAGCGTTTCATATATGCGCGAAAGATTTCTAAAAGATGACTTATCGGAGTTCAAATAAATCCCTGTGCTCATTATGAAGTAAATGAATTAAGAGTATGATAATGTAGCACCTTAAAAAATATTTTGGGGAATTGAGCAAAAGACTTGCAATTTCTACGGGAATATGCTAAAATACTTCAGATAATGTCTTCAAGTGTTAGAAGACTTTCATCACACAATTTATGGGTGAACATACCCATAAAAAGCATTCCTCTGACGGGGACGCGTTTATCGAGGTCTTAAAAATACCGTGTAAGAATGTTCGAATACCAAATCTGGAAGGATTGTGGGCAAGGAGATATTATGGATTTAATTGCAAAACTTACTGAAATGTACAAACGGCCTGATGAGTTGGAGTTTGATATAGGCGACACTGTCAAAGTGCATGTCAGAGTAAAAGAGGGCGCAAGGGAGCGCTTGCAAGTTTTTGAAGGTACAGTTATTGCTAGAAAACATGGTGGATTAAACGAAAGCTTTACAGTTCGCCGTCTATCTTATGGTGTCGGCGTAGAGAGAGTTTTCCCGATTCATTCCCCGGGAGTGGCCAAAGTTGAAGTTGTGCGAAGGGCAAAAGTGAGACGCGCAAAACTTTATTACCTCCGCGACAGAGTGGGTAAAGCAGCGAAAGTTAAAGAAAAGCTTTAAAAACACGGGGGCGACAAGCCCCCCTTGTCATTTGTTTACTCTGATTAGCAGCTGTTCTAAATGGGGGAGAAATGAAAAGCAACAGAACAAAAACTATTCCAAATGGTAAAGACGAACGCGGCAGTGTCTTATACGACTGGGCTGATGCCCTTGTATATGCATTGATATTTATTGTATTGATTTTTACCTTGGTAGTGCGTATAACAAGTGTTATCGGTGAATCGATGGAACCTACATTGTACAATGATGATACATTGATATTGTCGAAATTGTTCTACTCACCTCAATATGGAGATGTCATCGTTATTTCAAAGAAATCTTTTCGTCCGGACCCTATTGTAAAACGCATAGTGGCAACAGAAGGTCAAAAAGTGAGCATAAATTTTGATGAGGGTGTTGTGTATGTTGATGATAAAGCTTTGTCGGAAACATATACTCGCGGTCTGACAACTCGAAAAGGAGATATGGAATTTCCTGTTTATGTGCCTGAAGGTTTTGTATTTGTTCTGGGAGACAATAGAAATCATTCCGTAGATAGTCGTTATTTGGAAGTAGGACTTGTTGACGAAAGACAGATTATTGGCCGAGTGCTTTTTAGATTACTCCCTTTCTCCTCTTTTGGAAAACTAAAGCAGTAAAAACAAGTAACCTAAAGATAAGCTGTCTAAAAATATCATATCAATCAACCGTATAACCTTTATAAGGAAGTACCATCCCAAGTACTTCCTTTCAAAGCATAGAGGATAATAGAATGAATGTTCACTGGTACCCTGGGCATATGGCTCGGGCGGGACGTGAAATCGAGGAACATCTCTCAAAAGTTGACGTTGTTGCTGAGATTGTAGATGCTCGAATCCCGATTTCATCCAGGAATCAAACACTTCACAATATAATAAAGAACAAACCACTTATTGTTGTTTTGAACAGAATGGATCAAGCAGCTCAAGTTCAAAATGCTGCCTGGATAAATTACTTCAATGAGCGGCAAATCCCTGCACTTTGCTGTGACTCTAAATCCGGTAGAGGAATTAATACTTTTCATCGTTTGGTTAAAAACACACTAAAAGAAAAGCTTGAACGACGTAAGGAACGTGGTCTCGGAGGAATTTCGCATAAAGTTATGGTGGTGGGGATTCCAAATGTAGGTAAATCATCATTTATAAACAGGTTATCCGGAAGAAAACCTGCAAAAGCTGAGGATAGACCAGGCATCACAAGGAAAATTTCTTGGATTCGGCTGCGTTCAGGACTTGATTTACTTGATACTCCCGGCATTTTACCACCACAACTTGAACCACGCCAAGCCGGACTGCATTTGGCGTTCACCGGTGCAATCAGGGATGAAATTCTAGACCCAGAATCCCTCTCTCTGGAATTGCTTTTAAGTCTAAATGCTATTACTCCAAAAAATGAAATGATAGATAATCTCTATAATCAAAGCATTAAATCTGAATCCGATATGTTAAGCATCTTTGCTAAAAACCGCGGTTATCTATTAAAAGGCGGTATTCCTGATTTAGAACGTGCCGGCATTATTTTGCTGGACGAATATCGCGCTGGCAAGCTTGGACGAATGACACTTGAGCCTGTTGGGTATAATTATCCATCAGAATAGAGGCAATATGACACTGTATGAATTTGACAAAAGCTTTTATGGAACCGATATACACACTATTTGTGGAACTGATGAGGCCGGACGTGGACCACTTGCGGGAGATGTTTTTGCCGCAGCTGTTGTTTTGCCGCGAAATATTGAGTTTCTTGGGCTTCGTGACTCGAAAAAACTTTCTCAACAAAAGAGAGAGGCTTTGTTTGAACTAATTGTGGCACAAGCCATTAACTATAAAATTTGCAGCTCATCTGTCAGCGAGATTGAAGAACTTAACATTTTAAATGCCACCCAAAATGCGATGCGAAGCGCTATCACACTGCTTGTTTCTGAACCCAGTAGTTCGGCGCCGGATCTTGCGCTAGTTGACGGGAATTTGGCTCGAGATTTTCCGATCCGATCTGTCACAATAATCGGTGGAGATAATAAGTCTGCTTGCATTGCAGCAGCATCAATATTGGCAAAGGTTGCCCGAGATAGATATATGCTTCATCTGGACTCATTATATCCACAATACGGTTTTTCAAAACATAAAGGTTATGGTACAGTTGAACATATAAATGCGATAAAAAAATATGGATTGAGTCCCGTACACAGGAAATCATTTCTAAAGAAGATAATAAGCTGAAAGAGAGGTCGTTTTATGGCCGACAACACAGGCGGCAATAGAAACGCTATTCTTGGAGGATGGGGAGAGTCAATTGCGGCTAGATATCTTAGAGATAAAGGTTATAAAATCCTTGCAGCAGGGTATAGATGCAGATTTGGAGAACTCGACATTATAGCTCAAAAAGATTGTATTATAGTCTTTGTTGAGGTAAAAACCAGATCTAGTTCTACTTATATGAGACCAGCGCTTGCTGTGACCCCGGCTAAGCTAAAAAAAATGAAATCTACAGCTGAGTTGTTTCTTCAGCGAGAAAATATCAGTCTTGCTTCTCGATTTGACATTGTAGAAATCATAGCCAATAAAGACCTTTCATTTCCTCCGAGAGAGATAAACCATATGGAGGATATATACAGACCGGGATATTAAAGACAATATAATGCTTTGGAGGTTGGAATGCATTATTTAAGTACCAGAAATGAAAACATTGTAACAAACGCGTCAACCGCAATTTTGGAAGGCTTGTCGGCAGATGGTGGACTTTACACACCATCAGAAATCCCCGTCCTTGGTAAAAACGAGCTCGCTTTACTGAGAACAATGAATTATGAAAAGCGAGCTGCATGGATATTAGCATGTTATTTAAATGATTACACAGATGAAGAGTTATTATCTATTTCACAGAGCGCATATTTAAAATTCGAATCAGGCAATGTTGCACCTGTAGTTTCAATTGGTGAAAATACATTTATGTTGGAGTTATTTAGGGGCCCTACTTCTGCTTTTAAGGATGTTGCACTGTCTATTATGCCACAATTATTGACATCAGCTTTGCACAAAAGCGGGTCAGATGATGAGATTTGTATTTTAGTAGCAACATCCGGAGATACAGGCAAAGCTGCTTTAGAGGGCTATACTGATTTGGAGGGCACTAAAATTATTGTGTTTTATCCTGATGAAGGAATCAGCCCAGTACAGAAACTACAGATGTCGACTCATGTCGGAAAAAATACGTTTGTCTGTGGTATAAAAGGAAATTTTGATGATGCTCAAACAGGTGTCAAAAAACTGTTTTTAGATATCGAACTGCGTGAAAAGTTAGCAAAACATGGGATAAGGCTATCAAGTGCTAACTCAATTAATTGGGGAAGGTTAGTCCCTCAAATCGTTTACTACATCTCGGCGTACTGTGATATGCTAAATTCCGGAATGATTGACACATGTGAAAAAGTAAATGTATGTGTTCCAACAGGAAATTTTGGCAACATACTCGCCGCTTATTATGCTAAAAAAATGGGATTGCCCATAAAAATGTTAATATGTGCTTCAAATACCAACCGTGTTTTAGATGAATTCATTAGAACCGGAATATACAACGCAAATAGAAAATTCGACAAAACAATTTCCCCCTCAATGGACATAATTGTTTCAAGTAATGTTGAGAGACTTTTATTTGAGATTCTTGGTCATTCCGGAAAAGACATAAGCAAGCTGATGTCTTCATTGAACGAAAGTTATTGCTTTGAACTAAACTCAGATGCGCACAATATTTTAAAAGAAAGTTTTGTATCTGATTGGTGTTCAGAAGCAGAAACAAAAGATACAATAAATGAGTACTATAAAAGCGGTCGTTACTTGCCCGACACTCACACAGCAGTAGCTTTAAATGTTTTGAATAAATATAAAAAAAGGACTGGTGATCAAACTAAAACACTGGTCGCATCTACAGCAAGTCCATTTAAATTTGCCAGTGATGTTTTGTCTGCCATCGGTTTTGATGTATCTGATGATTTGAAAGCCATCGATCAGCTTTCGGAAGTTTCTGGTTATCCGGTGCCTGGCCCACTTGTAGGGTTAAATAATCGGCCTATACTCCATACACGAGTTATTGAATGCGCCGATATGCGAAAAACAAGTGAATTCTTGCTAGGTATCCACGACGATAAAGGATGATAATATGAAGCTCTGGGCAATCGGAGACCTGCATCTTCCCTTGGGGAATTACAAGCCCATGGATGTGTTTGGATCAAGGTGGCGCAATTATGTCAACAAGATAGAATTGAGTTGGAAAAACAATGTCGGCTCTGATGACATGGTAGTTCTGGCAGGAGATATCAGTTGGGGTATGAACCTTGCCCAATGTCTGCCTGACTTTCGATTTATAGATTCATTACCCGGCAGAAAATTACTCTTAAAAGGTAATCATGATTATTATTGGAGTACAATAACTTCAATGAGACGATTTTTTGAGGAAAATTCTATTGAGACACTTGATTTCCTGCACAACAACAGCTACATTTGCTCTGATATTGTTATTTGTGGCACAAGAGGTTGGTTTTTCGAGGAAACTGGAAGCGATAAAATATATAAAAGAGAGCTTGGTAGATTAAAGGTATCTTTGGAATCAGCAAGTGAATTTAGATCAGATTATATATCTGTTTTTATGCACTATCCACCCATATATCGAGGCATCGAATACGTGGAAATCGTCAATTTATTAAAGCAATACGATGTTAAAAGTTGTTATTTTGGTCACTTGCATGGAGAATCCATGAGATATGCTCCGGAAGGATACCAAGATGGAATTTATTACAAGCTGATCTCTGCTGATGCATTGGATTTTGTACCGCATAGGGTCGAAAAAATCTAAATCCACCATTTTTTTAACGCTGGGTTTTCACAGACAAAACGTGTGCAATTAGTTCCTGTTTATGATATAATATATAGGATATAATCCGAATAACCATGGAGGACAAGATGATAATAAAAAGCGCAGAAAGAACAGAAACAAATACTTATAAGCTTGAAATACAAGCTGAAAAACATGAGTTTGATGATGCATTAGAGCAATCTTATAAGAAAAATGCAGATAAATTCGTTATTCAAGGATTTAGACGCGGAAAAGCGCCGAGAAGAATAATTGAACGAGCTTATGGTCCAAGTGTATTCTATGAAGATGCTATAAACATCGCTTATCCTGAGATTTACGCTGCTGCAATTAAACAGGCCGGCATAGAACCAGTTGACAATGCGGATGTAGAACTGCTCGATGTTGACGATTCCGGATTCACTTTTGTTGCAATGGTTACAGTTAAGCCGGAAGTGAAACTGAGCGAATATAAAGGACTTAAAGTAACTAAAAGGCATACCGAAGTCACAGAAGCAGAAGTCGAAGCCGATCTTGGAAAGAAAAGAGAACTTGCCTCAAGAATGGAAACAGTAGATAGACCATCTGAAAATGGAGATACTGTTGTTATAGATTTTGAAGGATTTATAGATGACATTCCATTTGATGGTGGGAAAGCAGAAAGACATAGTCTAAAACTGGGTTCCATGAGCTTTATTCCGGGATTTGAGGATCAAGTAGTCGGCATGGCAACGGGCGATAAAAAGGATGTAGCCGTCATGTTTCCTGAGGATTATAGAGCAAATGATTTAGCCGGAAAAGAAGCTGTCTTTAAAGTAAAAGTTCATGAAATTAAAGAACAGATATTACCGGATTTGGATGATGAGCTGGCAAAAGATATTTCTGAGTTTGAAACCCTGGAAGAGCTTAAAACAGATATTCGACAAAAATTAGAAAAGTCAAGTGTGGAAAATGCTGAGCGTGAGTTTGAGGAGAATGTTATCGACAAGTTAGTTGAAAACATGCAAGTTGAAATCCCTGCCTGCATGATCGAGCAACAACTTGATCGAATAGCAAGTGACTTTGAGTACCGACTGCGTGCACAAGGCGTAACGTTCAATGCATATTTAGAGATGAACGAAATGACCAACGATTCTTTCAGAGATATTTTCCGTGAAAGAGCTGAACACCAAGTGAAAGTATCACTCGCTCTTGAGGCGGTTGCTTTAGCTGAAAACGTTTCTGTAACTGATGAAGAGCTTGAATCAGAATACTCAAAAATGGCCGAGCAAATAAAGAGCTCTATCGAAGACATTAAGATGCATATGCCAAAAGAGGCTATAGAAGAGGACATAATTCGCCAAAAAGTTGTTGAATTCATCAAATCAAATGCTGAAATTATTGACAGTGACGCCATAGTTGAAACGAATTCAGATGCAGAAGATGCATATGAAGAAGCTACCGAAGAAGAATAGTAAACCACAAGTAAACGTGAGAAGAAGTCCGGCAATACTAATACAAACATTAACAATGACTTCAAACATATGGGAATTTAACAAGATTAGCATACTGAACAATCTATAACTAGATTTGAGAGTGTGCTTAAATTCCAACGGCTTTTATAATAAGTTTAAGACATATGGCCAATTAATCCGACTTATTTCATACAGACATTGTGGTGATAAGATACAATTTGGTTGATTGGTTTTGATGAGATAATCTGAAATATTTAAGTCACTCGCAATATGTACTGACTAATATTCAACCTATTGTCGAAGTGAAAAAAGGAGATAAACTATGAGTTTAGTACCAATTGTTGTAGAACAGACGAGTAGAGGCGAACGCAGCTACGATATTTATTCTCGCCTTCTAAATGATCGCATCATATTTCTTCATGAAGAAGTAAATGATATTACAGCCAGCCTTGTAGTAGCACAACTGCTTTACCTCGATGCTGACGATTCGGAGAATGATATTTCACTTTATATCAACAGCCCCGGAGGTTCTATAACTGCCGGAATGGCAATTTATGACACAATGAGATATATTAAATCTGATGTTTCTACTATTTGCATTGGAATGGCAGCCAGTATGGGCGCGTTTTTACTTGCAGCAGGTACAAAAGGAAAGCGCTTTGCCCTTCCAAATAGCGAAATTATGATTCATCAACCCAGTGGTGGAACACATGGTCAAGCTAGCGACATAAAAATCCATGCCGAACGAATAATACTTATAAGAGACAAAATGAACAAAATGCTTTCAGATATGACAGGCAAACCACTTGAAACAATTGAAAAAGACACCGAACGTGATAATTTCATGAGTGCTCAAGATGCTGTCAAATATGGGATTATTGATGCTGTGTTGGAAAAGCACTAAGAGATTAAGATTTAACCATTAATAATTTTAAGTATGACTTGTTCATGCTGCTAAAGGTGTATATATGCCAAAAAACAACGATTTATTTATAACTTGTTCTTTCTGCAACGATCCCGAAACACATTTAGGTAGAGTGTTTTCTGGGGAAGATGCTTATATCTGTGAAAAATGTGTAAAAATGTGTAATGATATGCTTAATGCAGAAGATAATGAAAAGCTGACCAAAAAGCTTTCTTACACTCATACTGAAGTATTGCCAAAACCTATTGAGATGAAGACGGCTCTAGATGAGTATGTCATCGGGCAAGAAGATGCCAAAATTTCTCTTTCAGTTGCTACGTATAATCACTACAAACGTGTTTATTGTTCAAGCAATGACGATGTCGAGTTACAAAAAAGCAATATATTGCTTGTTGGCCCTACGGGAAGCGGTAAAACATACCTTGCACAAACTCTTGCACGCCTTCTTAAAGTCCCATTTGCTATAGCTGATGCCACTACACTTACTGAAGCAGGTTATGTTGGAGAGGATGTTGAAAATATCCTACTTCGCCTTATTCAAGCAGCTGATTATGATGTTGACAAAGCTGAGAGAGGTATTATTTACATAGATGAAATTGACAAGATTTCTCGAAAAAGTGAGAATACATCCATTACAAGAGATGTAAGTGGTGAAGGTGTGCAGCAAGCTTTGCTGAAAATATTAGAAGGAACCATTGCGAATGTCTCTCCGATGGGCGGGAGAAAGCATCCTCATCAAGAATTTATACAAATAAACACAAAGAACATTTTATTTATTTGTGGCGGTGCTTTTGATGGTATTGATAAAATAATCGAAAAACGTATGGTTTCAAAAAATATTGGCTTTAATGTGAAAGCTGATAATAAAATGAAGCGTGATGAATTATCTTTTATGAAAAACATTGAACCACACGACATTATTAAGTATGGTTTGATACCTGAGCTAGTAGGCAGATTGCCGGTAATAGTCGGTATGACTCAGCTTGACGAAGAGGCTTTGGTTAGGATATTGAGTGAACCTAAAAACTCATTAATCAAGCAATATGCTCATATGTTTTCCTTAGAAGGTGTTGAATTGCTATTTGAAACTGACGCATTAACTGAAATTGCTTCTCAAGCTGTGGAAAGAAAAATTGGCGCCCGTGGCCTCCGATCTATTATGGAAAATGTGATGATCGACCTTATGTATGAGATTCCCAGTGATGAGAGCATTATAAAAGTCCGTATAACCAAAGACACAGTTACAAAAGCAGCTAAGCCAATAATCACATCTATCCCTGGCAAGAGAACAGTACCGGTAAAACTTGCTATCGAAATTGATAAGCCTGAAAAGAGACGAGCTTAAATGATAATCGCTATGATCAAAAAATAAAAAATACAGTAACTTACTTTTAAACTGTATGTCGCATACAATCTTTAATGAGGTAAACTATGAGCGAGGAAGTGAGAGAAACAAATACTATGAGCTTAATTTTGCCAGCTCTTGCATTGCGTGGCATAACTGTTTTCCCAGAAATGCTCTTGCATTTTGATGTAGGAAGACCTAAATCGAAGAAAGCTCTTGAAGCAGCAATGAGTAAAGACCAAACCGTTTTTTTGCTGACTCAAAAAGATATGAGGACAGATTCGCCAAAGCAGGATGATTTGTTCACGACCGGAACTATATCACAAATCAAGCAACTTTTGAAACTACCCGGAGGCGGCGTGCGAGTACTTGTTGAAGGTATTGAGCGAGGCAAAGTTGTTGAATTTTCTAAAGACGATCCATTCTTAGAAGTTGTTGTTGAAAAAATTGATGTTGTTGAAATAGCACAAGATTCAAAAGCTGAAGCTGCTTTATTAAGATACACAAAAGAACTATATGAAAAATATGCGGAAATAAATCAAAATATTGGGCCGGAAATGGTCCTCGAGGTAATGTCATCTACATCCATGGGATACCTCGCAGATTTTATTGCTCAAAACTCTCAACTTGAATACTCCAAGAAACAATCAATACTTGAAGAGGTAGATCCTTATGCAAGATTGACCCTGATTGCCTTGCTTTTAAGCTCAGAAATAGAAATACTAGAAGCTGAACTTGAGATTCAAAAGAAGGTAAAAGAGCAGCTGGATAAAAATCAGAAAGACTATGTTTTGCGTGAGCAACTGCGTGCTATTCAAGCAGAATTAGGCGAAAAAGAGGATGTTGTTGATGAAACAGCAAAATATGAAGCGAAAATTAAAGAACTCGTTCAAGACAAAGAATCAGCAAATAAGCTTTTAGCCGATGCAAGGCGACTTCCCAAATTGGGAATGAATATGGCAGAGGCCGGCATGTTACGGAATTATCTTGATACAGTTTTAGAGTTGCCATGGAAGAAAACTACAAAAGACAAATTGGATGTAGAAAAAGTTCAATCAGTTTTAGACAAAGATCATTATGGAATTGAAAAAGTCAAAGATCGTATACTTGAATATATCGCTGTCAGAAGTTTGGCACCAGATATAAAAAATCAAATAATATGTCTGGTTGGACCTCCCGGAGTCGGAAAGACCTCTGTCGGTATGTCTATAGCGAGAGCTATTGGAAGAAAACTCGGAAGAGTTTCCTTGGGAGGTGTGCGCGATGAAGCAGAAATACGCGGGCATAGAAAGACATATATCGGAGCAATGCCTGGTCGTATAATGACAGCTATGAAACAGGCGGGGACCAAGAACCCAGTGCTATTGCTTGATGAAATTGACAAATTAGGCTCTGATTATAAAGGTGATCCTGCATCCGCTCTTTTAGAAGTATTAGATGCGGAGCAAAACCACTCATTTAGAGATCATTATGTCGAAGTTCCTTTTGATCTGTCGGATGTAATTTTTATTTTAACCGCAAATATTGTTGATACGATTCCCAGAGCTTTACGTGACCGTATGGAGATAATTGATATCCCAAGTTACACCGATGAAGAAAAAGTTATGATTGCAAAAAACCATCTGT
>CAYTOF010000019.1:12126-32693 GCA_964439435.1 uncultured Oscillospiraceae bacterium
TGCCAAAGCAAATGAAGAGGCATGGTCTGACAAAACGAACCATGAGGATTTCCGATGAGGCTATTAGAAAAGTAATTTCCGGTTACACAAGGGAGTCAGGTGTTCGCACACTTGAGCGCACGATTGCTTCTTTATGTCGTAAAACGGCACGCGAAATTATCGGTGGAGAACGAAAAAGCAAATCCATCAATGAGACGAACTTATTTGATTTGCTCGGCCCGGAAAAATTTAAAAGAGATCAATTGGCTCCTGTTAATAGAGTTGGGTCTGCTAACGGCCTAGCTTGGACTTCTGTTGGTGGCGAGTTGTTGGAAGCCGAGGTTAATATTTTGAAAGGTACAGGAAAGATAGAATTAACCGGAAATCTTGGCGATGTAATGAAGGAATCTGCAAAAGCCGCGATTAGTTTTATTAGGAGTCGAGCAACTGAATTGTTAATCAACCCCGAGTTTTATAAAGAGTGTGATATACATGTTCACTTTCCTGACGGCGCAATTCCAAAAGATGGACCTTCAGCCGGCATTACAATTGCTACCGCTATTGTCTCGGCATTGACCGGTAGAGCAGCATACCGTGAGGTTGCCATGACCGGTGAAATTACCCTAAGAGGACGAGTTTTGCCCATAGGCGGCCTTAGAGAGAAGGGTATGGCTGCTTATAGAGCAGGTATTAAACGAGTTATTATACCATTAGAAAACGAAGCCGATCTTTTTGATATAGATGATAAAGTAAAAGAAAATTTAGAGTTTTTGACAGTTAAAAGCATTGATGAGGTATTGCGATATGCACTAGAACCCACAGTAGTTGGCAAACATGCGGATATTTGCTTTCAGCGTGCAAATGATAGTAATGCCTCTGAGAACATTGAATCTTCACACAGTGGAGATTCAATAAGGAGCTAAAATGAAGGACTTATACCGGAATGCAGAATTTGTGTTATCAGCTTTTTCAAACAAAGACTTTAAATCCGACAAACCAATTGTTGTGTTCGCGGGTAGATCGAATGTTGGAAAATCAAGTGTGATAAACTCAGTGTTGCGAAGAAATGATTTAGCGAGGACTGGAAATACACCCGGTAAAACTATCGGGGTTAATTATTACAACATCAATGACAGCTTATACTTTGTTGATTTACCCGGATATGGTTATGCAAAACGTAGTTACGCACAACGCGAAAGCTGGGCTGCTCTCATAAATAGTTTTTTCTCATACACTGTCGAAAACTGTCAGAAGCGTTTGGGGATACTGATTGTTGATGCAAGACATACTCCTCAAGAGCTTGATTTGAAAATGGCGGATTTCTATTCAACCAACGCAACAGAATTTTTAGTAATTGGAAATAAAATAGACAAATTGAAAAAGAGTGAACTCAAAGACTTAGACAGTATGTTTCAAAAAGCTTTTAACATTCCAAAAGATAATTTTATCTTGTACTCTGCCAAAACACATACAGGACGGCATGATTTAAGAATGGAAATATCTAAAAGGCTTAACTTGTAAATCATAACCCGCTAAAGTCCATTTCTTTATGTCCAATCAAACATTTCCGGAGAATTGAGATACATGAAGTATGTAAAAGTCCTATATCGAGACAGACCAAGATGGGGGATTATTAACGGCGATTACATAAATATCTTGCAGGGAAATCCATACGAAGATATTATATTTTGTGATGCTACGCTTTCCCTGTCTGAAGCGACTCTTCTTGCACCGTGTGATGCAACAAAAATAGTTTGTGTGGGAAAAAACTATTATGACCACGCAATTGAATTTGGTGGGCCGGTTCCTGAAGAACCAATTATATTTCTTAAACCCACTACTTCTATTATAGCTCCCTTGCAGAAAATTGAATACCCAAGTATATCGCAGAGGGTTGATTATGAAGGAGAATTGGCAGTAGTAATCAAAAAAGAAGCACGAAAAGTCATTGCTAAGGAAGCCAACGAGTATATTTTAGGGTATACATGCCTTAATGATGTTACTGCTCGTGATATACAATCTTTCGATGGGCAGTGGACCAGAGCTAAGGGATTTGACACTTTTTGCCCGATTGGACCAATTGTGACAGATGAGATAGACCCTAAAAACCCACTGGTGATTGAAACACGGTTAAACAATCAGGTCAAGCAAAAAAGTACAACTGATAAGATGATTTGGAATTTGCCGTATCTTCTAGAGTTTGTAACAGCTTGTATGACCTTATTGCCTGGGGATGTATTAACAACAGGAACTCCTGCTAATGTTGGCAGTATGGGTCCTGAAGATAGTGTAAGTGTTTACATACAGGGAATAGGAACTCTCACCAATTTTGTTGTGTAAATCAAACAAAATCACTCGAATATATAGAAAAGAGCAGCGTTGAATTCGCTGCTCTTTTCTATATAAGGAAAACACTCTAGGTAGTATCATCTTGAATTGAAGTAATAGCGCTACATAACATCAAGTAGTTGAGCAATTTCAGCAATATATATACCGCGAAAACCCTCATGTGTAGAATCAAAGCTCAGATATCTCCCGTCTCTGCTCCAACGGTTATGCAGATCACAACGATAATCCTTGTCGGATTTTGGATCTGACCAAGCACTTAATAACACAGTCGATTCCATATTACGAGTATTAATAAGTTGAATATCGCGATAGCCGCATGAATTTGGATATCCATCGCCGACGACGATAAAACTCAAGTTCGGTGAATATAGACAGTGTATGTCATCGGGGAATAACTCAGTTGGAAAAACTTCCAGTGAATCAGACAAATCACGAAATATAAGCATGCTACGAACAAAATTGCTCTGCCGACATTCAGCATAAATCAGAAGATGCTCGTTATCCTGCCAGTGATAATGAGAAGCACAAGGAGAAAATTCCATGATTATATGTAAATTGGAACCATCCAAATCAGCAGTAGCCACCCCTGTATAATGCCGCTGACCTAAATTTGGAAAATTTCTCACTAAAAATACGAAACGTTTGCCCGAAGGGTTAAATGTTATGTGGTTGATAACAAGTTTGGAATTTGCCTTCGACGAGCTAACGTCTCTGAACAACTTAGAAATTTGAGGGTAACTCAAAATTTGTCTTGTGATTTTTTGATTCAAATCAACGATAAAAACGCCATCTTTTTCAGGATGCTTAGCGTTAACATATGGATCAGCAACGGAACAGTATCCATAACCAGGTCTAAAATCAAAGAGTCTACTCATATTGATTGCAAGCCCCCAGGAGCCGTCGCGTGACACATCGGCTACAGCAGGTCCGGCAATCTGTTTTTGACCCGTAGAAAGTGTTTGAATAACACAATAATAGGAACCGTTTTCTTCGACATTGTAGATAACTCTGTCATCATCTTCATCTGAAAGGTATTCTAACATTGCGCCCTGTTGGAAATTCCATGCCGTAGTATGTCCAAAAGTGGAAAATGTTCTATGCTTTATATCAATGAGTCCCAGCTCACAAATATCACCGGGTTCAGGTAAGCGATTGTAGAATTTTACTCTATGACACAAATGATAGCACCCGCTTGAGTCAAGACCACGATTGTCATAATAGCCATAAAAATAGTGATAACCATCATTGGGGGTAATTCTATATATATTACATTTATTATTTTTCAATCCTCTCATCTTATTTCTCCTAAAATAAATCCAAAGCGTTATTGCTTTTTGGCTTTTATAGCAATTCATAGGTGATATGTTTTCAAAAATTGCTGAAAACTAAATGTTAAAGAAAACAGTATGCATATGTAAAAGAAGAAATAGAAAGTGATGTTATTGAAGCATCCTCTATTTCCTCTTTGTATAAAGCATTAAATAAGCGTTATTTATTTTCTTCCGAAGCACGGATCTCTGTACGACGAATTTTTCCTGAAATGGTTTTAGGGAGTTCACTGACAAACTCAATGACACGAGGATATTTATAAGGAGCTGTGTGGCTCTTGACATAGCTTTGAATATCAAGTGTGAGCTCCTCACTTGGTTCATGACCTCGCGTGAGCACAATTGTAGCTTTTACAATCTGTCCTCGGATTGGATCGGGGAGAGGTGTCACGGCACATTCAAGGACAGCGGGATGCTCCATAATCACACTTTCAACTTCAAAAGGTCCAATGCGATAACCCGAAGACTTGATTATATCATCGCTTCGTCCAACATACCAATAATAGCCGTCTTCATCATGCCAGGCTGTGTCACCAGTTCGATAAACATTATCGTGCCACACAGATGCAGTCAATTCCTCGTCTCTGAAGTAACCTTGATAGAGCCCGGCAAGTGCTGAAACCTCAGGATGTGGTTGTGTAGGTACACGCAATACAATTTCCCCAGTTACACCGGCGGGAGCACTTTCTCCATTGTCATCAAGGATGTCGATGTCATAAGCAGGGGAGGGCCTCCCCATTGAACCTGGTCGCGGATCCGACCAATAAGAATTGAAGACAGTGAGGGTAGTTTCAGTTTGCCCATAACCTTCGTATAAGGACAAGCCTGTTCCTTTTTTGAACTGCTCAAATACTTCTGGGTTTAGTGCTTCACCCGCAATTGTCACATGCTTTAATGTTTTGAAATCATATTTAGATAAGTCTTCTTTTATGAAAAACCTATACATTGTCGGAGGAGCGCAAAAGGTTGTAATACCATATTTGCTAAAAGCGGACAACATATTGTGAGTATCAAATTTGCGATAATCATATACAAAAATACCAGCAGCTAAAAACCATTGTCCATATAGCTTTCCCCACACCGATTTTGCCCACCCAGTTTCAGAGACAGTCATATGGAGCCCTTCAGGATCAACTTTTTGCCAATACTTGGCTGTTGAAATATGTCCGATGGGATAAGTGAAATCGTGTACAACCATTTTAGGCATGCCTGATGTACCTGATGTGAAATAGATTAACATGATGTCTCCGTTTGTGGTTGCTGCCTTACCTGTTGGCCTTAAAAATGGAATCGCGTGCTCTTTGCTATATTTATACTCATTCCATCCTGGCCATTCACCATGAACTGAGAATTTAACCAAACTGCGTCCAGACATCTTTTCGGCCTTGTCGATGTTTGACGGAAAATGATCTTCTACGGTGCAAATAGCAGCACTGATATCGGAGGCTTTAAAACGATAGACAAGGTCCTCAGGTGACAATTGATTTGTGGCGGGGATGGCCACAGCACCAATTTTATGACAAGCAAGAATTGAAGGCCAAAATTCCAAGTGGCGTTTCAAAACAAGCAATACTCGGTCACCTTTTTTGACACCTTGTTTTAAAAGCATTGAAGCAACTCGATTACTTTCATTTGAAAACCATTCAAATGAATACTCTGATGCCTCGCCATTTGGGCTTACCCATAACATCGCGCGCCTATTGGGAGAAAGCCTGGCGATTAAATCCACAACATCATATGCAAAGTTAAAATTTTCGGGAATATTATAAGTGACTTTTTGTGGCATTCCATCGGGGCCAAGCTGCTCGTTTATATAATCCAAGTGTAGTCTTGTAACATCCATAATTTATTATCCTCTTGTTGAATCTGATGTATTTATAATTATTGCCAGAAAGACGCAATCCTCTCCACCGGTAGATATCATCCCATGATTCATCTGGGCATCATAATAAACTGCATCACCGGGATTCAATACCATTATATGGTCATCAATTTGAAACTTAAGAGTACCAGATATGATGTAGTTGAACTCTTGTCCAGCATGTGAGGACATTTTGATTGGGAGATTTTCAGCGTCTGCGTTATAAGGAGCGATAACTCGAAGAGGTTCACTTTCTCGATTTCTGAAGAGATAAGCTAAATGTTGATAAGAAAACCCTTCCCTTCTAGCAATAGGAAGCCCTTGTCCGGAACGAATAATTGAATATCTCGAAAGTTTTGGCATCTCGCCGGAGATCAGCTCGGTAATGTCTATTCCAAGTTTTTGGGCAATCTCATAAAGCAAAGAAAAAGGAAAATCACGAGAACCTGATTCATACTCAATATAGTCCTCTTTACTGAGATGAACATTTACACACATATCTTCGACTGATATTCCAAGTATCTCCCTCATCGCCTTTACGCGTTGAGCGATTTCTTGAATCTTTTGATTCATAGATGCAACCCCCTTTAATTATCATTCTATTTAATCATAGATTCTATTATATGTCAAACAATAATTTCGATGTACGGAAATTTAAAATGGTTGTTTTATATAAGAGATTTTGGATATTTGTATCAACATTCGTCTGAAAACAACATGCATTTAGCACTTTGCTATATGTATGTTGTCTCGATGATTTATTTAGTTTCACATTTTTTACCGGAAAATAATTGTCAGTATGCTTAGGTCTAATATTATGATATAATTTAATTACGATAGTTGTAATGTTATAAATAGGGATGGAGGCTAAAATGATAAAGGTAAAACAATTTCCTAGAACCATGGTTGGTGGTATTTCTCTACCAAGAATGATAATCGGTTCGAATTGGTTTCTTGGCTACAGTCATAGAAGTCCTGCTCAAGACAAAATGATCTGCGACAAATTTCACACTCCTGAGAGTTTCTTTCCTGTTTTTGAGACATATCTTAGCCATGGTGTCGATGCGATAATGGCATGCGTGAGTACAGACGAGCGAATGCTGTCAGCGATCAAATACGCAGAAGATAAATTAGGGAAAAAAATAACTATTATCGATACCCCACACATTAATGTGGATGATACGCCCGAAGCTCGTCGTGATGCAGAACGTACAATAAAGCGCAGCGCTGAAATTGGCTCGACTTTCTGCTTAATGCATCATTCATCTATGGAACAGCTCGTTAATAAAAACAAAGGTATAATCGATCGCTTACCTGATTATTTGAAAATGAAACGCGATTCAGGACTCATACCTGGATTATCTGCACATATGCCGGAAGCAGTTATTTATGCTGATGAGAATGGATATGACGTCGAAACTTACGTTCAAATATTCAACTGTCTAGGTTTTCTGATGCAAATTGAAATCGAAACTGTTGCCAGAATAATTCACAATGCAAATAAACCGGTTATGTCAATCAAACCATTTGCTGCGGGCAGGGTAACGCCCTATGTAGGACTCACCTTCTCATGGAATGCTATAAGAGATTGCGATTTAGTTGTCGCAGGTGTGCAATGTGCGGCCGAAGCTGAAGAAAACATAGAAATATCGTATGCAACTTTTGAACACAGATATCCGGGTGTTCCTCCAAGAAGTAGTCCAGTTAAGCAACAAGCTGTTTTAAGCGGCAAAACCGAAAAACAGCAGCGAGTGTAGAGTTATAAATTATCGAGACATCTGAACATATTCTCTTGTAATGCTAGCATGAAATAGCAAACGCCTATAACCAAGTGATTTTTATTGGCTATAGGCGTTTGTTTTATGTAAGCCTAAAACACAAAAACAACTATGCTTAGGCCTGATTTGAGGCATCAACAATTGCTTTAAAACTTTCAGGATTAAGTGAGGCACCGCCTACAAGACCGCCATCAATGTTAAGCTGTGAGAAAAGTTCGGCTGCATTTTCTTCGGTGATAGAACCGCCGTATTGGATCGTGATTGAGCGAGCAGCCCTTGCCCCAAACATCGATCTTACGGTGTCGCGGATAAGTGTACATACTTCACTTGCCTGCTCAACAGTTGCGTTTTTACCAGTGCCAATAGCCCAAATTGGTTCGTAGGCAATTATAACTTTTCGGATGTTTTCAACATTAACACCATTTAGTGCAATCTTAACTTGAAGTTTAACACGTTCCAATGTTACACCCATATCACGCTCTGCCTGTGATTCTCCGACACAAACAATAGGCTTAAGTCCTGCAGAAATTGCAGCTAAAACCTTTTTGTTGACAATTTCATCTGTTTCTCCGAAATACCTTCGGCGTTCACTATGACCTACGATTACATATTTCACACCCATTTCGGCTAACATTTGAGCAGAAACTTCGCCGGTGTAAGCGCCCTGTTGCTCATGGTGCATGTTTTGCGCACCGATAGCAATTTTCGTAGCACGTGTTGCTTTAAGTGCGGGACTTAAATCAACAAATGGAACACATATTACGGTTGTGCACCATTTAGCCTTAGCTATCATAGGGCGCAACTCATCCATTAAAGCACGTGCTTCCTTAGGTGTTTTATTCATTTTCCAATTGCCGGCAATTACTGTTTTACGATATCTTCTGTTCATATTATCCTCCCATAAAAATAAAATTATTTATCTTGCAAACAAGCTATTCCCGGGAGTTCTAAACCTTCAAGAAATTCAAGTGAAGCACCTCCGCCGGTTGAAATGTGTGTCATTTTATCGGCATAGCCCAATAGCTCAACAGCTGCAGCGCTATCGCCGCCACCGATTATGCTTACAACATTGCTTTCAGCAATGGCTTTGGCAATAGCCTTTGTTCCAGTAGCAAATCTCTCCATTTCAAATACGCCAAGGGGACCATTCCAGACAACTGTTCCTGCACCTTTAATTATTTCAGTAAATTCTGATATCGATTCAGGTCCAACGTCCAAACCCAACCAGCCGTCAGGGATGGAATGACTATTTACGATTTTGCTATTGGCGTCTGCAGCAAAATTATCAGCAATAACGGTGTCTTTGGGTAAAACCAAGTCAACATCCTTATCTTTTGCTTTTTTTAACATAGTCGATGCATATTCCAACTTATCGTCTTCGCACAGAGAAGATCCAATTTTCCCATTATCTGCTTTTATAAATGTATATGCCATGCCCCCTCCGATGATAATAGAATCCACCTTGTCGAGCAAATTATTAATCACACCGATCTTATCGGAAACTTTTGCACCACCTAAAATAGCCACAAAGGGTCGTTGGGGATCGTTAAGAGCATTCCCCATAATTTCAATTTCTTTTTTAATCAAAAAACCACAAACAGCAGGAAGAAAAGCAGCAACGCCGGCAGTAGATGCGTGGGCTCTGTGTGCAGTTCCAAAAGCATCATTTACAAAGATATCAGCAAAAGATGCAAGTGCTTTAGAAAATTCGGAATCATTTTGTTCTTCTTGCTCATAAAATCGAATATTCTCCAAGAGAAGTACTTCTCCAAACTTTAGTGAGTCTCGTTTTACAATCGCATCTTTCCCAATGGCATCGGCTGCCATCACAACGGGTAATTGTAACAATTCACTAAGCCTATCAGCAACAGGGGCAAGTGTATATTTGGGCACAAACTTTCCTTTGGGCCTGCCAAGATGCGAACATATTATTACGGCAGCTCCTTTTTCTATAAGGTATCTTATAGTGGGAATCGATTCACGAATCCTTTTGTCATCTGTAATGTTTCCTTTGTCGTCTTGAGGTACATTGAAGTCACAACGTAACAATACGTGTTTACCGGAAACATCAACATCCTCAACACTTTTTTTATTATACATATAGTTCTCCTCTCGTTTATCCAATACTAAAGAATTATAGATTATTTTAATTAAATTTTCAACCTTTTATTTGATTAAAAATGAAAATATGTTCACTTTTTCAGTATATAACAGAATATTAGCTTGCCAATCGGTTAAATTTGTATATATTGTCTTATGTGATACTTTAAAATAAGTGATATTAAAATTGTTGCATTTTAAATGCATTTGAGCTATAATTCAGTAAACACTTAAAGTACTGGGATGAGTAAATATTGATTAATCTTGTGCTTGTTGAACCTGCGATTCCTCAAAACACTGGAAATATTGCACGTACTTGTGCAGTAACCGGCTGTGCTTTGCATCTTGTAGGCCCTATGGGTTTTAACATAGACGATTCCAAGTTGCGCAGAGCGGGGCTCGATTATTGGCATATGCTTAATATATCATATTATGATTCACTTAACAAATACTTGGATATTAACAATGACAAACCGATGTATTTAGCCTCTACAACCGGTGACTTTATTTATACAGAGTGTTTATATCCAGATGGGTGCCACATTCTTTTTGGAAAAGAAACCACAGGATTACCACGAGAACTTTTGTATAACAAAAAAAAGAGTGTCATAAAAATTCCTCAAATACAAGACGCCAGAAGTCTAAACTTATCAAATGCAGTTGCAATAATCACTTATGAAGCACTGCGAAGTCAGGGATTTCCAAATATGCGCTGAGTAGAAATCGTGGATGAAAATCTACAGCCGGTGTTTTAAGTGTTATTTCATAACTTCACCATAAAATCAAAATATATATGGGGTAAAATATGCACATTAGTAAAAAGGATAGAACTATTTTAAGAGAGCTTGGCCTACAATACGCTCAAGCAGCCTCTACACCGGAAATGAGAGAAAAAATAAAACTTTATCGTGCAATCAATGACTTAAAGCCTATTAGACCGGTTGTCATCATTGAGGAATTGCCATGGCATGAATTGAATATCAACGACGAACTCACTTTAAGGTGTGAAGAAGATTTGGCAAAGCATTATGAAGACCATTTAAGAAAACAGCTGTTTAAACATAAACACATGCGTGCAGACATGGTTATGCCGGAGTACTTTACAGTTCATAAGCATTTTCGAACAGGGTCCAGTGGAATAAATGTCAAAGAGCGTACAATTGCAGCAAAAGATGGAAACCATATCGTAGCTCACGAGTTTTTTGATACTCTGGCCACAGAAGGAGAAATAGATGCAATTCACTTGCCGGACATAGAACCTGACATTGAACGAACTCAAAAAGTTATTGACTTCGCTCATGAGGTTTTTGGAGATATTTTACCTGTTCGGCTTATGGGACATTATTTCACATGGGCTCCTTGGGACATTATTTCATATGCTCGTGGAGTAACGCCACTATTGCTGGATCTTTATGACAAGCCAGAACTCATGCATAAGTTAATGAAAAAGCTTCTTGACATTGCAAACCACACAATTGACAAAATGGAAGAATTCAATCTTTTTGGAGCCCCAAACCCTTTAGTTCATTGCACAGCAGGATATTCAAGTGACTTACCAAGTGAGGACGAAATACCTGAGCAAGTAAATGCTTCTCATGTTTGGGGGAGAGGTACAGCTCAGATATTTGCACACGTATCTCCGGAAATGCATGATGAGTTTGATATCATATACCAGAAAAAGGTTATGGAACGTTTCGGCCTTTGTTACTATGGTTGTTGCGAGCCACTTCACAACAAAATAGATATTTTACGAAAAATACAAAACCTTCGCAAGATATCAATTACCCCTTGGGCTGATATCGATTTAGCGGCAGAACGCATCGGGAGTAGTTATGTTTTGGCTGCTAAGCCAAATCCTGCGTATGTGGCAGTTGAAATATTCGACCCTGACGTTGTACGAAAAGAGATAATACATATATTGGATGCATGCAAAAGAAATAATACCACATGTGAATTCGTTATAAAAGATATAAGCACCACTAAAAACAAAGCAAATAATCTGTTTGAATGGGAAAAAACAGCAATGGAGACTGTGCTGAACTATACATGAAATTATCTATTGGAGAAAATATGAAACTTAAACTCTGCGCGGTTGTGTTGTTTGGACTTGAAGGTGTTTGTGCAGATGAGCTGAAGCGCAATGGTTTTGAGGATGTTATAGCCGAAAACGGAAGGGTTCTATTTACCGGAAATATCTATGAAGCCGCAAGAGCTAATTTATTATTGCATACAGCAGAACGCATATACATATTAATAAACGAATTTCAAGCAAGAAGTTTTGATGAATTGTTCGAAGGGGTTGCTCGAACACCTTTTGAAGATATTATACCCAGAAATGGCGCATTTCCAGTAAAAGGACATAGTATCAGATCAAAACTGACAAGTATTCCCGATTGTCAAAGCATTATAAAGAAAGCCACAGCCACAAGGCTCGGAAAAAAATATGGGCTAGTGACACTGCCTGAAAACGGAGAACTCTATCAGATAACTTTTAGAATACTCAATGACAAGTGTTCTATTTATATCGATACCTCCGGTGAGGGATTATATAAACGGGGATACCGAAAGGAAACAAATATTGCACCCATACGAGAAACGCTTGCAGCGGGTCTTGTATTACTCTCGAAAAGGCGAGGAGACAGACCGCTTTTTGACCCAATGTGTGGCTCAGGAACTATTTTGATAGAAGCTGCCCTGATCGCCTCTAGAACAGCACCCGGACTAAAACGAAAATTTGCTTTTGAAAAATTTATCAATTTTGAACTTGACAAATACAAAAAAATACGGCAGGAAATATCAGATAAAATAGTTCCTTTTTCAGGGGAGATTTCAGGAAGTGACATTTCACATATTGCAATAAAGGCAGCTCGAAATAACGCTCACAATGCGGGTTTTGGCGATAATATCAAACTAACAGCTGCCGGGCTTGACAATGCAAAATTTCCTGACCATGGAATAATTATAACAAACCCTCCGTATGGAGAGCGAATGGGTGACATTGAATCAAACAGAGACCTGATAAAAGAACTAGGAAGAACAGCAAAAGACAAAAAACTTGGTACATATGTGATTTCGTCTGATCTTGATTTGGAGAGATATTTTGACTATAAAGCTAATAAAAAAAGAAAGCTCTATAATGGAAATATTAGATGTGACTACTTCATGTTTTTTCCAGCTCAAAACAGATAATAGACATAGAAGGATAATAACAATTAAGCATCTACAAAATATACCAAGGAGCACATAATGGATAAATTATATCATATTGGCATTTCAAAAGGAGAAGTAGGGGAGTATGCTTTACTGCCAGGAGATCCGGGCCGATGTGAATTGATTGCTGGATATCTAGATAATGCTAAACAGATTGCATTTTCAAGAGAATACCAAACGTTTCTCGGGGAAATTAATGGCAAGAAAGTTTGTGTTACCTCTACTGGTATAGGAGGTCCTTCTGCTGCAATAGCAATGGAAGAGCTTGTAATGGCTGGTGTGCATACTTTTATCCGGATAGGTACATGTGGTGGGATTGCACAAGATGTGTTGCCAGGTGACATTGTGATAGCCTCTGGAGCAGTGCGGGCCGAAGGCACTAGTCGAGAGTATGTGCCTATAGAATTTCCGGCGGTTCCCGATTATCGTGTACTCGCCGAATTGGTGAACGCCGCTGATGAAATCAACAAGCGATATCATATAGGTGTTGTCCATTGTAAAGATTCTTTTTATGGACAACACACACCTGAAAGGATGCCTGTTTCGAATGAGCTCCTTAACAAATGGAGTGCTTGGAAAAAGGCGGGAGTATTAGCAAGCGAGATGGAATCAGCAGCACTGTTTTGTTGTGGTGCGACATTGAAAGTGAGATGTGGAAGTGTTTTTAATGTCGTGTGGAATCAAGAACGTTTAGCCAAAGGGTTAGAAGATCACCCAAATCACGACATGGAATCGGCAATTATAATTGCTGTGAATGCTATAAAGCGCTTAATGATTTCAAATAATAAAAAATCTATACAATTATAATTGTCATTTGGAGGTTATATGGCATACTATACATTTCTATGCACTGATTGTAACAAAAACTTTGAAATTAGATGCACAATATCTGAAAAAGAAAAAGGACTAATTAGATGTCCGAACTGTAATTCAAATGATCTTAACAGAGTCTATGAGGCCTTTTCTGTCTCAATTAAAGGAAAGTCTTGTAACAATGCACAAAGTTGTCCTATGAAATCAGTATGTGGAACTAATTCTTGTAGTTAAAATTAGAAAATGTGTTCAAAGACTTATTAATGAGACGAGAATATTTATAAAACCGCTTGACAAAAGGAGAAATACCCATTATAATATGCTTCGTGTTATGTACAAATGCGGTCATGGCGGAACTGGCAGACGCGTACGCTTGAGGGGCGTATGGATTTTCCGTCCGGGTTCAAGTCCCGGTGACCGCACCATGAAAATACCATCTATTGATAGGAGACCCTTATCAACGGATGGTATTTTATTTACTTTCATATTTGTATTCAGAGCGTATATTAGCATTCCATGTATATTTACTATAGATGCTTCTAGTTTATCTATGATAAACTATATTTGGGTATAGAAACAGAAGAAAATGAAGTTATTGTTGTCTTGCACAAACAATGAGAGTTTGTAATGTATTGAGATTGTTGGAAAATCAATAAAAAAACTTGAATAGCGTCTCTGCAATTTTAAAGAAGAGAATTTGCTTATGTTGTATTATGATTCGTACTCAGCTGTTATTGATGATTTGGGGATTCTGCTTTCAGAGAAACTAAAAGGTGCAAAAAAAGTCCTAAACGCTGCTGCTCTTACCTATGTTGCTACATTGTTGTCTTCAATGATGCTATTACTTCGTATTTTAATACGCTTTAACAACCAACAGAGGAAACACTAATAAAAGAAAAACTTGACATAATAGAGCCAAATGATATAAACGCATCGGATTGTATGCTGTCAGGATTCGCACTGTAAATTGGTTGAAAATTACCAAGATAAACAATTAATATGCTATTTAGACAAAACAGCATAGGCTACCTGTTCAAAGCTGGTAATTCTATCAAGCATTTCTTCCACAGTAGTACCTTTTTTAATAATAAACGCCGCCTCGATTCCCAAGTGGTTAGGGATAAGGCTTCGAGCATGAGTTATTGCAATGTTTTTAGCATTGAATTGATGTGCTTTGATTGCGTCTAAAATGATGTTTACTTCGTATGCATTTTTTAATTCAATGTAAACAATCGCCGTTTTGCCGCCATTTATCTTTTGTTCTATATTAGTAAAGACGGATATAGTACCAGATGATACAATGGCACAAAGAATTGCTCCTTCATAGAACCCTACACCCAGCGCGAGGCCCATTGCAGCAGTGTTCCAAAGCCCGGCAGCTGTTGTAAGTCCTGTTATATGAGATTGTCCTTTGATGAGAATTGTACCAACTCCGAGAAAACCAATGCCAGAAATCACTTGTGCGGCGATTCGAAGTGGGTCAAAATTTACTTTCAGAACATTAAAAACATAAAAACCGGTCATTGCAGTCATTGCAGCTCCAAGACAGACAAGAATATGAGTGCGCAAACCTGCAGCCCGACCTCGCTTTCCTCTTTCGGTGCCAATTATGCCCCCGAGAATTGTTGCGAGAACAATACGAAGTGTTACGGTCCAGAATGAAAAATCTCTCAGAAAATCCAATAATGCTGCCATTCACACTTTGCAGATGAGTCAATCCAAGATAGGTTGATTCAACTACTCCTTTCTTTTTCTCATTACATTTTTCTATACTTATATTATATACGCATTTGTATAAATCATCAATCGAAAATTTGAATTATTATTTTCTTTTAGGTATAAAACATGTAAAAATGCTGATTACATAAAAAGCAAATATAGAATGCTGAAGTGGGAAGAGACTTGACATATAAATAATGTGTCATATAATTAAAGTGATAATTTTCAATCAATACAAAGCAATAAGTAGAATGTCAATAGAAAAATACTCGGAGGAGATGCAATGATGAAACTATTCGATGCCAGAACGCTATATGGCACAAAGTTTATGCATCCGCATGTTCAAAAAAGTCTCGCGGATCATCTGGATGCTTGCGGAGCCGACAAAGCCATTGTTGTTATGCAGGAACAATTATATCTGCCTCCCGATCAGAGCCTGGAAATAGTTAAAGAGAGAGTAATCAACTGCAAAAACACTTTAGGGCTGGCAGTTATGGCTCCTGCTTGCAGTGGAGAGCTTCCATCAGCCGACGAAATTGCAAAGCGATTTCCCAGGGGGTCATTTGGTGGGTTTTTGCTTGTTCCGGTTGAATTACGCTTGCCGCTTAAGCCTGTCTTCTTTGCTTCTGAACTTGAAGTTGCCGCTAAGCTAGAAATTCCTGTGTTTTATCATGCCAATTCCGACGCGGCCTATATTTTTGCATCAGATGTTTTGTCAGAGTATCCGAATTTAAATATGGTGTTGAGTTTCGAAGATGAATGGCCTAATGTTAGAAAAATATATCCTATGCTTTCGGCATTTAGCAATTTGCATATTTGTTTGTCAGAGTTTGTATGGATGGGTGGAGTAGAAGATTTTTGCAGTCGTTATGGCAGCCGGAGGCTTTTGTATTCATCTTCTTTTCCAAATCGATATCCCGGTGGATCAATGTTGATGATAAGTAATGCTGATATTGTTGAAGAAGAGAAATCGAATATTTATTGGAGAAATCTTGACAATTTGATTGGAGGCATGCAAATTGATTGACAAAAACTCAAAATTGACTCAAGCGTTTTTCGAACATGGCAAAAGTGTGGAATATCCTATTATTGATATGCATGCACATATGTATAATTTTGGTGGTGGGTACATGATTGCATCTGAACCTGCGGATATAATAAGAGCGATGGATAGATCCGGTGTTATATTAACTCTATTTTGCGGTCATCCAGCTCTTTTTGGAGGAAGATACGCGTTTGAAAAGGATCTTGATGCAGCCCGTCAGTATAAAAACAGGTTATTATGTTATTATCCTGTGGCCTCTCCGGTATCTGATGTAGATAAAGATATCAAATCAATTGAAGAAAACTCAGAATATATAGGAATGAAGTTTTTAGCGGATTATTATAAAATCCCGTTGTCTGATTCTTGTCATGATCCATTTTGGGAATATGCTGATTCGCGTTCTATGCCGGTACTATGCCATACATGGGGAGGTAGCCCCTTTGATGGTGTTGAAGAAGCAGAAAAAATTGTTAAAAAATATAGAGGCCTTAGTTTTATTGCAGGACATTCGTTCCGAGGTGATTGGGAAGGTGCAATTAAAATAGCACAGGAGTACGATAATCTTTATCTTGAACTCACAGCGGTGTTATCGCAATTTGGAATTGTAGAGCGTTTTGTAAAAGCTGGCTTGGCTGACCGTATAGTATTCGGTGTGGATGCTCCTTGGTTTTCATATGACTTCGGCATCGGTGCGCTTTTATCTGCAGACATATCTGATAATGACAGAATCAAAATACTATATTCTAACGCAGCCAATATACTAAACCGAGCAGAAATAGATTTGCCTATTAAAGTATAATATTTTAGTTAATTTAAGACTTAAGGATTAGAAAGGAATGGTGTGAAATATGAGCGATAAAGCAATTAAGACGCCAATAGAAAATGGTGGATTGGGTTGGTATTCAATCGGAAATGAAGAAATTGAAGCTATCAATGAACTGTTGCGTGATCCGATAAAACTGTGGCGCTACACAGAAAACAGTTACAGTTTTAGAGTAGAAAAATTGGCGACAAGCATCACCGGAGCAAAACATGCTCTGTTTGTTAATTCCGGAACTTCGGCTTTGGCATGCTGTTTGTCCTCTCTACAAATTGGCCCCGGGGATGAAGTTATTGTTTCAGCATACACCTACATAGCTACTGCATCTGCTTGTCTTGAAGTAGGAGCCATACCTGTAATATGCGAAATTGATGAATCTCTTGGTATAGATCCAAATGACCTGGAAAAACGCATAACACCTTTTACAAAAGCTGTTATTATAACACATATGCAAGGCGTTCCGGGTCGACTTGCACAGGTTAGAGAGGTGGTTAAAAAACATAATTTGAAGCTGATCGAAGACTGTTGTCAAGCAATCGGAGCAAAATATAATGGCAAGCACTGTGGAGTGGAATCAGATGCTTTTGCTTGGAGCTTAAATTATTATAAAATTATCACCTGTGGAGAAGGTGGAATATTTTTTACTAACGATGAGGAAGGTTATGCACTGGGTTATTATCAATCAGATCCGGCAAGCGTCATGTGGAAGAGTGGGTATGGAGAAGGGGCAGAAGTGCCTATCTTTACGCGCGCATGCTACCGCTCCAGTGAATTATGCGGAGCTGTTGCATATGTCCAGTTGGGAAAATTAGAGAGCATATTAGCGCATACAAGAAAACTAAAGAAAGTTTTATTAGCAAACCTAGATACACCAATAAATTATCGTTTGCAGCATGTTGATGATCCGGAAGGTGATTGCGGTATATCGTTTGCGATGATTGCGATCAATACGGCATTGTGTGAAAAACTGACTAAGGCAATGGCTTTAGAAGGACTTCATATTGGATCGCTTTACAGTGAAAATGCATTTCCTGATAGGCATATATTTAGATATTGGACAGGAGTTGTCGACAAGTCAGGCGCAACATCCAAAAACTATCCATGGAATGATCCTCTCTATAAGGGAAGTGTCGCATATAGCGATGACATGTGTCCCAATACGCTTGATATTTTAAGTAGAAGCATGCGTTTGACCATACATCTTGGTATGACAGAGCAAAATATGCTTGAAATAGCTGAAGCGATTAATAGAGCTGACAAGAGTATCTAAAGGTAGGTGAATAAAAATAGAAGTATTAGTCATTGGTGGTACCGGTCATATAGGAACTTTTCTAATACCAAAGCTACTTAAGAATGGCCATAATGTATTTGTCGGTACACGCGGAGTTACTCCAATACAGTCTGGATTTAATGCAGATAGCGTACACATAATTGAAATCAACTCAAACAACGAATATAAACTTAAACTCTTGGCTTCTGAGTCGTATTTTGACGTTGTAATCGATATTCCAGGTACTGCAAAGCAAGTATATAATGCTTTTGGGGGAAAAACAAGACACATAATTGCCTGCGGATCTTTATGGATGTATGGCTTTCCTCACATATTACCCACGCCGGAGTTAAGACAAGGACACTGTCCGTTTGAGGGTTATAAAAATCGATTTGATGACATCAATTCTCTGTTAAAGATATCCGATGGAAGTGAAACAGCATTCACAGCTATTATGCCTCCAAATATTTGTGGACCGGGAAAAATCCCCCTAGATACCCTCGGAGGGAGAGATATAGAGGTTCACATTTCAAACAAAAAGGGAACTAAGGTGTTTTTGCCTGAAGGCGCAGATTCTCTTATAGGTCCATGCGATGCTGAAGATATAGCTGAAGTATTTGCTTTAGCTGTTGAAAATAGAACAGCTGCAGCCGGTGAAATTTTTAATGTAGGCGCAGCATATTCAATTACAGCATCAAAATTTGTAGAAGCATACGCAGATATTTATGGCGTGGACATCCCGATAGAACGAATACCGTGGAGCCAATACACCGAATTCATAAGTCCGGGTATTGGACATTGGTGGCACTTTTATGCTCACATGCAACCGGATATTTCCAAGACGCAGAAAAAGCTTGGATACTTGCCTAAGTACACGCCTTATCAAACGCTGGAGCGAGCTGTTGAATGGATGGTCAACAACAGCCTTATATAGCAGAATATTTCCGCAGCTTTTTAACATTAAATTTGAAAGGATGGAATATAATGCCACCTGTAGAAAACAGCATTCCTGATGAATGTTGCACATCGAAAAACATTGAAGTTTCTGATTATGATAAAAACCGTATAGAAATAGAACCGCATTTGTTATTATGCCTATGCTGCAAAAGAGGTGGTGGGTGCGTACCGACCGCTAAAAAGAACAACTTAGATCAAGTATATAACCAGATAAGTGATAACAATGATTTACATTTTACTCTCGTTGGAGCATTTGATGAAGTAGGTGCAAGAACTCCAAGGTTCTACAAACAGGAAGTTGAGGAACGGCGAAAAGATTTGGACGTGCTTCAAAGACTTGGCCTTTGTTATGGTGATACCCGAACTGCAAGAGATCTTTTTGCACGAATTGCAGAACGTATCGATAACTTATACAATATTTGTCAATATCCGGATAATGAATATGGAGTTTGGCAAGAATGCGCACTAGCGAGAGAAAAACACTTTAAATGTGGTAACAAACCTCTCCCCAATGCACAAAACAAAGAGCAAATGAGACACTATAAAGAAGAGTCTTGCAAAGACATTTTAGACTCCGATAATATTGTTATACGTGCTCATCATCTTTTGTGTATTTTGTGCTTTATTGGTGGGAACAACCACAATCCTCTTGAACAGGATAATTTATATGAAGCATGGATTAAGATTAAAGAAAACCCTGATATCTCTGTTACACTTATTGAAGGCCCGCAAGAATGTTGTATTTGCCCCCCATGTCACAGTTTTGTTCCTGAAAGAGGACTATGTGTTGCTGCGTGTCATTTGAGGGATAGAAAAAAAGATCTTGATACTCTTTTAGCACTTGGACTTCGTTCGGGAGATACAATTACCGGAAAGGAAGTTTATGAGCGGATATTTAAAAAGATTCCGCGCGCCATGTTGGTATGTGGATACGAAACGGACACTTGCCCTGAATGGTCCAGTTGCAGTTCAGTGCATTCAGGTAGCTATGAAAAAGGTGTGGAACGGGGCTTTGGATTTGATGACAACGAGAAAAACCAGTAACAATGTAACAACAGCTAAAGTTTAATAGGCGATTAACCATTATAAAATTACATATAGCTGATATGAGTTTTTTATTTAAAACATTTGACAACTGCCTTAAATGAAAAAGACTGATAATATCACCCATTGTGCATGTTATTATCGTCTTTTTCTCTTATTCATATATCAAATCTTCTTTATTGTTTAATTCACAACGTTATATAAAAATGAGGCATTGACGTGGTGGGTATTTTGATTTATGGTGGGCGGTCAAAGTAAAAGCAAGGTTAGACAGAGTAAAAGTAAAGTGATAGA
>CAYTOF010000020.1:0-3176 GCA_964439435.1 uncultured Oscillospiraceae bacterium
TGGCTTCCTGGGAGTCAAGGTTGGAGGCATATCCAAGGTCCGCTCCCTCTCCTTTATACAGCGTGCCGTTGTTTTGATATATGAGCGTTACAAAGTTGTTGATGTTGGCAGGAAAGCCAAAGTTCATGTAGTTGTTTTGCAGCTCGGGGATGATGTCGTAGACATCGTTCCAGGTAGCCGGCACATCAATACCGAGCTCTTCCATTATATCCGTGCGGTAGAACATCAGCTGGAAGCTCTGCGTCTCGGGGAGAGCAAAGACCTCTTGCTGGTATGTGAACTGCACAAGGGAGCTCTCATAGAAGCGCTCTGCCACTTCGCCAAAGTCGGCAAAGTCTGTCAGAGCGTGCACGGCTCCTCGCATCGCATACTGCACGGGGTTTGCACCCGCCACTTGCAGTGCGACGTCGGGGCCCTTGCCTGCAAGGGTTGCCGGCAGCAGCGCGCCCATGTCGATGATCTGCAGGTTCACCGGTATATTGTGCTGGTCTATGAAGCTGTCTTCAACCATTGTTTTGAGAATTTGCGCCTGTTCGCGCCCACCGCCGATGATCTGCCCTGCGGCACCCGGTGCGAACCAAACGGTGATTGCGTCTTCGTCTGTCATCTCCGCGCCGACATTCGTATAGTCCACGGTGAAAGAGGACCAGAAGAGACGCAGCTCATGGCCCATGCCCGCAAAGAAACCGGCATTTGCCTTTGGCAGCGCTTTGTCGGGAGAGGTTATAATCAGATAGTCAAGCTCCAAGGGCTGGAAGTTGAGCTGCAAAATCCAGTTTGCTATGGCGGAGATATCTGTCTTAAACTCCTTGAAGTTTGCGGCAAGGGTCGTCGTCCGGTCATACATACGCCACATACGGTCTGCCGCTCTCTCCAGCATGGCCATATTGGAGCTCTTTTCACCGGTCTCCTCGATCAAGTCCCTTGATATCTGACGCAGCACCTCCACTTGGTCTGCCATCATCTCCAAGACCTCGGGCATGAAGTCTTCAAATCTGTAGTCGCGCTCCAGATCCGGCTCATTTCCGATAATCATCAGGAATCTGCGGTAAACAGTCATAAGTGTGTTCACCGAAGCATCCAGTCTGCGTGCAAGCTCTTCCACGGCGCCGAGGGTCGCCTTGAGCTCTATTATGTATGTTTTTCCGGCTTCAAAGTAGAAGAGGAAAGGCTCGTCAATCTCTTCGTCTCCCAGGGTGTACATATTGAAGTCCGCCGAGAAGGCAAATCTACAGCTCTTTGCCTCTTCAAAGGGGATTTCGCCGTTTATGAGCAGTGTGCGGCCGGCGCTCATGCCCCGCTCCACATTTTGCCTGCCCCTCATGGAGATCTGATAAAGCCCCGTTTCAGGCACTTTGAGCTCCCAGGATATCCACTGGCCCGCTGTCTGCCACATGCCGCCGCCGATGACGTTGACCTGAGTCGTCTCGTATTTAAACGGGCCGCTGACAGAACTTGTGATGACAGAGGCTCGGCTGTGTACGGGGTACAGAGACGAGTCGCTCTTGCGGTAGACATTCTCCGCTTCGATTTTCACGCTTTGGCCGGAGGATTCTTTGTAGCCTGCGGATTTATAACCTTTGACCACCTCTTCATAGGTGGGCAGCGGTTCTTCGATTGTAAATACCAATTCCTTTATTACAATGGGCTCTTTTTGAGAGACCAAGGTCAGCTCATGCTCACCGGACTCGAAGTAGAACAAAAACGGATCGGAATAATAACCCCGATCTTCATTTAGATACTCCTCTCGCCATTCGGGAGCCTCTTTTGAGCGTGGCCGTATCTCATTGCCCGCAGAGTCCTTGCGGTCACCGACCTTGTCGATGTCCATCCAAACTCTTGAAAAAGTGAGAAACTCGGCTTCTTCAAAGGGGTATTCACCGTTTATCTTGAATCCGCGCTCAATCATGGAACCCTTGCCCTCGACGGGAAAGTATTTGAGGCGGATCATATAACGGCCCGCTTTTTCGATATTCACTTTGTATGTGATTTCGGCAAGCCCTTCCAGCAGTTCGCTGTCGTCAATCAAAGTGCCGTCATTCTTTGCCTCTTCTTGGGCCGCTGTCTCGTCCTTGACAAGCACAGCTCCCGTCTCACCTTCGTAGGTGTCGAATCGGACTATATTGGCATTTGTTTCAACGTAGTCCGTGGCTGGGATCACGATATCCGGGCCGTCGTAAAGAGGAGCATCCTCATGTTCCAGCTGATATGCCCCATATGACCCTTCTTTGAAATTGCGTGACCTGAATTCTTTGTCGACACTCCCGGGACCTTCTCCGCCTCCCGATGTACCGATGGCGGTTCCGCCGAACGCGACGGACAACAGCGTAATCATCGCAAGGGTAAGAGAAATACCCTTTGTGAAGCTCCGCCTGAACGTCCCGGGTTTGGCGCTTCCCGCTTTTTTACCGTTCAAGTTGGCAATTCGCATGTTTTCACCCTTTCATCTATGCGATACTTCCAAATACCACAAAAATAAAACTTTATGCGATACAACGGACCTGTCCATGCCCTTGCCTTTGCGCAGATATACAAAAACACTTTTCCGGATGCCCGTATATAATGAGAGCAATGTCACGCTTATATGTGGGGTTCCGCTCTGTTTTCGACACCTTTTAGCGAATTGGGCAATATCACGGACAACCTGCCTGGTGCACCGCAGTAATATCATATTTTATTTTATGCATTTTGTCAATAGCCATAGAGGTTTTGAGATATTAATTTTTTGTTGTGTGTTGAATTCCGATTGTTTTCACCTATCGGATTCCCTCGAGCCACCCCCACATACCCCATTAGCTGTGCATTTTTGACAAATACTGACCGTATGTGCTGCAACCTCTGTACATATCCGTTAACATATGTTCTCCGCTCCATCCCAAATATCCACGCTTTGTCCATCTGCGCAATATGACCAAAACATTTGAGGCAATTGTAAATTTTTATTTTTTTATCGTTCGTCATATTGCACAACAACTCACCTCGTATATTACGAAGGGTAATATCAGCCCCGTATATATCAATTGATTATATCGTGTTGTATTGCAACTATATCCTATCTTTATATCCCTTTATTTCATCTTCAAGCGCTTTTATTTTTTCTGCCTGTTCCTTTACTGTGTTAGCAAGCGCTTGTTTTTCTTTTTGCAGGTTAAGGCATTCCGTACAGGGGTTAGTAT
>CAYTOF010000020.1:3186-25245 GCA_964439435.1 uncultured Oscillospiraceae bacterium
TATGAAATTGCTGATTATTTGCCTCTATATCTCCTTTTTCATACGCCTGTTTTGTTTTTATTTGCTCGGGTGTTTTTTTCTGTTCAAATCCGATACCCTCGGCACTTGCATGGGGAGCTTGTCTTTGTTTTCTTTGGTTGTAATGCACTGTGCCATTGTAGTATAATATGAAATATAGTATAATACTGAAAATTCTGTTTTTATGTCTTTGTGCCGACATATCTATTGAATGCGGTTTTGTTTTAATTCTTTGCAGGCTGTACCGGTTTTGCGGTATTTCTCACCATTTTTCTCTGAGTAAAATCGGCGATAAATTTCAGTGTTTAATATTTTATAACGAAAGGGTGAAACGTCATCGATAAAAAACTGAAAAAACTGACGTCCCCAAAGCTGTTGCTTTATTTTGCGGTACTTCTGGCTTTCATCGGCGCGACTTTTTACAATAAATTGTGGTGGCTGGGCGGAATTGAAAGTGCTGTTTTCATAGCTCTGCTGATTCTTTATCTGCGCCAGCGCAGTCACAGAAACAACATGATTGTAAAATATATCGAAGCTGCCGCCTCCTCCACAAGCTTTGCCGCGGGCAACTCCCTGATCAACATGCCCATCCCCATAGCGCTTGTGCGTGTGGGTACCAACGAGATCATCTGGGGCAATGACAGCTTTTCATCCCTGACCGGTTGCGACGAACAGTGCCCGGGCATCGATGTCTCCGAACTTCTGAAAAACTTTGACATACGCTGGATTTTAGACGGCAAGGAGAGCTATCCCGACATCCTGCATGTGGGTTCGCGCTCCTTTTATGTCTATGGCTCCTTAATACGCTCAGCCAAGCCCGAAAGCGGCAGTCTGTTTGCGGCGCTTTATCTGCTTGAGTGCACAAGGGAAGTCGAGCTCCAAAGGCAGATGGAGTTCAACCGTCTGGTGGCGGCGGAAATCCTATGCGACAACTACGAAGAACTCGGCAAGGGGGGCCTTGAGACAGCTCGTGCAGCCATGATGGCCCTTCTTGAAGACCGAATTGACGAGTGGACAAAGAACATAAACAGCCTTTTAAGGCGGGCCGACAGGGACAGATATGTGCTCATCACAGACGAGAAGAGCTATCAGCTCTTGGCGGAGACAAGATTTGATCTCCTGGAGAGCGCCAAAAAGATTGTCTCCCCCAACGGCCTCCCCCTCACGGTGAGTATCGGCATTGGCAGAGACTCCGCCGACCTGGACGAGCTTGACCGCGCCTCAAAGCTGGCCTTGGACATGGCCCTTTCCCGAGGAGGCGACCAAGCCGTCGTCAAGTCGCGAAGCGGCTTTGAATTTTTTGGAGGCATGACAAAGGAGATCGAAAAGCGAACAAAGGTCAAAACACGGCTCATGGCCAATGTCTTCAACGGCCTGCTGCACGAGTCTACGGATGTGTTTGTCATGGGGCACCGCATTGCCGACCTTGACAGCTTGGGCGGAGCCGCAGGTGTGGTGTGCGCCGCCAGAAAACTCGGCAAAGAGGCCTATATCGTCATTGAAAGGGAGTTCACCAATGCGGGTCTGCTCATTGACCTGCTGGAAACACACCAAAGCTATGAGGGTGTTATGATCTCCCCGCGAGAGGCTCTTTTGCGCATGAGTGCGGGTTCGCTCCTTGTGGTGGTGGACACCAACCGCGCCGACTATGTCGAGGACAAGGCCCTGCTGGAATCCTTCAACCGCATAGTCGTGATAGACCATCATAGGCGCGTGGCCAACTACATAGACAACGCCGATCTCAACATCCACGAGCCCGCCGCCTCTTCTGTTTGCGAACTCATCGCAGAAGTGCTACAATATATAATAGAACAGGGTGATATGCTCAGCGTGGAAGCCTCCGCTCTGATGGCCGGTATTGTGCTCGACACAAAGAGCTTTGCCCTCAAGACAGGCAGCCGCACCTTTGAGGCCGCGGCATATCTGCGCAGGTGCGGAGCGGATGCCCTGGAGATTAAAAAGCTCTTTCAGAGTGACCTTGACAACTATATCTCAAGGGCAGAACTTGTCAAAGACGCGGAGTTTTTGGACGGCATGTACGCCATCAGTATGACGGAAAAATCCGTAGACCGCGCCGTTGCCGCCCAAGCGGCGGACGATCTGATGAACATCATCGGGGTGGCCTGTTCCTTCGTGATTCACCCCTTTGAAGATTCGATAAACATCTCCGCACGCTCCCTTGGCCGTGTCAATGTGCAAGTTCTGATGGAAAAGCTCGGTGGAGGCGGCCATTTCACCACCGCAGGGGCACAGATTCGGGGTAAAAACGTAAAAGAAGTCGTAAGCATGCTCAAAGACACCATCACGGTGTACAACTACGAAAACTGATTGCAGGGCATCCTCTTTGACAAAGAGGGCATATTCGCACAGTTGCAGTCAAATAATCAATATAAGACGAAAGGGGTTTTATTATATGAAGGTCATACTGCTTCAAGATGTCAAGGGGCACGGCAAAAAAGGCGAACTTGTCGAGGCCTCTGATGGATTTGCAAGGAATTATCTCTTGCCGCGAAAACTTGCGCAGGAGGCAACCCCTGCCAATATAAACGAGATGAACATGAGAAACGAAGCCGCCGCCGCAAAAAAACAGCGCCAGAAAGACGCCGCGCGGGAGAGTGCCGCAGAGATCGAAGCCCGGGAGATCACACTATATGTCAAAGCCGGCTCCGGGGGCAAGCTCTTTGGCGCCGTCACCTCCAGAGCCGTGGCAGATGCCATCGAGGAGCAACTCGGCGTAGCGGTGGACAAGCAGGCCGTCTCCATTTCACAGCCCATCAAAGAGCTGGGAAAACACAATGTCAGGATAAAGCTTGGCCACAATACCAATGCCGAAATAGTGCTGCACATAATAGACGAAGCGGAAAAAGACAAGTAGAGAGACAAAACAAGGGCCGAAAGGCCCTTATTTTCATTTGCTCTCCAAGCAATGTACCTGAAAGGAAATCCTATGAAGCAGAGATTTAAAAAAGACTATGCTTTTGTGCACCCTTGGCAGCTGTATAGCGAAAATCTTCAGACAGAGCGCCTGCAGTGCAAAGACGAGGGAAAAGACATCTCACAGCTTGAACCCTTCATTGACTACGCTCTCACTCTGCCCTGCGGAGAGGCAAAGGAGGAGCTTGGAAATTTTATCTCAAGAGAGATTTCCAAGGCTCAGAATTTAGAAAACTATCCCTTTTACGAGCCCTCCGACCTGGAGGGCATCAGGAAGCAGAGAGCGACTTCAAATGCAGAGCTTCCCGCACCGGATAATGACAGAGACCTCCATGACAAAATAAGCGGCGCTTGGCTCGGGCGCATATGCGGCTGTCTCCTCGGAAAACCTGTGGAGGGCTGGTCAAGGGGCAAAATAGAGGCGCACCTGAAAGAAAATAGTGCCTATCCCCTGTCTTTTTACATCCCAAAGGGTGCCTGCGAGGGCGGCAGCGGCTGGGTTGGCGAACTTTCCGACGCCGCACCTGCGGACGATGACACAAACTACACCGTTATGGCGGCAAAGCTCATCGAGCGCTATGGCAGGGATTTCACTCCCAAAGACATGGCACGGACATGGCTTGAGGCCCAACCCGTCACCGCCTATTGCACCGCCGAGCGAGTGGCTTATATGAACATCTTAAAGGGCATCCTGCCGCCGCACTCCGCAAACCATAAAAACGCTTTTCGGGAGTGGATCGGCGCCCAAATCAGAGGGGACTACTTTGGCTATATCAACCCCGGAGACCCAAGAACCGCCGCCGAGATGGCCTGGCGGGACGGCATCCTATCCCATATAAAAAACGGCATATATGGGGAGATGTTCATAGCGGCGGTGATAGCCTCGGCCCCCTGCTCTCCAGACATAGCCTCCGCGCTGCAAGCGGGGCTTCTGGAAATCCCGCAAAACTCCCGCCTTTCCAAAGCTATCCAAAGTGAATTTGACGCCTTTGAGGAGGGCAAGAGTGTCGCAAAGATCATAGATGAGATACACAGTCAATATGATGAAGGGATTTCTCATCACTGGTGCCACACAATCCCCAATGCCATGATTGTCTGTGCCGCCTTGCTTGGCTCAAAGGGCGATTTTGGACGGGCTGTTTGCGGTGCCGTGGAGGCGGGCTTTGACACAGACTGTAACGGCGCGACGGTAGGTTCGATTTTCGGTATGTTTTACGGAGCCCGCGCCATAGAACAGCAGTGGACAGAACCCTTCGGCGATCTCCTCGAAACCTCCCTTGTAGGCCTCTGTACCGTCAAAATCTCTGACATGGTCAAACTCACGATGAAGCACATCTGGGAGAAATGAGCCCGAAAATTTCTACCCTATACCCATGAACATATAAAAGCCACAGGCCCACAGCACTCGCTGCGGGCCTGTTTTGATTTTAAACTCAATTATTTTAGTTTGACACTCACATACGGGCTATAGTTTCCGTCTTCTCGTATGCGGACAACCAAGTAATACAGCTTGTTTGTGGCATTGTATTTCAGCGCCGCTCCGTTGTAGGTGACATTGTAGTTGTCTCCGCTCGGTGTCACCGTGACAAGCAATGTGGTGTGTCCGGCAGGGGCAACACCCACTTCTGCCTTCACACTGTAGGTGAAAGCTGTGGTTGTGGTAGCAGGCGGCCGTGTTGTTGTCGTTGTGGCCGGCGGCCTTGTTGTAGTCGTTGTGGCCGGCGGCCTTGTTGTAGTCGTTGTCGTCGGCGGCCTTGTTGTCGTAGTGGTGATCACGGGCGGCCGTGTTGTAGTGCTTGTGGTTGGCGGCGCACTCGTCGTCTCCGGGGGTTCTGTTTCTGTTGTGGTTTCGCTCGCTTCCGACTCGGTGGTTGTGGTCGTCGTTTGCGGCGGGGCACTCGTCGTCTCCGGCGGGGCCTCTGTTGTTGTTTCGGGCGGTTCTGTCGCCTGCGTGGTCACTGCGGGGCCCGGCAGAGTTGTGACCGTTGTTTCGGCAGGCAGGAAAAGCCCGAGCCCGCATTGTGAAAACAGCAGCACGATAAAAAGCGCGATCACAGCAATGACCAGGATCACAATGATAGCAATTTCTATTTTACGGCCTTTTTCTGAATACATCCCTCTACCCCTTAACCCCTCTGTATTTTATGCTCTTAAATACGGCTTTTTTGACAAAAAAGCCGTATTCCCATGGTGGTTTTACCCTCTGCACCGATCTGCGCAAGGACATCGCCAACTGCGACAGGAGATGCCAAATCACTGTGCAATAGAAATTTTCTTGCTTAAAACAATAACATATTTGTCAGTGCGTGTCAAGCTCCCTTTGCCTCTGCTTCAAGGCTTGGGAAATACCAATTTCCCTGCTCCCTCGCGGTTTTGAAAAAGGATCATATCAGTGCCCGCAGGTTTGCCCGAAGGCACTGATATGATAAAGAAGGTGCATCAAGTTTATGGATTTCGTAAAACCGCTCACTTCACAATCAATGTGAGTTTCACATCGGAGCTGTTTTGCCTGTCCTCCGTGCCGTGTGCGAAGGCCTCGTATCTGAGGGTGATCTCATACGAGCCGCTTGCAAGCGGTGCGTCGGAAAGCTCAAGGATCACATTTTCTATGGTATCTCCCGGTTCAAGGACATCCGAAGCATAGAGCACATCATCTCCCAAAAGCAGGCTTATCTTCATATCCGCTTGGTTCTTTGCGGGGTTTCCGAGCACCGGGCTAAAGGTGCCGTCAAGCAGGGTGTATGTGAGCTCTTTAAAGCCCGGGAAGTAGATGTTGTTTACAACCCTGTCTACCACGGTGATGTCAAGCTCTTTCCTGCCAAGCTCATTGCCCGCATCGTCTTCTATAATGAGGACAATAATGTGCTCGTCCCCTGCAGCATCTGCCGTAAAGCGGAAGTTGAACTGGTCTCCGTCCGCAAGTGTCCCGAGGTCAATATCGTCACTCACGGGCACAAAGTCGGTGCCGTCGAAAAACTCCGCGCTCACTCCGCCTGAAAGCTCAAGGCGCGCAACAATCTCCTTACCCGCATCGTCATTGGCCGCTATGGTGAAGACAACCTCGCTTGGCTCACCTGTGTAGAACTCCGAGGTTTTCGCATCGATTTCCATGGGGATACGCTCTTTGTCTTCAGACTTTATGTCAATTTCCGCCTTGCCAAGGACGGCGCCTGTGTTCTTATCTTTAAACACCACGCTTGCACTGTGTACGCCTGCGGTATTTGCAGTAAATCTAAATTTATACTCATCCGTTGCCATGAGCGCTCCGAGCTCAACTTCTCCGCTCACAGGCACGAAGTCGGTGCCGTTGAAATACTCCGCACTTATGCCGCTCGGAAGCTCAAGGTCTGCCACAATCCCCTTGCCCACGTCGCTGTTTGCCGTGATGCCGAAGGTGACCTCGCCGGGTTCTCCCGTATAGAAGGTCTCCGGCACATCGGAAACTATCACCATCGGTTTTTCTATGGTGATGGCCTTTGCGGCTGTGGCGAGCACTTGCCCCGAGGCAACCTCCACGAGGTTGACGGAGATGTTCTTGCCCGCTCCGCTCGCCGTATCTGCAAAGACTGCGCGGAAGCGCATTTCGCCGCTCTGCAGGTTAAATCCGCCCGTCGGCTCATATACTCCGCCGCTCACGGTTGTCCAGGTGCTGCCGTTGTAGTATTCAAGGGTTGTGCCTGTCGGCAATGAGAACACAGCTTTTGCCTTTTTGCCTTCATCGCTGTTTGCCGCGATGTTTAAGCTTATCTCAAAGGGCTCATTTGTACGGGCGGTAGACGCCATGTCCAGCGCAACACTTGCGACCTTTTGGACGCTTATCGTTTTTTGCAGCGAGGTTATGACTTTGCTGCCCTCTTTTAGTTTAAAGGTCAGGTTGTGGGTCCCCTCACCCTGAGGGGTAAAGCGCAGGGTATATGCTCTGTTCCATTCGGGCAAGATCGTCGCACTCTCAATTGTCCCATCGGCTATCACCTGCCATGCGGAGCCGACCTTTTTTTCCAATTTGTATGTCCCGCCGCTTCCCTCGCAGACAAGCACGCCGCTAAAGGACTCGGAACCGTATCCATCTGAGCTTATGTTAAGGGTAAACTCCGTGCTCCTGCCCACCTGTGCCGTTGCGGGTGTATTTGCAGACATTGTGTAGACAGAACGCGGGATGATATAACCCAGGGTGTTGACATAGTATCTGCCATCCGGTACTGCCGCGGCGTTTAGGGTCAGTGTTTTTGTGATTTCTTTCCTCATGGGCGTTGAGGATGTGCTGTTAAACCACCGATATGTGGCACCCACATCCAGCATGGTGTCAAAATACTTGTCAAAGAGCGCCTCATAACTGACAAATTTGCCGGTCACTCCGCTGACATAGGCCACCATTCTCTCCATGGGCTGATCTCCCAGGGTGTCGAAGTAAAACTTTGCGAGCTTTGCCTCCGGTGCGTTTTTGTCAAACATGTATTCAAAATACGACTCAAAAAGCATTTCAAAGTCGATATAATAATACTCGCTGCCGTCTGTTATGACATAGGCAACCGGGATGTCCTCTTCATTGGCGCCGAAAACCGCCGTGACACCCGCCACGAGCAGGCCCACCGCCAATATCAAGGGCAATATTTTTTTCATCAGCTTCTTTATCATAAATTCATCTCCGCTCGGTTATTTTTTGATAACCGTCACGTATGATCGATAGTTACCTTCAGGCAATGCCTTAATCAACTTGAAGTACAGCCCGTTTGTCGCATTGTATTTCAATGCTTCTCCCTGATAGGTGACAATATAGTTGTCCCCCTCGGGCTTCACTTTCACAAACAGTGTGGTAAATCCGGCAGGCGCCACACCCTGATCCACGCTGACCTCATATGTGATGCCCGTCGCTTTAGTCGTCGTTGCGGGAGGGGTCGTGGTTGTCACGGGTTTTTGTGTTGTTGTCGCCTTCGTCGTTGCCTTTGTTGTGGTCGTAGCAGCCGTTGTCGTTTCCGTCGTTGTCGCCGGCGGCTCTGTCGAGGTTGTCACCGGGACAGTTGTTGTCACTTCGGGTGCGCTCGTCGTCGTGCTCGTGTGCGGCGGTTCCGATGTTGTTGCGGCGCTCGCCGTGGTTACCTGCGGCGGCTCGGAAGTTGTCGTCTGCGGCGGCTCCGTTGTCGTTGCAGCCGGAGGGGGGATTTTGGTCAAGTCCTTGACCTTTGCGCAGCAGTTTAACAGCGCGATGATCAACAAGATGATCCCGATACCGGCAATTATATGTATAATAAGCAAAAACAGTTTTTTCTTCTTATCTGCGTCCATGATTTATCCTCAAAGTGCCAAGCCGAGCTTTTCATCTCCGCTCGGCGGCACAAGGCCAAGCTTTCGGCCCGGTTGTCCGCCATGGTATCCCTTTTCCCCCCCCCATATATGCCAAGGACACCCCGACAAAAGAGGGGTTCTCTCACTTCGAGGGGAGGATTGTCCTCCCCTCGAAGTGAGAGCCGGCATAGATTTTTACTTGCTGCCGGCCCCCTTGAGGTGAAAAAAGGAGAAACGTCAAGGAGTGATATCCATCTCGACATCATAGCTTATTTTAAATGTCATGCTGCCGCTGTATGCTCCCGCTCCCGGCACTATTAAATCATCGGGAATACAGCTGACTTTGTTTGTGTAGGAGGCTTGACCGTCCGGGGAGAAATCACCAACTTCAAAGATGACCTCATCTTCTGCAAGGGCAAAGGCAAGGCTGTCTTTCTCGGTATCTCCGTCCAAGTACATGTGCATATCATCGGTGATGTTTTCCACCGTCAACACGCCATTTGGCTCAAGCAGGGCGCCTTCGATTTTGATCTCAAAGCTGCGCTCTTGCTCCTCCATGTTTTTTCTGATTGTGCCAAAGTCCACCACTGCGGGCAAAACCAACACATAGTCCACAGCGGCATTGGCTGTGACCTCTGTGGTCCCACCCTCTGCCAAGGCCGGCATGCAGACAATCAGCAGTGCGAAAGCAGCAATTAAAAACAGTAATTTTTTCATCTCTGCGCTTTCCTCTCAAAATACGTTGCTTTTGATGTTATTCAACATTTATGGCAAAGGTCATGGTGTCGCTGTACACACCGGCTGCGGTGATTAAATCTGTGTCAACACTCACTGAGCCGTTCACGATTCCATCTTCGTCAAATGTCGCAAAGACACCGCCGCTGGTAACTGTATCTGAGCCGTTGGACAGCACATAGGGCAGTGTTGCTCCATCCGCTGTTTTCATTTTAAATTCACTTACGACAGTCACTTTGATTTCACTGCCGTTGTCCAAAGCCACATCTTTAGCTTCAACATTAAAGGCTATGGGATCTGCCTCCTGGCCTTTTACTAATTTGCCAAAATCAACTTTTGTCGGGATGATGATGGTATAAACCGCATCGACCTCAGCACCGACATCTGTTCCTCCGTATTTCGCATTATGCACTTCAACGCCTGCATCAATATCCATCACACCTTTAATGCTAAGCTCTTCGGAAATCGCAAATGCATTTTCAAGCCCCGGCGCTCCAAATAACACTCCGCCGCTGATCTCTATGCTTTCGACGGCTGAAGCTGCAGTCGGAGGGATGGTATTATCTGCAAGATATTCATACAAAGCAAAGCCGTGCTCACTGACTAATGTGCCACCGGTGATATTCAGTTTAACATTGCCAGTATAGCCGATATTGCTCTCGATTTGTATGGTGCATCCCGAGGCATTGATGCCGTTTGACCAGCCCTCAGGTGGGTCTACCAGTTCCCCCGTGGCTTTCAACAAGCCACCGGAGATATTCAGCTCACCGGATTTCAATGCGATAGCTGAAGCTTTTCCAGTAATTGTTCCGCCATATACATTCACTACGCCATCTTGAGGGATGTAAAGCGCTGTGGATATGTTGTTTTCCACCACAGCTCCCGGATAAATATTGATCACGGTACCACCGTTTTCGGCAATGCCATTGCCTTGTATGGCTGCATATGCTTCGTTTTCGTCTATCTGATGAACTGTTTTTATTGTACCGTAAACGTCAACTTGAGAACCCTCATTGACAATATATACACCTAACCCAGACTCTATGGTGACATTTTCGCCTATTGTCACTTTTCCGCCGGTGTTAATGCGCACACCTTCGTAATAATAAGGTTCCGCAGCTCCTTCGCCTGTTTCGATTTTGCTCTCATTTGCACCAGTGTTGATAAGGTTCAAATCGCCACCGGCTTTGGCTATAAAAGCCGCCCAACCTGCAGGGTTGCCCTTGATGCCAAAACCGTTCATGTCAATTGTAACATCCGTTGTTACAATAAAAGTCTCGGTTATAGCAATGTCAGCAGTCAATTTGTAGCTGCCCCCTGCGGCCACAGCAGCAGTGAGTTCTGCTGCGTTGGCAACGTCGCCGTCGGCAGCCAAGGCTACCATGGGCACCAGCATTATAGCAAGTATTAGAACCCATGCCAAAATAGATCTTTTCTGTTTCATACTTTTACCTTTCCTTTCCTTTTTGCACGCTCTTTTTTGGCGCGCACATTTAATTCATTTTTTCTATGCTAAATGCCTCTCCAATGAGAGCTGCAAAACACACTGATTTCAGTTGATTTTTAATGTCGAAGTTACATTATCACATTCTACATGACTTGTCAATGCTTTTTTGTAACAATTTAAACAATTAATCTCTCTTTTCCCGGCTATTTTCCCAATTCAAAAGAGCAAAAAAGGCCGTGCGGAGAATATCTCCGCGCGGCCGTGTTTATCAGCCATAGTAATTGTAGTGGCGGGCAAGTTCATTGCTTGCCGTCGCCAGCTTGTATATATATATGAAGGGACCGACTAAAATAAGGGCACCCAGGACGTTCCACAGCCAGTAGTCCCGCTCGCTGAAATCATAGACGATGCGGCGGCGGGCAAGCTCCGCACCCATGCGGTTTGAGAGATTGTGCTCCCACACAATGGCTCCGATGCCCAGTGTCAGGGGTGCAACGACAAAGATAAGCAGGGCATAGTTCATGGTTTTCCTGCCGTCATATTTGCTGGCAATGAGGTTGATGTCCTCGGATATGCCGTAATAAAAAACAATCGCATAGATGCCAAGGGTGATTATGCTGAGCAGGATAAATTTGCCAAGCCCGCGGTTTGTGTTTAGCTGCCTGATGGGCATCGGCATATTGTATACAGGCGCTGCCTGCGGATAGTTCTGCATGTTCCCCTCCCATAAGGGCTTTGTTTTCAATCTCTCTGCAAAATCGATCTCGAAGGTATGACACTGCTTATATCTTTATCCAAGGCCTTTAAAGATACTGTGCAAACTGTATTTGCCCTTTTCTATAAAACGGAGCTCGGTGGCCAAGGTGAAAAAACACAGCAATGCCCTTTTGTGCCTTGTTTTTTGATTTTAGCATGTTGCACATAATTTGTCAACCCATTTACAGTATCTTGTGCGATGTTTCCGACAATATAAGCGGCTATTTATAAATTCCCGTTATTATTTTTTTCTATAGCCGGCTATAAACATATCCTTTGCTTTGGAAACATTTATCAACTCTCAAGGGGAAAAGGGCGCTCATCTCACTGCCATCTCAGAGGCCACATGTCTTTTTTTAGTATCTCGAAGCTTTTGCCCCTGTATGTCAAGATGCCCTCCTCCCGCATGCGCGCAAGTTCTCTGGAAAGTGCGCTGCGGTCGGCATCCAAAAAAGAGGCAAGCTCTTCCCTGTTATATGGGATTTCAAATTTCGCGTTTTTAGCTCCGAGATAAACAGCACCGAGATATGCCTCCAGTTTTGCCCGCAGAGTCTTGCGCGTTATGTAAAAAAGCCTGTCCGCCTGGGCAAAATATTGCTGGCCTATGATGCCAAGCAGGTTGTGCACCAGGGCATTGTGACGGCTGCAAGCGGCAACACAGCCCGAGATGGCAGCTTCCAGGGACAGCAAAAGGGCCAAGGTGTCCGCCGCCGCCACCACCGTGATGGCTCCGTGACCTCCCTTGCCCACCAATATCTCACCAAAAACACCGCTCTGCCCCACAGCTCCCGCCACACTGCGCTCCCCTTGGGCGTCCAACCGCTCTCCCCGCACAGAACCTTTCAGCACTATGCCGAAATAGTCGTCGCTTCGATCGGGCGCAAAGATGATCTCGCCCTTTGAATAGGTTTCAAACCTCGGCTCCACACACTCCAGCAGACCGAGCACCTCTTCAAAGGATATGCCTGCAAAAAGCGCACATTCGGAAAGCTCTTTTTCAAAATCTTCAATTTTATACATATTCTCACCACTTGCGTTGCCAAGGCAACAGAACTATACTCAAAAAAGGGATACACTATAATCAGAGTAAAAGAAAGAAGGGGTATTTATGACTAAAGGTGTAAAAAGAAATATTTTGTGGATCACGCGCACGGCTATTTTCATCGCCCTGCTCATTGCGGGCCAAGCTCTCACCCAATCCATGGGCCAGCTTGTGACGGGCTCTTATGTAAATCTCATCCTCATAGCGACGGCACTTTCCGCGGGCATGGCCTCGGGGCTCACCGTCGCCATCATTTCGCCCATCGTGGCAACAGCTCTGGGCATCGGCCCTTTGTGGGCCATTGTCCCCGTAATCATGCTTGGCAATGCGGTGCTTGTGCTCATATACGCACTCATTTTGCGCAAAGGAGCCGCAGAGCGCTTTAACGCCAAGGGTTTTGTTCTGTGGCCCGCTGCCATACTCTCAAGCTCCGCTGTAAAGTTTGCCGTTATGTATCTCGGCGTTGTCAAAATCGTGTTGCCCATCATCAGCTCATCCCTCAAAGCGCCCCAGATAGAGAAGATGACGATAATGTTTGCCTTCCCACAGCTCTTCACCGCCCTAATCGGAGGAGGCATCGCCATGTTTGTGGTGCCGGCCATCCTGCAAACGCTCAAAAAAGCGCGCGCTTAAGACTCAGCCGTAACAATCCATTTATACTGTAAACAGACCGCCTCAAAGAATTGATTTGAGGCGGTTTTTCGTCTCACTGTGCCAAAAGGCAAGGCATGTGTAGGCAAAGACCCCGAGAAGGGCACCCCAAAGATAGATTGCGGTTGAGAAAGTGCGAAGTATCTCCGCAATACCAAATCCGTTTATGAAAAACATCAGGGTAAAAAACGCGCAGTAGAGTGTGCCGGGCAGGTTCAGAGCCATCAGAAGTAAAAATCTCCTCCGCCAAAGGCGCAAAAAGGAGCGCTCTGCTTCACTGTTCAATATCTGCGACAAAGGCACGGCGCTGCCCCGCTCAGACCAAAAATATCTCCGCTTTGAAAACTGACCGACAAACTGCCAGCCGCCCGCGGCTGCCTTTTCTGTGTCCGCAGGCTCTGTCCGCTCCTTGCCCACATACTGCACGGCATAGTCCAGAGCCTGCGCCTCACCCTTTGAAAACGCATACACCCCTGTCCTTGGAACATCCTCAAAGACAAGCCCCCGCAGTGCAAATTTCGAAAGCTTGCACTCCTCGCGCTTTCCCGCCCAGAGGGGAAAATGCATGGCCTTTAAAAGTCTTTTCTCTTCTTGTTTTTCTATCAAAACAAAACACTCCTCCGCTCACCGCCCATAGCGGAGCGATGAGTCTCCATACAAGTATAACAAAGATAGCCATTTTGTCAATTGCACCGCCCTTTGCACATTTTCGGCATGTTTTCTCCCAAAGCCTCTATTTTCACCGCCCAATCTTGACGGAGCGGCGCCTTGCGGTGTATAATCTCATCACATAAAACGACATATAAGGAGGCAGTTTTAGTGAATGCGCATGATACACTGCTGAAAGACTATAAATGGTGCAGAGAGATCACCAATATTGAAGAGAAACTGGCCATGGGCCGCAGCGCTGCCGCCATGGCAAAAGATGGCAATGTCATCGGCGTAGGCACAGGCTCCTCCTCATATATGGCCCTTGTCGCCCTTGCGGAGGTAGCGCGGAGAAGTGCGCTCCAAGTGAAAATCATCTCCGCGGCGACGGAAATCACTCTGGCTTGCGCCTCCCTCGGTCTTGAAACCACGACGCTTCTCACCCACAGCCCCGACTGGTGCATGGACGGCGCAGACGAAATCGGCGAAAACGGCGATGTGATAAAGGGCAGAGGCGGCGGCTTGTTCTTGGAAAAGCTCATCATCAGAGCAGCCCCGAGGCGTTTTTTGCTGGCAGATGAGACAAAGTTTGTCAAACGAATCGGAGCCTCCCCCGTGCCCGTCGAGGTGTTCCCCGATGCGCTCCACAATACCGTGAAAGAGCTGGAGGCTCTCGAACCCGCCTCAATCACACTCCGCCTTGCCACGGCCAAAGATGGCCCCATCATCACCCAGAGCGGCAACCTGATTCTGGATTGCGCCTTCCCCCACGTGGAGGAAGGGCTTGAAAGGGCGATAAAATCCATACCCGGCGTTATCGAATCGGGTCTTTTCCAAAATTACAGTTTTGAATACATCAGGCCATGACAAATCCAAGTTCCCCATCATATATATATGAAAGACTGAAAGCGCACCACGGCACCCCCTCATGGTGGCCCGCCGACAGCGCCTCGGAGGTCATGGTCGGCGCCGTGCTCACCCAAAACACAGCCTGGTCAAATGTCGAAAAGGCCATTGCCAACTTCAAAGGAAACCTCACACCGTCGAACATCCTGGCCCTCGAACCCGAAAAGCTCACAGAGCTCATCCGCCCTGCAGGCTTTCAGAGCCGTAAAGGACCGACTCTCATTGCTGTTATGGAGTGGTTTGCCCTCTACGATTTTAACGAAAACCGCATAAAGCGGCAGGATATGCACAGACTGCGCACAGAGCTTTTGCATATAAAGGGCATCGGCCCGGAAACGGCGGACTCCATCCTGCTTTATGCCTTTGACTTTCCGACCTTTGTGGTGGACGCCTACACCAAAAGGCTTGTGACGCGCTATCCCCTCAACGCAGGGAACTCTTATGAGAGTATAAAGGCATTTTTTGAGGAAAACCTGGTGTCAAGCGCTCTCCTTTACAACGAGATGCACGCCCTGATTGTGCTAAACGGCAAGTCTAACTGCAAAAAAACCCCCACCTGTGAGGGCTGCGCGCTCTTAGACAACTGCCAAAGGCTCATCTAATAAATATAAACCTTAAAGAGCAAAGAAGAGGATAAATATATGGCAAAGATTTTGACATTCAGCTTTGATGACGGCACCCTGCAGGACATAAGGCTCATAGAGCTCATGAACAAATACGGCATAAAGAGCACCTTCAACCTCAACTCAGGGCTGCTCGGCAAGGCCCACTCCATAGAGAGAGAGGGCAAGGAAATCGACCACACGGAGATCGAAGAGAGGCTCATCGCCAAGGTCTATGCGGGCCATGAGATTGCCGTCCACACAAGGACGCATCCGAGCCTGTGGGATCTGGACAAAGCCGGTGTTATAGACGAGGTGGAGGGGGACAGAGTGGCCCTTGAGGCACTTTGCGGCTACCCCATTGTCGGCATGGCCTATCCCGGCGGCCCCTTTTACAATGAGTTTGTCATAAAGACCATTTTGCAAAACTCCCCCATCAGATACGCGCGCAATGTCAAATCCGACCACCTCTTTGACTTTCCGCCCCGGCTCATGGAGTGGAAACCCACCTGTGCCTTTGAGGACAAAAAGCTCTTCGAGCTGGTGGACACCTTTTTAAATGCCCCGCCCGCCCAGGATCTTCTCTTTTACATCTGGGGACATGCCTTTGAGTTTGACCAGAACCAAAGCTGGGACAGAGTCGAGGAGTTTTTCATCAAGATGGGCGGGCGCAGCGATGTGCTCTATCTGACAAACGCGCAGGTCCTGGCCTATATGGACGAGCACGCCATCCCCTACAAAGCCGACTGAAAATAATTTTATATGCAATTAAATCCAAGTGACTGTAAGGGATCTTTCATCAAAAGCCCGTCCTTAATCAATTTTATGCATTCCAAAAAGGCGACCGCAACTATAGCGGCCGCCTTTTTTGTTTTGTGATGATATATATTACACGGGGTTGCTGTCTGTATGATCATATATTCAGCAGGCGGTCTTTCGTCGCCCATTTTAATACAGCATATCACAACGCCGCACAATCCACTGATCTACTTTGCAAGCTCTATCCCCGCAGGCAGGGAGATTTCGGGCTCCCTGCCCCGCTCCAGGCGCGCATTGATAAAGCCATATGGGGTCGGCACCTTTATATCCGCCCATTCAAGTCCCAACAAGTCAGGCTTTAAGCTTATCTTTTTAAACCCGGGCTCCAAAATCTCAAGGCCCAGCATCTTTGCGGGCAAAAAATACGCAGGTGAGCCGCCCCAGCCGTGGCTGTAGTCACAGTCAAAGCCCGTCCACACCTCTTTCAGCCCCTTGTCACTCTCGGCAAGGATCTCGCTCCACGTGCGTATTTCAGACAGGCCATATTTCCCAAAGAGGCCCTCGTTGTATATGGCCTCCAGGGCATAATATGTGAAATAAGGCGACATGCGCGGGGCACTCTCCAGGTGCAGCGCCCTCTTAAGCAGCTCTTTCCTGCGCTCCTTTGGGGCAATGCCGTAGAGCACGGCCAGCACATTGGAGTTTTTCGTGTGGTATCTCTTTTGCACATTTTCGGGGCGCCATTTGCCGTTTTCGGGCTCATCGTCGTTCAAGCCGTCAAAATAGAGCTGCTTTTCCCCGTTGTCTGAGTACGCCGCCGCGCGGTCGCTCTCGCACATTTCACCGCAGAGATATGCCATGTCCAAAAGCGCTTTGTAGTAAAAGGCGTTCAAAACCGTCTGTCCCAGCGCCTTTGGCGGGTGGTGCAGGTCGATGCCGTCCACCACTATCCAGTCGATGAACATATAACTCGGAGCCGTTTGGAGGATGCCATCTTCCCGCTCATAGGTAGCAAAGCGGTCAAGCAGCACCTCCAGGCCCTCATCTATCTCATAAAGTAGCGTTTTGTCCCCTGTGTACTTGTAATATGCGGCGATTTGCTGCAGTAGGATAAGGCTATATGTCGTGTGGAAGGCCAAACCTCCGGTGAATTTGAGTAAATCACAGGTGCGCACGATGTCAAACCGCGTGAGCCTGTGGTCCCCAAAGGTGAAATACTCCACCATGTTCTGCACGAAGTAGTCCGCCGTGCAGGAGAGCAACTCCTGGTGCAGGGGTGAGTCGAGGTGCAGATGCTGTCTGCATATCTCCACGGTGTGCCTGGAGACTTTGTTTATCCTGTTCAGCTCCTCGTCGTCGCAGACAAAGTGTCCAAGCTCCGTCTCCACGGGGTAGCGCGAATAGATAAGCCCCGCCCCCTCAAAGACACAGTCGTCATAGTCACAAAAGGAGACGGTGATCTGCATGTATCCGATGCTGGCAAGGCCAAAACCGCGGTAGTCATACTCTCCCTTAAGCCAGAGCCGCTCCTCTTTGTTTGTCTTTCCGAGGATTTCTTGAAACCCGATCTGTAGTGCGACGCTGCCGCCCTCAAAGGCAAAGCTGCAATAGCCCGCATAGATCATGTCAAACTCCAGCGTAAAGGTCAGAGGGCAGCCGTTTTTCAGCACTATCTTGCCCTCATGCTCGGAAAGCCTGTCCCTGTATTCATCGCTCACATGTATCCTTGTGTAGGGCACAAAGCTCTCCTGCAGATTCGGGATGGGGCTTTGGGCAAGCGTCCAGATGCCGGAAATCTCCTCCGCATTTACGAAATCGTCCTCTTTTCGCAGGGTGTCGAGCCAGTTGGCAAAGGGTTTTGATGTCTTTTTTCTGCAAAGCCAGGAGCTGTCTGTAAAAATCATCTGTTTTGAGCCGTCGTCAAAGTCCATGGCAAGGGCAAGGATCAAGCCCCCGCGCCCTTGGCTTGTCTCCGTGTCCACTACAGGCGAGAGGGAAACCTCGACAAAGAGCTCATTTCCCCCTTCGCAGAGACAGATATCATAGGAGGAATAATAGCACAGGGGCAAGGACTCCAAAGTGATGAAATCTCCGCCGTTGTTGACAGGGCCTGTCCCCGCATAGGCACTGTTCACATAGAGCCGATATCTCGTGTCGGCAAAGATGTGCAGGCGGGCGCCCTTTGGCTCCTTGTCCAAATGGAAGGTCTTTTTAAACTCCGCCACACAGAATTCCGTTTGTCCCATGGGGGCATTGTTTGTCTTTTTGGAGTAGACGCAGTTTTCATATCTGTCTTGCGGGAGCCATATGAACTCCGCCTTGCCAAAATCTTTTAGCATGTATATTCTCCTTGTCATTTTCCTGTTTTTATGGGCAGATGCAGTGCCTGCTTATTATATCACAAGCCATACGAATAAGGGCAAGATGTTTCACATTTCTACCCTTTTTCTCATTGCTCAATATACCCATATTGTGATATGATAGAATAAAGAAGTGGCACAAAACCTCAAACAAGCCCGCTGTTTTATGGACATGCGGAGCGACTCAGACCAAATCAAAGAATATAACCGGCATCGTTTTTGCCATGAAAGGAAAAGAAAATGCATGATTTTCGTTTCGGCTTCAACCACGGCACACTGAAAGTTTTACGCGAAGATGTGGACCGCGGCTTCATCACCTACCGCGCAAGCCTTGCCAAGAACAGCTTCGAGGGCTTTGGACTGTCCTTTTGGGCTCTTGAAGAGGCAAATGGCATGACCTTGGAGGTGGATGCCCCGCGCCTGAAAGGCCACACATTGAAAACCGAGGTCTTTCGCGCAGAGTATATAGCTCACCGTGGCAGACACATCCCCGATGCGCTCATCCCCCATGAGGGTGAGTTTTCCCTCCCCTATGACAGCTCCCAGATGTTTTACATCCGCCTGACCGCCGACCTTGATGCGCCCGCCGGCCTCTATGAGGGCGGGTTTCGCATGTATGTCAAGGGAGAGCTTGCCCTGGAAGCGCCCTTTTCCGCGCGGGTCTGGAACTTCAAGCTGCCAAGCGCCGCCTCCTGCGGCACGCTTTTTGGCCTGAACAAGAGATTTATAAAACAGGCGCACGGTGCAGATGACGAAAAAACGGACATCCTCTATAAAAAATACTATGACTTTTTGCTGGAACACAAAATCTGCGCCTACAACCTGCCCTATGACATACTGGACGAGCGTGCGGACGCATACCTGGACAACCCCGCCGTCAACAACTTTGTCGTTCCCCACTCCGTGGATGATGACACATTGCGTGCCTACCACAAAAAGCTCTCCTCCAAAAAGGAGTGGTTTGCAAAGGGCAATTTCTACCCCGTGGACGAGCCGAGCAAGCTCGAACACTTTGAGCGCTATGAGAAAGCCTGTATGAGGTTGGAGCAGTTGTATCCGGGCTTTCGGGCGACCACGCCCCTTGCCGGAATTCTCTACTTCAAAGAGCTTGACAAGGACAGCATAGAGCTGATAGAAAAATATCAGAGCCGCTGGTGCCCGCGCCAAAACCTCTTTGATCTGGACGGCACTTCGGGCTATATGGACGAATACAGGGATTATTACCCCGGCAAATACTTCGACAACAGAAAAGAACTGCTTTCCAGGTATGGCAACCTGCTTGACCGCATAGATGCCATGCGCGCTAGGGGTGACGACATCTGGTGGTATGTCTGCGGGCACCCATATTATATGAACTTTCCCGATTTCAACCTGCACAATTCAGGTGTTCAAAGCCGCGGGCTTTTGTGGCAGCAATTTGCCTTGAATGTCGAGGGCCTGCTCTACTGGAGCTCCAACCACTGGGGCAAGGAGGGTTCGCCCTGGCACAGTCCCTTCACCTTTGACGACATCCACACAGGCAACGGAAGCCTGCTTTACAACGGCAACGAGGTGGGCATCGACGGGCCTGTCGGTTCCCACCGTCTGGAGATGGCCCGTGCGGGCATAGAGGATTTCGAATATCTAAAGCTTGCCAAAAAGGTATTGCCCGCAGAGTTTATAAACTCGATTGTGAACAAAGTCACAAATCCCGCTCCCGAGCTGAACGAAGCCCTGCAAAATACAAGAGGGCTTAATATGCTTGTGTTTTGCAATGACGACGACACACTATATGCGGCAAGACAGCGTATAGGCAACGCCATCGAACAGGCCCTGACCAAAACCATCTCTGTATAATCGGATAAAAAAAGGGCAAACAACCTCTCCATATATCTTGCGGCGAGGTTGTTTGCCTTATAAATCATCGCAAACCGCGTTCATTCGCTTTATAGACTCCGCGTATTTAAACAGCCCTCCCTGTGGCTTTCGCCCCTTTCAGCTTTTTGACAAATAATTTAAAGGTATGCAACCAAATGCGGTTGTAAAGAGTATTATATGTGAAAGGCTCTTATATCATACCTTTTTACACTAAAATGAGGATGGTAGATTTCATGACGAGATACAACCAGTCGTCGCGTACGGATGATATGGTTGCAAGGGCATACGATGCATATTCCGAGACTGTCTACAGGATAGCCTTTGCGAGCACAAGAAACATATACGATGCCGAGGATATCACCCAAGAGGTGTTCATGAGGTATATAAAAAAAGTACCGCTTTTTGAAAGCCCCGAACACGAAAAAGCTTGGTTTATACGCGTTGCCCTCAACTGCACAAAGAATCTTTTCAGATCCGCTTGGTTTCGAAAGAGCGTCGCATATGATGAGGTCGGGAAAGACACAGCAACATATATGTCCGAAAAAAGCGAGGTGTTCCACGCCGTTGCGGACCTGCCCGAAACCATGAGAATGTGCATCCATCTCTACTATTATGAAGACCGAAGCATTGCCGAGGTGGCAAAACTTTTGGGAAAGAGCCAGTCGGCCATCAAGTCAACACTGATGCGGGCAAGGCAGCTGCTTGCAAAAAAGCTGCAAGAAGATGAAAGGATGTTGTTTGGCGATGAATAAAAACGTTTTCAAATCTAAATACAGCCAAGACATGGAAGAACTCTCCCCCGCCTTTAGCACCAGGGCAAAAATCTTGTCCAAGGCACAAAATACGACAGGTGCCATCCCCGCAAGGAGGCGCACGGCATTCAGGCTTGTGGCCGCGGCTCTCTGCGCCGTGGTGTTGCTTGGCGCCCTGTCCATCCCCCTGTTCAACCGCGGAGACGATAATAAAACCAACACAAAGCCCCTGCCCACAACCCTTGGCAACAACAACGGCGCCACACTGTCGCAGGCGGGCAGCTACAAGGACGTCTATCTGGCCCTTAGTAGCGGCAAGGAAGACGGTCGGGGAAATATCAAGGGTGACAATTCAAACCAAGAGCTTGCCCTAGGGCAGCCCGAGATCCATCCGGGCAATGATGGCAACTTCCCCTCCTCCGTCCCCTCCGACAACGAAATGCAATCCTCCAAAGACAATGACTACTCCGACACCAACAACCAGGTCAGAGGTGTGCAGGAGGGGGATATTGTCAAAACAGACGGAAAGTATATCTACACCACCTACACAAGCCCCGAATATTTTACCGACGGCGTCAAACGCTCGGAGATTGCCATCGCCCCCATGATGAGCACGAAGAAAAACACGGTGTATATCGCCTCGGCAAGTGAGGGCAACCTCAAGCTCGTCTCCACAATAGAGATGCGCAAAGACAAGGCCATTTCCTATAGCATAACGGAGATTTTGCTTTATGAGAACACCTTGATTGTCATAAAACAGGGCTACAGCAACGACTCTAGCGGCAACAGATGGTATGGCTATAAGCAATACACCGCAGCGGAGATATACGACATCACGGACAGAGGCAATCCAATCTTTGTAAACGAACTTTACCAGAGCGGGTATTATCACACCTCTCGAATGGTCGGCAACTTCATCTACCTAATCTCCAACTACTCCGACTACTACTCAAATGCCAAAGTCGGCAATCCCGAAGACTATATCCCGACAGCCTCGGCTTATGGGCGCGCCGACCTGATCGCCGCTGACCAAATCCTGCTGCCCGCAGATGTCCAAAGCCGCGACTTTGTCGTGATCACGGGCATAGACATTGAAAACCCCAAGGACTTTGTTACGGAAAAAGCCGTGCTCGGTTGGGTCAGCGCCGTGTACTCCGAAGGCGAGAGCATCTACCTTGCCATGCCCCACTATGAGGACATCTACGGCAAAATAGACAACTACAAAGTCGGAACCAAAATCAAAATCAAAACCCAAAGCAGCTTTTACAGATTTGCCATCGAAGAGGGCAAAGTGGAGTTCAAAGCCTCC
>CAYTOF010000020.1:25255-27856 GCA_964439435.1 uncultured Oscillospiraceae bacterium
CGTCACGGTCGATGGCGAGCTTATAAACCAATTTGCCATGGATGAACACGATGGGCACTTCAGAGTGGCCACCACCGTCGACAGCAACACGGCAGTGGTTGAAGAGGCGATTTATTGGAACTCTCGTGGCAACTCCGCAATGCCCGGCGGAAAAACCATCGGAGAATCTGAGGAGAAAATTGATTGGGATACTCCGCCCGAGGACATTGCGGGCTATGAAAACGGCACGACGAAGGAAGTCTACAGGTATTTCAACTATATCGAAAGCGCCTCTTACAGCAATCTTTACATCTTTGACATCGGTCTGAATCAAGTCGGGTTCATAACTGACCTTGGCAAAACAGAGCGCATATACTCCGTCCGATTTGACGGCGATGTGGGATATGTGGTGACCTTCCTCCGAATCGACCCCCTCTACGCGATAGACCTGTCAAATCCAAGGAGTCCAAAGGTTTTGACAGAGCTTAAAATACCCGGATTCTCCAACTACCTGCACCCATATGGCGAAAACCTGCTCTTTGGGCTTGGGATGGACGCTGACAGCCAAGGATCTGTCAAGGGCTTGAAGCTGTCCATGTTTGATGTGAAAAACAAGCTGAATGTGGTGGAAAAATCGGTCTACAAGATAAAGGGCGACTACTCAAGCAGCGAGGCACAGTACAACCACAAGGCCATACTCGTCGACGCCGCCAAAAACCTCATCGGCTTTCCGATTTGGTCCTACAATTACAACAGCGGCGCATCGGAACGTGAGTACCACTTCTACAGCTATGAAAAGGGCGACTTTGTCAAAAAGGCCGTGATCACCCTCGGTCAAGGCCAATTCAGCAACGAGCTCCGAGGGCTCTATATAGGGGACTATGCCTATCTGATTTCCCCTGACCGCGGCATCATCTCCTTTAGCCTTGCAAATTTCGAAAAGGTCGATGAGTTGATTTTTACCCGCTGACAGGCAAGTGATTTTTTAGTTTAACAGACAAAAAGCATCTCTGAGAAGGAGAAATCCCCTCGGAGATGCTTTTCTTATATTTTATATAATCTGCCCATGGGCTTTTCTTGTATCTGTTTATACCGACGGAAAGACTATGGGGCGCTATCCCTCTGTGTTTGTGCCTTTCCTTTCGTGGATTGCCCTGTACACGAGCTTGCCCTCCACCCTTTCAGATACCATCAATACAACGTTCGTGATGTGCTCTCCAAAGGCCTTTATCTCAAATGCGTCCTGATCTGTCACAACCCTGCGCCCCAAGGTGATATGGGGTGTGTATCTGCGCCTCTCAAGGTTGAAGCCGCCCTTGGCAAAGCTCTCCGCCAGCGCCTTTTGCATGGCCATGAGCTCCTTTTCGGGTTTAACCCCCGCCCAGTATATATCCCCGCCCGGACGTGCAAAGTGTCCGACTCTATCTATTTCCAGATAAAAGGGTGCAAATGAGAGCCTGTCCATCGCTTTTTTGGCCCTCTCCACCTCTTCCCTGTCGCACTCTCCGAGAAAGATAAGGGTCAGATGCAAATTGCCCTTTGCAGTAAAATCCCCGCTCTTTGCCTCGGCGGAGAGCTCATCCTGTACTCTTTTCAGCTTGGCCTTCATGCCTTCCGAAAAATCAATCGCCGCAAACAAGCGCATCTGTCATTCTCCTTTGTCTTGATTCCCAGAGGGCTTTTGAATCCGTTTTAGCTGTTTGTATTTCTGGAGGGGAGAACACCGTTGCGACGATATGCGTCTGCGGGCGGCGGGGGGAACACCAGAAATACACAGCTGTGAGCGCGCCGTCTGTCCGTTGGAAAAGGCGCGGATAGCCAAGGTCTGCAAATCCGTTGACGGACTTGAAATCGTCGTTGATTATCTGAGGTTTACCCCAGGTGTGTCCGTCGTCTGCGCTGTATTTCGCCGCCATAAACTCACCGTCTCGGTCGCCGTAGGCACAGCACAGGCGCCCGTCTTTCAAGGCTATGAGGGACGGCGGATTGCCGTTGGTGGACACATGGCCCGTATCCGCCACCACGGAGAGAAACTCCCAGGAGTTCCCCGCGTCCTTTGAGCCGTACATGTCTATGCGGCAGCGCTCTCCCACCCTGCGGCGCACGGCGGCGACAAGCTCTTTCTCGGAAAGACGAGCAGGAGAGGGCATCACAGCGCGGTAGGGGTCCGATTGCGGCACCACCCAGGAGATAAACTCAAAGGTCAGCCCGCCGTTTTCCGTCTTTGCGAGGAAAACCTTTTCGGAGTCGCTTATGCCCTTGCTGTTTTCATCCCTTGCCGAGAAGAAGAACAGGCCCTCATGGCTTGAGTTTATGATATAGGCCGTGCGCGCGGTAAATTGCTTGCCCGCCAGCTCCCCGTGGGAGAGCAGAGTTCCGAGGCTGAAGGGCCCCTGCCAGTTCACTCCGCGGTCATAGCTGTAAAAAAAGTGTGCCCCGGCATTGCCGTGATAGCCGTGCCCTTCTATGCGCATCACAAACCCCGCCGCGCAAAAATCCATCGGTTGGATGAGCGGGGCCGCATCGGCAAAGCTTTTTCCGGGATCTCCTTGGTAGTTGCCCGGCTTGTAGTTTACCCAGTTTTCGCCGCCGTCCATGCTGCGGGCAAGCATCGAGATATGG
>CAYTOF010000020.1:27909-32656 GCA_964439435.1 uncultured Oscillospiraceae bacterium
CACCAAGAGCTGATCGCCCCACTGCCAAGTGGGACTGCAGCCTCCGTTGTTTGCGGGGACGGCGTTCCACATGCTCTCTCCATGGGCCACTATACTGTGCTTCATCTCTTTTCCTTTCAGGCTCTCAGACATTGATTTGGTCTATCTTTGCTCTGCCATGGCAAGCATAAGCGCTTCAATCTCCCCGTTCAAAAACGAAAGCACCCTCTGTTTTCCGCGGATGGCAGAGTTTCTTCCGAGCCTGTCTATGTATTTCCCCAGGGCATTTGTCATCAGCTCATGGTCAAATCTAAAGGCTGCGGAGGGATTGTCTGTCTTTATCACAATGGCGGAGTTGTTTTCCCGAACGCCCATCTGTATGTTGTCAAAGGGGCTTTTGGACAAGAGCACAATCTCATACCTCGGGTTTTCAAGCAGCTCTGCCAAGGTCTTTAGGTGCTCTTGATACTCCTGCAGCTCATATGTGATTGAGGGCTTCGAGTACACTCCCGCAAGATTTGGATGCACGCGCCCTCTTTTCACCTCTTCGATTGAGGGAAGGGCGATAAAATCCATTATGCGGTTCTCTTCTCTGTCCGCAAAACGCGCTCTTTGCAAGTCATAGGCGGACATGATGCTCTCGGCATCCTCTTGGCTGATGTCTTTGCGCGAAAGCATCCGCAACAAGACCTGCCGCGGCATTGTGTCAAATGCAGGGCCCACGCAAAGCCTTTTGAGGACTTCGTTTTTCTTGCCTCCGCCGCCCATTTTCAACAAATTGCTTCTCATTTCCTTTTCTTTGTAAACCATAACAAGGGGCCGCGAGCGGTTGAGCAGGGCTTCGCTCTGCATCTCATAAAACTTTGTATCCCCTTCGGTGTATCTGTAAAGCCCGTTTGCCTCTGTGCCGTACACATGGCGGGCACTGATGGCTGCAAGCCCCGAGGCCACAATCAACAGGTTGGAAAAACGCTTGTCCGTCACTCCGGGGCAAAAATACCCCTGCACAGAGCCGCTCATATAGGGCTCGAGCCACTTGTCTATACCCGAGAGCATCTCGTCTAAATTTCTTTCCGTGTTGTGTATGATTTTCACCTTGTGTTTTTGGAGGATTTTGTGCATGAGTCTGCCCCATTCGAGCATAAAATCCTCGTCCTGCATCCAAGTCAAAGGTTGATCGGAGTAGAGCCTTATCTCAAGGGGTGTCTTGTGACATGCCGCCGCCATCAAAAACCTGAGTGCCGCCTCCCGCAAACCCTCCATGCCATAATACAGCTCACCCTTTGGCAGCACCTTCTTAGGACCGGCCGCCTTCGGACGGGTCATGAGCTTTGATATTTCAACTTCGGAAATTGAGCCGAGCTTTGTAAGAAAGGCGTCTATAGGCCTTTCGTCCGCCCCTTGCAGCAGCCACTCTCTGAAGTTTTTCTGTCCCACATATCCGTCCGGAAAGTCCTTGTCCATGAGCTCCTCAAGTTCTTTTTCAAGGTGTTTTTCTCTGACAATGCGTGTGAAGTAGTCAACCAACACATATGCAGCAGGGCTGGTCTTTTTGGGAAGGGTGCGGCCGCCGTTGCGATATCTCGAGATCAGGGAGGCGTCCACATTCAAAACCTTGGCGAGCTTGACATTTGTAATCCCGAGCATCTCCATGATCACATCCAGGCGCTGTGCCGTGTTGATATCCCCGGCGGCAGCCTTTTGCGAGTGCCCTGCGGCAATGCCCCTCTTGTCCAACAGATATGCGGCGATGGCCTCATCCAGGGGCGCCGTTTCAGAGAGGGCAAATTCGGCTATAAGCGCCTTGGCTTTGCCCTCCCTCAGGGCTATTTCCCCAATGGCCCTGCAGATGGTTTTAAACTGGTTGGACGCTGAGCCGGGTATGCGCGTGCTTCTACGAAATCTTGAGATAAAAGAAGGGTCCACTCCGCTCTCCCTGGACAGTTCAGCGTTTTTGATGCTTAGAAATTCCAATATTTTGTCGAATCTATTTCCTGCTTTCATAAACATTTCCTCAAATCATCTTTACTGACATCTATTTTATACAATATCGTTCTTTATGTCAATGACAATCAATTTGACAACTAAATAATCAGGGTCCTTCCGCATCGCGGAGGGACCCTGTGCTATGGTATCTGTATTTGCTCAGTAGAGGAGTTCTCGAAAACTCGCAATCCTGTGAAAGGAGATGAAGTTTCCGTCGTGGTCGGAGGCGGCGTCCCTGTCACCCGAGCGGGCAAGGACAAGCAGATCCTCCCCGCAAAAGGCCATGGAGGCATAATTTCTCGCCTGTTTGGGGCTGTCCCCCTGGGCAACGAGAGCCGCAAAACACCAGTCGATGCAGTTTTTGGAAAAGTGCAGCTGGAGCCTCCATCTCTCCGTGGAGGGCAGGCCCGAACGCTCTTTGGATATTTTGTCCGCTCTGGTATAGCTGTCCGTCGCCTGATTTGAGAGCAGCCAAAAGAGCTTGCTCTTTGGGTCATATAGTATGTGAAATTTCAGCTGTCCGCCGGGGCAGGGTACCCAAAGCGCTTTTTTGCCCGAGGGCACCCTCTCAAGCATGGTCTCCATCGAGCCGTCTTCCCGCTCACAGACCTTGGCGACACAGGCAAATCCCGTCTGCGCGGTGTGAGAGCGCATCCAGAGGTGGAAAGTCGCCTCCTTTTCATCATACCAGTAGTGATTCGGGTCGGTAAACTGCACGACATTTGTCTCCAGCCAGCCCATGGGCGCGCTGTCCTTTCCCTTTGCCACATAGCCGTGGGATTTTTCCGGTGTCTTGAAAAAGGGCATGCCCAGATAGTCCAAATCCTCGTCTTTGACAACATCCCGAAAGACAAGCTCCGAGGCAAAGGTCCAAGCCTCCCTCTTTTCCAGGTCGGCATCCACCTTTGCGCGCATGAGCACAGGCGCATGGACACTCACCGTCCAGCCCTCTATGTCCTCCCTGGCTTTGCGCTCCATGACCAGATACACATTGCCCTTTGCATAGTGCACATTGCAGGGCGCCTGATGCCAGACCTCCCCATGGCTCAGCTTGGCAGGGCTTGTCCAACTCGCTCCGTCATCGTCTGAGCGGATGATGTGCAGGTCCGCATTGTGGCCGAGGATATAGAGCGCATTGCCCGCAACGAAAGGACGCGCGTGGTAAAAGGGAAAGTCTATCAGGTGTTGCCAGGTCTTGCCGCCGTCATCGGAGGCAAAGGCTCTGCCAAGTATATGCTTCCCGCTCCCCCAGTTGTCCGCCACGGAGCCTTTGAGGTTCACCACACCGACGCCTCCGTGGTCCATGGTGGCGATTATGCGCCCGTTTTGGAGCACGCAGATGCCCGGGCTGTAGCAGTATATGTTTTGGGGGTCGGGCGAGGTCGTCACTTTCACAAAATCATTTGCTATGGGTCTTATGCTGTTCATTTCATTTTCCTTATTTGTCTATTTGTCCGCACTCCGACATCACTGCACATCCTCAAGGGGCACGCCCACCTGTACCTTTGGATCCGCCAGGTTGTAGACATTGTCGTAGTGCGTAAGCCTTGTCCCGACATAGCTGCTTGCCTTGCTCTCGGAAAGCGGAGACACCTGAAGCATGGCGTTGTGGTAAAAGACGCTGTACTCCTCGGGCACTCCGCGTTTGTAATAGGGCGCGCTGCGCAGGGTCAAAAAGGTGTTGTTGTACATCTCCACATATGTCCCCGCGATGTCCGTACCGTCCCCTCGGTCCGCTCCGCCGTGCATGTCAAAGTTGTGTTGTCCGGGCAGATCTCCGCCCATCTCCACATTGAACCGCGCGATATACCCCATAGGGGGGTCTCCCGTGCCCGCTATGCTGTGGCGCTGGTAGTTGAAGAGGTTGTACTCGACTATGGAGGTCGATTGGTTGTGGTGGCTGACGCCATACCCAAGCCCCTGCCCCCGATTGTGGTGTATGAAGTTGTGGTGGACATGCGCATCCTTGGTGCCGATATAGAGCGAAATGCTCGCGTAGTTGAAGGAGGTGATCTCGCAGTTGTCTATCTCCACATTGTTGCCAATCACGCGTATGCCCGCGTAAAAGGGCAGGAGATAATAATAGCTGTGTCCCTTGGCTTCTCGCCCGGCAAAGGAACGGCCGTGGTGCTCCAAATGCTCCCTGGTGGAAGCCCCTTTGACGATAATCCCGGTGAGGCGCGTGTTGTCCTCCATGTGAAACAGCTCATTTTTCTTTATGACGGATATGGAAACGAGCCCGCCCGTTGACACGGAGCCGTCTTCCAAGACCTCACCGCGGTTTGAGGCAAGGGTGATGCCTTTGCCCACCACGAGGGGTTTTTCCATCGGCGTCAAGTCTATATGGGCATCCCCCGGCACAAAGATTGTCTGCCCCTCTTTTGCGGCCTCCAGCGCTTTTATCAGCTCTTCGAGATCTCGTACAATATAGTCTCCCGTGGTGATGATGTCGTGATAGCCTTCCCCGCCGCCAAAGGGAGAGTCCCCCTCTGAGAGATAAGCTCCGTATCTTGTGCCCTCTATCTCCACGGAGAGCTTGTCGCGGTACTCATGATACTTGGCATAGTTCCCGGCGAGGTTCAGAGCATCCGAAAGGGGCGCCTCTCTCTTTTCGTTTTCCAGATTTTCATTCTTTATCAAGGCTGCCGAAAGCTTTGCCAATTTTTTAAATATGCTGCGGTATTCCGTCACGAATACGCCCTGTGTGAGCTTTAGAGGTTCGTATTCGCCATAGTCCATCACGGTTGCCGGGTATTCCTTTAAATCCGCAGAACTTGCCCCC
>CAYTOF010000021.1:0-31777 GCA_964439435.1 uncultured Oscillospiraceae bacterium
GTCCCCATCCGATATGGAACGATTTCTATGTTCAATTGTAGGGCGGAATGGCGGTAGCAAAACTCTGTCCAATGTCGCTGGACTTCCGACACTCCGCCGTGCTTGTCTATTTTTCGTAGGGATGTTTGCTTGTCCCAATTTTTTTTGGCAAGAGCCCGAACTGTCACAGGCAGGCCAAAGAGGTTGACAAAACCTTCGGAGTCGCTTTGGTTGTACACTTCATCCTCTCCGAATGTCGCTATCTGTTCGCTGTAGAGGGAGTAGGGCGAAGTCACACCGGCATTGATGATGTTGCCCTTATATAGCTTTAAATTCACAGTGCCCGTCACCGTCTTTTGAGTTTCATCCACAAATGCAGAGAGCGCCTCTCGCAGGGGTGTGTACCACTGCCCAAAATACACAAGCTCGGCAAAGCGCGAAGCCACCAGCTCTTTGTAGTGCTGGGTATCGCGGTCAAGGCAAAGGGTTTCCAAAACCTTGTGGGCACGGTAGAGGATCGATCCGCCGGGAGTTTCATACACACCCCTGGATTTCATGCCCACCAGCCTGTTTTCCACCAAATCCACCAGCCCTATGCCGTTTCTTCCACCTATTTCATTCAATTTTAAAATAAGGGATACGCCGTCCATTTTTTCGCTGTCAAGGCTCACAGGTATACCTTTTTCAAAGCCTATGGAAATATATTCAGGCTTGTCCGGCGCTTGTTCCGGCGCAACGCCCATCTCCAAAAAACCTTTTTTGGTGTATTGCGGCTCGTTTGCAGGGTCTTCAAGATCTAAGCCTTCATGGGAGAGATGCCAAAGGTTTTTGTCCTTTGAATAGTTGGTGCTCCTGTTGATCTTCAAGGGCACATTGTGTGCTATGGCAAAATCTATGGCCTCATCCCGGGATTTGATGTCCCAGATTCTCCAAGGAGCGATGATCTTCATATGCGGTGCAAATGCCTTGATGGTCAGCTCAAAGCGCACCTGATCATTGCCCTTGCCCGTGCAACCGTGGCATATGGCATCCGCACCTTCAGCCAGGGCTATCTCGACAATCCTCTTGGCGACAACGGGCCGCGCAAAAGAAGTGCCGAGCAGATAATCGCCTTCATAGACAGCACCGGCTTTGAGAGTCGGGAAGATGAACTCCTCGACAAACTCCTTTTTTAAATCCTCAACATAGAGCTTGGATGCTCCTGTGGCAATGGCTTTTTCATGGAGACCGTCAAGCTCATCGCCCTGACCCACATCCCCCGAAACGGCGATGATTTCACATCCGGGATAATTCTCTTTCAGCCACGGGATGATGACGGAGGTGTCAAGTCCTCCTGAATATGCCAGTACAATCTTATTTATGTCGCCTGCGACAGGCCGGTTGGATTTTGTCATTTTTCTTTCCTCCTGAAAAAACATATGCGTTAATTATACATCTCTTTTGTTGTTTGTCAAGCCATTTTGCCTATTATTTGCAAATTTATACATTTATCCTAATAATTATACCTTCTTTTTCATATGATTGATGTATATGCACATCTCCTTCTATAAAATCTCGGGATCTCATTTTTTTGGCAGGCGCTTCTCTTTCGAAATGAATGTGCAAAGGTTTGTTGCGGTGTAAATATATCGACAAAACAGAACGCAAACAGCGAGCCCTATGTTGCGGCTTGACTTATCGGCACGGGTATAATATAGTAAACCCATCAGTCTTTATCTCTTTACACAACTTGCAAACAATTAGCAAAGGAAGGCAAAGCATATGATATTGTCCACCACCACAAGCGACCTGCGGGGTTATGCCGATACCATGGCGGCTCAGTTGGAGCTTTTCTGCGGGACGGGATTTCGAGTGTTTGATCTGAGCTTGTACAACATAAACCACAAGGGCTCATCTTTTTTGGCAAACAACGAGGATTGGAAAAAGGAAGTTTATGACCTTGGTGAAACAGCCTCAAAACACGACTTTTCATTTCGTATTTCTCACTCCCCGAATGGGCAGTATTTTGGGAGCGCCGAAGAGAGAGAAAATCTGATTCTCACAACAAAGCGCGCCATCGAGGTCTGCGGCATCTTGAACATACCGGATATCGTGGTACACAATTTCGGCCATGATGCCCTGACACCCCTGCAATTTATGAAGGAGAACAAAAAGTTTAATGCGCTGTTTTTTGACGACATGGAAAAGCACGGAGTGAATGTGCTGGTGGAGAACAGCACCGAACAGAATGCTCCCCACTACTATTTGCGGACAGGTTCGGAAATGCGGGAGTATATCGAGTATGTGGATCATCCGATGCTCTTTGCCTGCTGGGATACAGGGCATGCCCATATGCGCAATATGGACCAATATGAGAGCTTGGTTGTTTTGGGGGATTTGCTGCACGGCATGCATATAGCGGACAATTTCGGCGATGCGGACAGTCACACCGCTCCCTTTCTGGGCAACTGCAATTTTGACCCCATAATACAGGGTTTGTTGGACATTGATTTTAAGGGCACCTTCAACTTTGAAAGTAGCCGTATATTGTTGTCCCACAACGATTGGCCCCATCAACGGAAATCTTGGTTTTATAAAGGAGAGGAAGTGACAAAGCTGCACAAAGTCCCGCTCCACCTGAAAAAGCTCTCCGTGGCTCTTTGTTATGAAATCGGCAAGCATATATTGGAATCATACGACTGCTACGAGTATTGATATGCGCAATCAACACCCCGATCGGTTTTTATAAAGGAGAATACCCCATGCAAGGTAAAAAAAAGCTTCAACCCAATATCGTCTTTATATTGGCAGATGATCTCGGCTCTTGGGCACTTGGATGCGCGGGCAACAATGAGGTGCAAACCCCAAATATAGACAGATTGGCAAGGGAGGGCATGAGATTTGACAACTTTTTCTGCACCTCTCCCGTGTGTTCTCCCGCCAGAGCAAGCATTTTAACCGGCCGTATACCCTCCTCTCACGGTGTTTTGGATTATCTGAAGTCCGGGAATTTTGACAGGCAGTATCTGAAATCAGCAGGGCTTGACCATATGCCGATTTTTTCCCATGAAAAAGAGCCCATCGAATACTTAAAAGGACAGCTGGCATATACAGATATTTTGGTGCAAGAGGGCTATACCTGCGGGCTCAGCGGCAAATGGCATCTTGGGGATCAGCAGAGAAAACAAAAGAGCTTTTCCCACTGGTATACAACTCGAAAAGGCTATTTTGGCCAACCCGCCGTGCGAGATGGACATGTTGTAATAGAAAAAGACTATATCACCGACCTCATCACAGCGGATGCTTTGAATTTTATAGACAATCAAATCAAAGACGAAGTGCCCTTTTATGCGAGCATTCACCACCACGCCCCCCACTCTCCTTGGGGGCGTGAGGACCACCCTTCCCGTTTTTTTGATCTGTATGAAGATTGCCCCTTCGACTCCGTGCCCTTTGAGTCGCAACACTCTTGGACCATCGGTACATGTCCCTCGCCGGAAAATTCAACGGAGCGGAGAGGGGAACTGCTGAAGGGATACTTTGCCTCCATCACAGCCATGGATGAGGGTATAGGCAAGATTTTGGACAGATTGGATGAGGGAGGAATAAGGAAGAACACAGTAGTCATATTCATGAGCGACAACGGCATGAACATGGGACATCACGGAATTTGGGGCAAAGGCAACGGCACTTTCCCGTTGAATATGTACGATACCTCCGTTAAAGTGCCGGCCATCATCTCAAGACCGGGGCATATCCCCTGTGGCGTAGTGAACCGCGATCTCCTCAGCCAATATGACATAATGCCGACTATCTTAGATTATTTGGGATATAATCAAGTCGATGGCTCTGATTTGCCCGGTATCAGTTTTGCTTCTCTTTTGAGAGGAGGCGAGCTGAAAAAGCGTGAGAATGTCGTGGTCTTTGATGAATACGGGCCCGTGCGAATGGTCCGTTCGACTGACTGGAAATATGTCCACAGATATCCATATGGACCAAACGAGCTTTACAATCTCAAAGAGGATCCAAATGAAGAGCACAATCTGGTAGCAGATCCGGATAAGGCAGCAAAAATCAAGGAACTTAAGGGCATCTTGGATATCTGGTTCCACAGATACACCGACCCTGGATTTGACGGCACCAAGGAAGCCGTTTCAGGTCTCGGCCAGCTCGGATTGGCAGGCCCTTCCGGAAAAGGGGCTGTGGCCTTTTTCCCTATGAAGTAAGTAAATAAAATTTATATAAAAGGATATAGTTCCCCGTTGGTGCGGTAACTATATCCTTTTTATGGTCTTTTGTTTTGTTCCGGCTGCCTGTAAATTCAAAAGAGATTATGTCTATTTGATAAAGAGCCTTCTCTCCTGGGACACCTTGAGCATGTCGTGGTTGTCCAAATACTCCTCCAAGAGATCCGTGGCATTGGTGGTCAAAACCTTGGGCTTTCTGTATGAGGACACCTCCTCCGGAGTGACATTCAAAAACTCCTCAATGCTTGCAAAGTGAAACTCCGGCAGAGCCAACTTGAAAAGCTCGTCGTCTTTAATCTCAACACCGTTCAAGGACAGGCTCTCAAGCACCCTGCTCGCTCTGTCGTAGACAATGCGAAAACCTACCGAAAATTGATAAAACTCCGTGCTGTTTAAAAAAGATTCGTCCCTCAAGATGTGTCTCACCATCCTGCGCAACTGCTCCCCCGTGACATAGAGCCTTAAAATTGTTTCATTGAATGGAACTGTTTGTAAAAGGTCTTTTTTCATCACTATCGGCCCAAGCTCCTGTGTCCTTATACTGCCGGAGCCTAAAAACACGACATCCACTCCGAGACTGTCTTTTAAAGCGTCGGCAAAAAGCCGTCCCATCTCAGTCTCCGTGTTGCGGCGAGGATGTGTGTATTTGTCGGCAAGCCTTGTGATGATGCGCCTGTATTTTCTGTCCGTCTCCTCGTGGTACATCGTCACTATCTCCTCAAGCTGAAGATCCCTCGGACAGTTTTCCGCCGAGATGGGGATCAGCTCCCATGTGTAGCTGTCTACGGCATTTAAATCCGTGTCCACCCATATGTCAAACCTACCGATTTGTGTTGTTCCAAAGGCCGCTTGGGCAATCGGTATACCCGCAACTTCCACCGGTTCTTCAAGGAAAGTGTGGCTGTGACCTCCGATGATCAGATCAACACCCCATCTGGAGTCCAGTACTGCGGCGAGCTCCTTGTCCGCCTCTATACCTATATGGGTCAACAAGACCGTGAAATCTATGTCCTCAGATTTGTAGCTGTTACAAATTCGTCCAACTTCGCTTGCCGCCTCGTTTATATCCACTAGGGCGCCGATGAGTTTGTCCTGTTTTGTCTGGTTGATCACCTCTTCGGTCAAAATGCCGATAAAGAGAACCTTCATGCCGTCGATGTTCATAATGAGGTGGGATTCAAACAGCCTGGCGTGGTTTGTTTTGATGTACATATTGGCGTTGATTATCGGAAAGTTGGCACATTTTTCTAAAAATAAAAGGTGCGCCACACCGTAATCAACTTCATGGTTGCCAAGAGTCACCACATCCGGTGAAATCATGTTCATGATCTCTATCGTTGAAATGCCTTTGTATTCGCTGTCAATCAGTGAACCTCTAAACATGTCGCCCGCAATGACATACACTACATTTTCCGATTCTTTTCTGACCTTGGAGACATATCCAGAAAGGAGCGAAATGCCTCCTAGCATCTCATTGTTCGTCTCTTTTGCCATGAAATCGCCGTGCATGTCATTTGAGTGCAGTATGGTGAGTTTTTTCAAGTTTGCCATGTTTTAAAAGTCCTTTCCGGTATTTTATCTGCATTTAACTGAATGGCTGTATTCATGTAAATCCGCAGTCAATTGGCCATACTTTGAATGCCTGTTTTCACTGCCTCTTTGGGCTCATTCTTTCGATTTTTCCAGAAATCAGCTTTTTTTCAGAGGTATATTTATACAGCTCTTCGGTGGCGAGGGAGATTTTTGTGACAGAAAACGCACAGCCCTTTGGATAAATATAGAATGTGTCTTTCAGCGTGTTGAGGTCAACACAGTCTCCGTGTTTTCCGAGATAGTTGTATTCTATATGGCAGGAATATGCGGCAAGAGGTGAAATCTCAAGATTGTATTTTTCACCCGCATGGTCGCCTTGGAGATTAAATCCTTTCATGTCGTGGACAAGCTCTCCCTCTCCCAGGGGTATAAAGCCCTTGGTATTGGGGAGCGAATCCACGGTGACGGGGCATTTGAAATAGTAGCTGTCCGCCTCCACCTCATGGCGCACTTGCAGGCGTTGCCATTCATACCAATCCGGTATATGTGAAAACTCTGTTTCGCCGCTCATCGCCTCCAGTTCCCCAAGCTCCGTCATCTCCCACTTCTTGCCACAGTTTTCGCACCATAACTTCGCTTTTGCGGAGTTCATGTGATACTCCCTCTCGCAGTTCGGGCATTGGTAGAGCACCTTGTGGAGTCCTTTTGCCCGGTCTTTATATGTCACGCGGATGCCTCGCTCTTTTTGCCATGCGAAGTCGTCATAGACAAACGCCTGTCTGATTTTTTCGTTTATTTCGTCCGCCGTATAGCGGCTTGCTTCATCTGCCGAAAGAAGCTGAGTCAGGGTGGCTTCTATGTTTTTCACGCCCCTGTTCTTCGTGTTCCAAAAAGGCGAGTTGATGTGGTGACCGTTTATAATGAGCACTGCCAGCGGCACTTTGAAAAGCTTGACCAATTTCCCCAGTGAATCGGGCAAAAGAGCATTTGTCCCGCAGAGGGAATACCTTGCCTCGGGATATATGACGGCGATGTCCCCGTTGTTCAGCACACGCCGCAATTGGTGAACCAACTGCACATCCCCTGTGAATTTGCGTTTGCAGATACAGCCGACTTTTCTCAAAAGCCACTCCCGCTTTATGAAACCGTCGATGGCGACAACATAATTTGCGCGACGGGGAAATATGGCTCTGGTGAGCACTTTGAAGTCCATAAAGGCGTTGTGATTGCTCAAAAGCAAATAAGGCCCCTTTAGTCCCTGCATGTTAATTTTTACTATCTTTGTTCTGTGCCGCCACACAGCGGGAAAACTGAGAAGCCATGTTATCGGCCTCAATATATGCCATTGTCGCACAGGCGGCTTTGCCATATCAAAGCGGGGTGTGTTTTCCAGTGTCATTTGCTCACATGCCTTCCGAGTTTTACCGCATAAACTTTTGCATGCAGTATATATCAATTTAGGTCATATTGCAAGAATTTCATTAATAAAAGCTGCTTGTATACCTCAATTGCCACACAAGCTGTGCTATAAATCATATTTACTGTCTTTTTCTTTGCATCTTTCATCGGTCCTTGCACTTTGAACTTGTGCGTGCAATATGATTTAAATGCTGCTTTGGGGCGACAAAACGAAATGTCGCCCCTGGGATAATTGCTTTTTTATTTTCTTGGTTCTACTTGCCATCGCTGCTCATAACTCTATCCCAAACAAGCTTTGCACAGTCCACTTGATCTGGTATGTTGCCCAACTCATCGCGCACACGCCAGATATCCGGCGTTATCTCATCGGCGACAAATATCTTGCCCTCTTCATCATGGCCTATTTCAATTTTGAAGTCTATAAGAGTCAGCCCCAGACGCGCAAGCTCTTCATTCAACACCTCACCGACTTTTAGCAAAATGTCTTGCGCCTCTTCGTATTGACCCTCTTTCAGGATGCCTTTCATTATACACAGCCTTTCGCTGATGAGAGGGTCTCCCTGCGCGTCGTCCTTCAAGGTCACCTCAGAGTAGGGCGGATCAAAGGGCACGCCGGCTTCCAGGGAAAACCTGCGGCACATACTCCCCGCTGTGAAATATCGAAGGACAAACTCAAGCTTGGGTATGGTGAGTTTTCGGACTTTCATGAGCCCTTTTTCAACATCTGCACCCAAATAATGAGTAGGTATTCCGCGGCTCTCCAACAGCTCAAAAAAGTATTTTGAGATGATCAAGCCGATTTTCCCTTTGCCGCTGACACTGCCACCGACTGTGTTGGAGCCCGGGTCAAAAACCCCGTCTTCCCCTGTGACATCGTCTTTAAAAAGCAGGTATATATCACCTGTTTGCAAATCGGTTAAAACCGCCTTTGTCTTTCCGTCATACAGTGTCTTCAATTTGCCTCTTCCCCTTTTTTAGACTCTTTGAAAATATAGTTTATCACAAAGAAAGAGACATGTCGATATTTTGCCGGCAGTTGTTCATTGTTTTTTATCCAGTTTTTCCAGGTTTTCTTTGAAATACTTCAAAAACAATACGTCGATTCCCTTTTCAAAGGGACCTTTCAAGCGGTATTCGGGAACCGCGCTCTCTCCTGCCTCGTATCCGCCTTCTTCCAGCATGGCATCTGTCGGAATGTAGGCAATGGCATCATTGTATCCAAAAAAGAGCATCTGTTCATGCCCGAGCAATTGTTCCAACACCTGTTTGACGGCATATGACGGTTCCCCCGCCATTGTGAAGATGTACATGTCCGCACTCAAACGCACGATACCGCAATTCAAAAGCAGCTCCTCGGGCAGATTTTCGTAGTTTTCTTTCAAATACTCGGCATTTGCCAAACGGAAAGCACGGTCATTTGTGCCCATTGATGATTTTGAGCCTGCCATGGATTTGTCAAAGCGCACGCTCTCTCCGCCAAACCTTTTCCATTCCTCTACGAAAAACTCGTAAGGCAAAACCTCCAGCGGTGCGGGGATTTTAAACATCACGGCTCCAAGCTCTGCCTTTAGCGGTCTCCACTCTTGAGAAATCAGGGCATTTTGCACTCTTGCGGCCATACCCGCCGCCACTTCCGCGATGTCATCTGCGGTCGCGGGGTGAAAGGAGGAGGACTTCGCTCCGATTTTGAGCTTTGTATCCGCTCCGCTGCCTTGGAAAAACAACGCTGTGCACCCGTAGTTCGCCGCTTCGATGAGCTGGCACAGGCGCCCGGGGTATTCCGCCGAAAGGGTGTTGTATTGATCAAAGTTGGACGGATGGCAGGCGTAGTTGGTCAAAAGCGCGCGCAGGCGGCCCTTTCCGTCGCAGATTTTTAACAGATACATATATTTGTCGCGCAGCCCGTCCAAATTGGGTTTGAACTGCATTTCGCCGTCCTCATAAAGTCTGCGGCTGACATTCCAATCGCCCTCCACACGGGTATATGCCATTGTGCCTTCCCGTCTGTTCGAAAAGGCTCTGTCTATGCAGCTCTTTGCCCGTTCCAGTAGAAATGACTCATATTCGGGGGTGTAAAAGTTAAAATCATATCCCTTTACGGCGGGGCCATAGTGGGTGTGGGTATATGTCAAAAGAAAGTTGTCCCGCGGGATTTCGTATCTTTCCGCAATGTATTCACGCAAAGCCTCCGGCAAAGAGTCATCATGGAACAGCAAGTCCATGGACATCAACAATACAGATTGCTTTTCGTCCTGAAGGAGCAATATGCGCACATATAAATCGTCGTGTATGGCCTCAAAGGGCACGCCGAAAACGGTGGAAAAGCCAATCATCGTCGTGGGGATCGCCGGCGTTATGATGTCCTTTGCTACGCCGAAAATTAAACTTGACACAGTGTACCTCCTTATATCTGCAAAGCAAATTTGAGCTTGCTCATTTTATCTTTTTTACTTTGAGGGGCAATAAGAGCAAAACGCCGACACCTGCACATATCGCTGCGATGACAAAGGCCGGAAACATGAGGGAGATGTCATTTGCGGCTATGTTTTTATAATAACCCGCCACATAGGAGGAGACCACAGCTCCGGCACCAAAGCCGAGCAACACCATGCCGTAGTTCGTTGCCATATGGAGAGGCCCGAAGAGGTCGGCGGTGAGGGCGGGGAAATTGCTCAAAAATCCGCCGTAGAAGAATCCGATAAAGGCAATCAACACATATATCCAATATCCGTTGGCGGCATTTACCAGCAGTGAAAGAAGCCCGGAGCCGAGCAACAAAATGATGAGTGTCATCTTGCGTCCCAGTTTGTCGGAGATGATGCCCCAGAGAAGCCGTCCCAGGGAATTGCACATTGAAATGATCAAAACGCCCACCACAGCCGTGGATTCCAGTCCCTTTGCAACGGCGATGGGTTTTGCAAAGCCGATCATCATAAGACCTCCCATGCAGGCAAGGGCCATCGCGATGGTCACAAGGTAATACGAGGGTTTCAAAAGCACTTGCTTGGGCGAAAAGCTCTCCTGCTCCGCAGTGCTTGAGGGAGTCTTTACTTCGGTTGAATCCTTGCTCTTTGCCACGTCCGTATAGCCTGCAGGCGGGTTTTTCAACATCAAGCCGCCTATGGTGCAGACGACCAGAAACACCGCGCTGAGAACCAAAAATGTCTTCTGTTCGCCGACTTGCTGACCGCCAAAGCCTTTGATGAGCGCCTCGATAACGGGAGAGAAGACGACGCCGCCAAAGCCAAGGGCCGAAACAATCACGCCCGTGACAAGTCCCTTTTTGCTTGGATACCATTTTTGAGCGCAGGAGATGGTGGTGGAATAAGTAAATCCCATGCCCACGCCGCCCATGACGCCATAAGTGAGCCACAACAGCCAAGGAACTGAAGATGTCACGAAGGATGCCAGCAAAAACCCGACGGAGAGAATAATCCCACCGGTGATGACAACGGACCTTATCGAGTATTTTGCGGCGAGTTTTCCTCCGAAAATGCTGCCAATGGTGAGAGTGGCAAGGAGCAGGGAAAAGGTGAGGCTTGCTGCCGCGTTGTCTCCGTTGAATATTGAAGCTGCTATTCCTGTCTGAAAGAGACTCCAGAGATAGGCAATGCCCAGGCAGAGCTGTATTGCAATCGATGCGATTATCGCATACATCGGTTTATATTTTGTCATCTTTGTCTTTTGCCTCCCAAGCAAAATATTTTTGCGGTATTGCGCTCTATTATAACACAAAAAACCAAATTAATTGCTTAGATAAACAAAATATTTTTCTTGCCTCGAAAGGCATGCCCGCAAAGGAGGCCCTATCTGCGCAAATAAATGTTATTTGCAACTTGTTTTCAATTAAATCGATTGCGAAATGCTTGCCTGTGTGTTATAATTTTTTTGTGAATCGGGGAAGACACCCATTGCAAAAAACATCATTCACTATTCCGCACGGGAGGAGTCGACAAAGGGGATGACACCCATCACAAAAAACATCAGAGTTGTGGATGAGTCCGGCAAAGAATACGAAGCTACCTATCCCAAACGAGCCAAAGGTCTCGTTAAAAACGGCAGGGCGCGCTTCGTAGATGAACATCGTATCTGCCTTGTGCGTCCGCCAAATAAAAATTTGGAGGATAATCATATGTTTGAAAATATAACGCCCGAAGATGAAGCCATAAAAATGACAGAGGAAATAAACAGAGCTTTAAATGAAAATCCACAAGCGGATGTGGGCGAAATTGTCAGAAACGCCGTTGCCAACTACGCAGGCGAAGAGTTTGCGGCAAGCACGGTTCAAGCCGAGATGCCAACCAAAGCCTCCGCCCTCACCATGGACTATGTGCTGACACGGATTGATAAGGTCCTCAATGACACGGATTATATCCAATCCACACTGATTGCACTGGAAGACATTTCATTTGAAGGCCCCGGAGACATCGCCTCGGCACAAAAAGCGGAAGCTATCGGCGAAATCGTCAAGTGCCGCGAAGCCACCAATCAGAAGCTGTTGTCCTTGTATGAGAAAATGTACGAAGACTTGAAACCCTCAAAAGCTCACGCATCTTTTGTTCCAAAGGATTTTAAAGAGCTTTTTGCATTGGCAAACAGTTTGCCTCCTGTGCAAAAGGAGAATTTTATTCGCGAGCTCTCCGGACTGCCTCAAAAAGAGATGTCCATGCCCGCATCCCCGTTGAAACAAATCCGAGAGATTTTGGATGAGGTAAAGTCCACTGACTGGGACGATCTCCCCGACGACATCCGAAAAGCTGTTGCGCAGGGGTTAACGGCACAGCTCTCCCGCAACTGGTAATATTTCATTTACCTGCCCGCACTCATGACTCATGAGTGCGGGCAATCTGTTTAAGAGCTGAAAATTACCCGTCTTCATATAAAATACATATATTTCCATGTGGTTTTACTGTGGACGACAAATCACGCCCTTGGCACTAGGCCAAGAGCGTGTTGTCCGCGGCGACTCGCCGCTGGCGGAGAAGGAGGGATTTGAACCCTCGCTAGAGTCACCCCTACTAACGGTTTAGCAAACCGTCCCCTTCACCACTTGGGTACTTCTCCGTATATTATATTTAATTGGCGGAGAGGGTGGGATTCGAACCCACGGCTCTTTCGAGTCACCGGTTTTCAAGACCGGCTCCTTAAACCGCTCGGACACCTCTCCCAATCAGATTAAAGCAAAAATTATTATAGCACACACCCCATGCCTTGTCAATCACATATATTTTCTTTTGTTGAAATTCCACATTAAGCAAATATCAATACAAGCTCAGCCGTAAAATACCCCGTCGAAATTTGAGAAACTCTTGAATATACGGTTAAAACCACATTAAGTGATTGATAAACACTGGTGTCAATGATATAATTTATACTATATAACATTGGAAGGGTGAGCTTATGTATAAATATGTTTCCTTTGAGAATGTGAAAATCAATGACGGGTTTTGGGGTAAGCTCCAAAAAACCAACAAATGTGTCACTCTTCCCGTTGAATACGAACGCACCAAGGCAACAGGCAGATTAGATGCCTTCAAACTGCTTTGGAAACCGGAGAGCGACACGATAAAACCGCATATATATTGGGATAGCGATGTAGCCAAATGGATTGAAGCCGCGGCATACAGCTTGGTCACACATCCGGATCCGGAACTGGAATCCATATTAGACGAAGCCATAGAGGATATTATCAACTCACAACAGCCGGATGGATATATAAACTCTTATTACACCGTGGTTGAACCGCACAATCGCTTCACAAACCTCCACGACAACCATGAGCTTTACTGTTGCGGACACCTTTTGGAAGCTGCGATTGCCTATTATCGCGCCACCGGAAAGGACGCTTTTTTGAATGCTATGCGGCGCTATGCGGACTACATAAACCAGGTTTTCGGGCTGGGAGAGGACCAAATCAAAGGATATCCCGGACACCAAGAACTTGAACTCGCCCTTGTAAAGCTGTATGAACTCACAGATGACAAAACATATTTAAACCTTGCCAAATACTTTGTGGACGAACGCGGCTCCTATCCCAATTATTTTGAACTTGAAGCGCAAAAAAGAGGAGATCACCGCAATTTCAACCTTGAAAGACAGCAAGCCCATATGCCTGTGCGGGAAATGGTCATGCCCGTCGGACATGCCGTACGCGCGGTTTATCTGTATTCGGCCATGGCGGATATAGCCCGCACAGATGGAGATGAGGAGCTCGGAGACGCGGCACGGCGTCTGTGGGACAACCTCACAGGCAAATTCATGTACATCACCGGCGGCATCGGCTCCACTGCCGCTTGCGAGGGCTTTATAGCACCTTATGAACTCCCAAATGTCGAAGCATATTGTGAAACATGCGCCGCTGTCGGTTTGGTTTTCTTTGCCATGCGCATGCTCGCGCTGGAAAACAGTGCAAAATACGGTGATGTGTTGGAGCGTGCCCTTTACAACGGTGTGATAGCCGGTGTATCGGTCAGCGGAGATGAATTTTTCTATGCAAACCCCCTGGAAGTGATCCCATACAAGGACCCCTGGGGTATAAAAAAAGAAAAATGGTATCGCCGTTCCAAATGGTTTGATTGCGCCTGCTGTCCTTCAAATATCAGTAGATTGCTCGCCTCCCTTGGAAGCTACTTCCTGACAACCTCTAAAAAAACCGTCGCCCTCCACCTCTACGACAACATCGAGGCAAAGCTTGAATTGGAAGGCGTCAATATAAATCTCAAAGTCGAAACAAACTACCCCCAAGACGGTCGTGTGCGTGTACAAATCACTCCTGAAAAACCTCTGGAGTTTGATTTCAAATTCAGAGTGCCCGGTTGGTGTGAAGTGTGTCGCTTGGACGGCGAGATAGTAAAGCCCTGCAAAGACGGCTATATCACCTTGAAAAAAGCATGGGACGGCGATGTGCTGGAGATTGCCTTTGAAATGTCTCCGCGGCTTGTATATTCGAGCCCCCACATCCGCTCCAATGCCGGTACCGTGGCGATTGCTTACGGTCCCCTTATCTTCTGCGTTGAAGATACAGACAACGAGGGCAATATACAACGCCTGAGATTGCCTCAAGATGCCACATTTGAAATCGACACCGAAGACGAAGTGATGAAGCTCATCGCCAATGCATATGTGGCCACTCCCGCAACAGATGAACTCTACTCCAAACACGATGAAATCTTAAAGCCCACTCAGCTTACAGCCGTCCCATACCACTACTGGGGAAATAGAGAGTGCGGCGGTATGAGGGTGTACCTGCCCCTTTCACGGCACAAATAAGCCTGATGTACTGGAGAACGAACACAGATGCAAAGACAAAACTACACATGGTATAAACTTGACAACGCCGCAAAAATATATCCCGCCACGGGAAAACGCAATTGGAACAGCACCTTTCGTCTCAGTGCGATTTTCAAAGAGGAAATCGATCCCCCCACCCTTGAAAAAGCTGTGGACGATTTAAAGCTCCGCTTCCCAACATTTTTTGTCCAATTGCGCATGGGCTTGTTCTGGTATTATCTCGAGCCCACAATTTCCTCGCACATTGTTTCAGAGGAAAAGCACTATCCCTGCTCTCCTATGGAAATCGGGCACAGTGAACTGCCTATATTTCGCGTGCTATACTATAAACAAAAAATATCCCTTGAGGTCTATCACGCCGTCGCAGACGGTTCGGGCGCTTTGGTTTTTATGAAGGCGCTCATTGCGCACTATCTTCATCTGCGCGGATATGATGTGGACAACGCCCGCTGGGAAATAAAAGACCCACGCGGCAAGGCCATTTCCGCCGAAATCGAAGACAGCTTTGAAAAATACTATAAAGCCCCGGGAAAAATCAAGAGAGACGAGCCCAAGGCCTATAAATACAAACCGCAAAAAGGCATACACGAAAACTACCTGCGCATCATTTCCGGCACCATGGATGCCGAAAAACTGCGGCTTTTGGCACGGCAATACGGTGTGACCATCACCCAATACCTCACCGCTCTCTATATCTGGGCCTTTGCACAGACCTTGCCCTCTCACAAATTCAAAAGACCCATTCGCATCTCCGTGCCTGTCAACCTTCGGAGATTATTTCCCTCCGAAACCTTGCGCAACTTTTCTCTCTATGTGAATGTGGGTGTTATGACTGACACCGCCAAAGAGATCGAGGAAATTTTAAAGGAGATTTTACCCCAGCTCGAAAAAGGCCTTGCAAAGGACGCTCTTCTGCAAGCTTTTTCTCAAAATGTTGCGCCTGAAAAAAATGCCGCCATGCGCCTTGCACCTCTTTTTCTCAAAAACATAGTGCTGAAAATAGCGTTTTCCCTTTGGGGAGAGACAAGATACACCTCTTCGTTGTCGAATCTCGGCGTTATAACGCTTCCGGAGAGCATGTCTAAGTATGTGGAGGAGTTGCAGTTTGTGCTTGGATGTTCTCCCTCCATCTCACTCAACTTGTCGATTTTGACCTATAACGGAAAGGCAACAGCCACCTTTTCCTCCCGCTCACAGGAAAGTGAAATCCAATCTATTTTCTTTAAAAAGCTTGCAGAGCAAGGCTTAGATGTGGAGGTCGAGTCAAATGAATGAGAGCTATTGTCCTGATAAATGCTGCAAAGCCTGCAATGTGGCGGTGCTTTACAACTCCCACTGCCCTCTCTGCGGACGTTTCATAAGACAGACCGAATCCGCAGAACGCTATCCTGAAGCCTCGGACAGAACAGCAAGAGCAAAAAAAATAATGCGATTCATCTTTATACTGTCGGGTATCGTTTTGCTCTTTCTTGACTTCATCATACCGCATTTTATGGGATGGTCTTTCATCGGATGTGCAGCCCTCAGCTTTATCTGGTTCACGATTTTCAAACCTATCTTTGATTCTCGGCCTTTCGGGCTTTTTGTGATGTATGATGTGTTTCTCCTGTGTTTGACAACACTCATAATAGACATATACGCCGGATATACGGCTTGGTCCATCTCCTATGTGTGGCCGGCGGCGATCATTGCAGGGATAACTGTTATTTTGTTTTCATCCGTTATCGGAAAGCTCAAGTGGAGCGTCGTGGGCACCCCTCTTGTTGTGCTGACAGTGCTTGCGGTCGGCATGTTGATTGCGGGTGTTGCGGGCCTTTTTGATTACCATCGGCTGTGGTTCATCACCGTTCTCTACTCAGCTGTCACCTTTTTTGCACTGAAATATTTTTTGCGCCGAGCCTTCAGCGAGGAGATTGGCCGCTTGTTTCACTTCTAACGGCAGCTTTTGCCGCTACAAAATACAAACTCCCCAAAGCTATATAGCTTTGGGGAGTTTCTTGTGTAACGTAAAATACATCAAGCTTCATTTTCTGTTCTTAACAGAGTTGCCATGGAGATTGTCACAGCTTCGACGCCGCAGTTCAAAATCTCTTCTGCCATCTTTCGGGATTGGATGAGCCCTCCCGCTATGAGGGGTATGTTCAAGCGTTTGCGCAGCACGGGAAACAACTCCCTGCAAAGGGCGGGTAAGAGCTCGACATAGTCAGGTTTTGTCTTTTCAATCGCCGCAAGGCTTTTTTCGAGGGCGCTGCTGTCTATCAAAAACGCCCTTTGCACCGCCGTCACCCGCAGGCGTTTGCAAGCGGTGATCACCGCAGGCTTTATGGAGATAACAGCCAAAGGAGCAAATCTTGAGCAGAGATGTTCCGCTCCGTATTCGTCCGCTGACAGACCCTTGATAAGGTCACAGTGTACAAGAGCGTTCTTCCCTCGTGTGCGCAGCGTTTCAAACATTGTGTCAAGGTCCGATAAACGGCAGTGCATGAGTACACAGGCGGGGTATTCACTTTCCAAAAACATGCGGAATTGCTTAAAATCGTTCACCGCCGGGATTATACCGCTTATTTTCGCCATTTGACGCCAACTCCTCCGTTTAAAATATTTTCTGTCTCTTTCCATACATATCAGGAGCAATCAAGAGAAGAGGCTTGTTTTCATTAAAGCTTTATCCCAAAAACATCCTCGAGCACTTGCTCTCGCTCTTGCTCTGTCATGGTTTTTTCTTCCACACCTTTGGATGAAAACTCACGCAATGCGTAGCCGTCTATTGTTATACGTTTTCCGGGTTGTCTTATGGACACTATATACTGTTTGTTAAAGGGTGATTCCGGTGCAAACTCGCACCAAAAGGACGCAAATATAAAATCCGGTTCCAGCTGAGGTTCTTCGGTAAATGAATAGACATCTCTCCACCCTTCCCCGTGGGGTTCTATCAACACCTTACCATACACGGCATCCTCCCTAAGCGCGTACAGAATGCCTTCTTGGTCAAAAACCTCTCCTGTCCTATAGGGTATGGGCCAAAGCGGAATCACAGCTCCAACTCCGACATCGCACAAAAACTCCTGCCCGTCTTCACAGCGGGCCCTGATTACCTGGTGTCTGCGTTTGGGAATGATGGTTTCATAACGGAAATAGCGCGCCACATAGTCCGTCACGCGGTAGCCAAGGCCTGAGAGGAGATGAGAGAACAACTTGTTCAACTCAAAACAATAACCGCCTCTCCCCTCAACAACAACTTTTTCATACAGCTTCGGGATTTCCAGGGATATGCGCTTTCCTTTGACAATGTCCAGATTTTCATATGGCACCGTCAGCAGGTGAGCGTATTGCAGGGCACGTAGATTTTCGCCGGTTGGCTTTTTATCGCCTTCATATCCGATTCTCTTCAGATATGCATCGATTTGCTTTGTTTCAAGCATTAGAGGGCTCTCCTTTGTAAAAATACTCTTTTATTTCAAACCGCCCTTGTCCGCGGCTAAGGTCTGCGATGGCGGAAGAGAGCTTGTCTGTTTCACTCGGGGCAATGAATACTTCCGCCCGAATTTTTTCTGTATATTGAATTTCGCCAAGCGTGGCATCAAAACTCGACAACAAAGCCTCCAGGCGGGACCAATCTGAGTAGTCAGACTCTATTACAGCCCGCACCGTGATGACCATACGTACAACACCGGCTATGTCGAGGGTGTGTCTTGCGCTGGCACGGTATGCTCGGGCAAGACCTCCCGCTCCAAGCTTTATACCGCCGAAATATCTTGTTATCACGAGGCAGAAGTTTGTGATCCCCGCATTTTGCATTGCGTCCAGAGCTGGCTTTCCCGCTGTACCCGAGGGTTCTCCCGCATCAGAAAAACGCATAACAGCTCCTTGTTTTAAGATGTAGCAATAGACATTGTGCGTTGCATCGCGGTAGTTTGCGCTGATTTTTTCTATAAAAGCCTTTGCATCTTCCTCTGATTCAACATGGGTAATATTTCCTATAAATTTTGATTTTCTGATCTCCAACTCCGCTTGTCCGGTCCCTGCGGTGAGATATCCTTCGTCTTCAACTGTCATGTATGTATTTGCCTATTCTGCCAAGCAGCGCCTCATCGCACCTACCGCGCACCAAGGTGCCGTCTTCGTCATAGCTCACGTCTTCAATTTCCGCCTCATCGTACAACATCTGCATAACCCTTGCTTCTCGGTGGGGGATTTTCACAGAAAATGGCACGCGGTCACCAAAGAGCTTATCATATATCATGTCTTTTAACGTCGGCAAATTCTCTCCTGTATGGGCAGACACAAAAACCCCCGGTTTTATCATATTGATATCCTGCAGGTCGTCACAGAGATCCATTTTGTTGTAAACATATATTTTGGGTGTTCCGGGCGTGCACAGCTCATCGGCAAGCTTGTCTGTAACCGCTATCTGCTCGGCAAAGTGCAGATTTGACACATCCACGACATGCAGAACCAAGTCCGCATTTTTCAGCTCGTCGAGAGTTGCCCTGAAAGCATCCACCAGTTGGTGCGGTAAGTTTTCGATAAAGCCCACCGTGTCTGACAGTAAGGCGGTGGATTTGTTTTTCAATTCAAGGTTCCTGGTGGTCGTATCCAGGGTGTCAAACAACCTGTTTCTGGCCATCAGGTCCGAATCTGTCAGGGCGTTTAAAAGCGTTGTTTTGCCGGAGTTTGTATAACCTGCCAAAGCAACGGATTTGATTCTTGTCTTTTCGCGGCTTTTGCTCTGTTGTTTGCGAACACGTCCGATTTCGTCGATGTCTTTTTCAAGCTTGGATATCCGCCTTCTAATGTGCCTTCTGTCTGTTTCGAGTTTTGTTTCCCCCGGCCCTCTTGTGCCTATGGGAGATGTCCCTCCGCTGGCGGCTTGCCTCGACATATTTATACCCTGCCCAATAAGCCTTGGCAATAGATATTTATACTGTGCAAGTTCAACCTGCAGCTTGCCTTCCGCACTGCGTGCCCTTGAGGCAAATATATCCAAAATGATGCCTGTTCTGTCTAAAACAGGTAAGTTGAATTTCTTTTCCAAGTTTTTCATCTGTACGGGGGATAATTCGTTGTCAAAAACTATGATATCCGCTTCAAATTCGGAGGCTAGGCGGGCTATCTCATCTGCTTTTCCCTCCCCGATAAACAGAGCAGAATCAGGCAACTGCCTCGTCTGCAGGCATGAGGCCACAATCTCCCCGCCCGCAGTCTCCACCAGCGCCCGCAACTCGTCAAGTGTCTCTTCGGTTGAAGCTATATCAAGCAGTTTTGCCGTAACATTAAGACCCACAATTACAGCTTTTTCTTTGTTTTCATTGAATTCCAAGTCGTCAATCTCCTCCTTGACTCCATCATATGTAAGTGCCGGATTTTTATATATCTGCAATTTTAAATACAAAAATTTGCCCTGTTTATCTGTACAGCCCCAAAAAGGCAAGTGTGGGATAAACCCTGGAACCCGAAATTTTCACAGTGAATTTGTCAGAACATATTTGAGGGAAAGCAAGAATCCTCTTGGCTCCCACCACCTCCGCACGGGCAATAAAAACTTCTTTGTCTTCCAAGCGGGCATAAATTGAAATGCCTTCAATACGCTGAGACATCTCTATGTTTTCACGGAAGACCGCCCTTGAAATACAAACGGGCTGAGAAAACGAGATTTCTATTTCTCCCTTCGGACGTCCGCTTCCGGGGGCCCAAAACAACTCCCTTGTGTCATTTTCTATAAGATGCTTTATTTCCAAGCCGTCAAAGTCTTTGACGGAACTTGCCCTCTTGAGCAGATTGTCTTTATAACGATTTGAAATGACACTGCCCATGGCGGTCAAATAGCCTTCATCCACAGAAGCTATGAGCCCGCGTTTGTCCGGCGGCACATTCAACAACAGCGCCGAATTTCCCCCAACAGTGTTTTCATACAGAGAAACTAGGGCTTTATCGTCTTTTACCCTCTCATCTTCACTTTGCTTGTAAAACCAACCGGGGCGTATGGAGGTGTCCGTCTCTGCGGGATACCATATCAGGTCCTGTTCATTTTCTAAAAACTTTCGCGAACCAAGATCCTCCGTTTGGGCATCAAAAGGTGCTGTTTTGTTGGGATGGGAGATGATTTCAGGCAGGCTTGCCGGCACGACACTCCACTCTGCCTCTCGGGCTCGACCCTCTTCATTGCCACACCAACGCACATCAGGCCCGCAAATGGAGATGACGGCATTTGGTTGATATTTTCTGATAAGCTCGTAATACCCTTTAAAATCATATTGTTGAACTTTGCCATTTGGCCCTTCTCCGCATGCACCGTCAAACCATATGGAAAAAAGCTCTCCGTATCCCGTTAAAAGCTCCGTGAGCTGGTTTTTAAAATACTCATTATATTTCGGAGAATCTCCATAAAAAACACTGTTGCGATCCCATGGAGAAAGATAGATGCCAAACTTTAAACCCGCCTCATCACATGCCTTTGCTGCCTCAGCCACCACATCACCTTTTCCGTCTTTGAAGGGGCTGTTTTTCACGGAGTGTGAGGTGTATTTACTGGGCCACAAGCAAAATCCTTCATGGTGTTTTGAGGTCAGAATCATGCCCTTCATGCCCGCTGCCTTGAGTGTTTGTGCCCATTGTTCCGCATCTTGGGCGGATGGATTGAAAAGTTTTGGGGACTCACTTCCATCTCCCCACTCTTTAGAGGCAAAGGTGTTCATGCCGTAATGAATGAACCCATAAAACTCGAGTTCATGCCATGCAAGTTGTCTCTTGTCGGGTTTTACCGAGATTGCGCGTTTTTCAAAACTTGACATAGTCTTTGCCTCCATGTGTACCAACTAAGAAAGTATGCGCTTGATCTTCGGTAAGTATTTTTGCGGAAAGACATTGGCAATCAGGTGGGCATCCGTGCCGAAGTGAAAGGTTGTCTTTGTTTCGCGGCCGATGTTCCACAGCCTTTTGGCAAATATGGGGTCGTCTATAAACGCATCGACATTTATCTCCCAGGCAACATGACAATCGCGCAAAACCTCCGACAAATCACCAAGTTCGTTGTCCGTTATTTTCCTTGTTATCTCGGTCTTGTCTTCAAGAGAGTCTATATAGTTGCCGACAAGGGGGTGGGCAATACAGTCGGCTCTGCCCGACTGTGCAACGCTCTTTATGATTTCCATTGAATATAGGGCATACCCGCGGGCTGTCCTATCCTCAGGTTGCCCCCAAAAACGCAGGTGAAAGTGGTTGGTGGCATACAATCTGTAGTCCACAATCTCCGCTGTCTCGGCTTTTTCAAGGGTTTTCCCGATGTCATAGGCTGAAAACTCACATCCAAGCAGCACTTTTACGTCTGTAGATATGCATGAGAGATAATTTTTCAATATCTCCCTCTGTCTTAAAAATTCCGCATCATAGCCGTCATAATTGAAATGGTCCGTCAGGGCTATCATTTCAAGATCGGCCTCTTTTGCTGCTTTCATGATGGCCGGCACCACCATCTCCGGTCTTGCACAGCTTGAATAATGTGTGTGAACATGCAGGTTATAGCGCGACAAAAGGTCCAGATCGTATATCGGCTCGGAAAATATCATAACTTACCTCTTTGTTTAGAGTTTTTGTTGTTTTGTTTTAAATTGCCTAAGATGTAAAAGACTCAATACAGCACTCTTTTCAGATCCTCAAGGTGCGTCCTAGTGTCAATATTCACCAGTCTGTGCGCATCTGTGCCGAAATGGAATTTGGCGCCGGTTTCTTTCCCGATATGCCACAATCTGCGACCGAATTCAGGGTCTCCCAATATGGCGCCGACATTTATCTCCCAGGCGACATTGCCGTCCCTCATGTGCTCCGAAAGCTCTCCCAGCTCATTGTCTTTTATTGCCCTGGTCACCTCTTGCCTATCCTCCACACTGCGGACAAATCTGCCGATGAGGGGGTGCGCCACACATTCGGCCCGTCCCAGGTCTACCAATGATCTTATGAGTTCCATGGAGTAAAGCGCATAACCTCGCGCTGTTTTCTCTTCGGGATGTCCCCAAAAATCGAGGTGGAAGTGATTTGCGGAATACAATCTGTAGTCCAAAGCCTGGGCCGTTTCGGCACTTTCCAGTGTCTTGCCAATACCATAAGCGGAAAGTTCAGAACCGAATAGCACTTTTACCTTTGTTGGGGTATGCTCAAGATAGTTTTTCAGGATTGTTATCTGTCTCAAATACGCTTTGTCAAAGTTCTCGTCGTTGTAGTGATCTGTCAGAGCTATCATTTCAAGCTCTGCCTCTTCCGCGGCTTTGATGATTGCAGGGATTACCATTTCGGGTTTCCCGCAACCTGAATAGTGCGTATGCACGTGGAGGTTATACCTTGCAAGTTCATCAAGGTCATATATCGGTTCTTTATAAATCATATGCATCCCCAATTCACCGTGAATTATAGATATTTTCTTCAATATTTTAAAAATAACTATGGCGTAATTATAACACAGTTATTTTTCATCTTCAAGCTTGCAGTGGCGACAACATCAACCTTCAAGCGATTAAGTTTACGATAACAACAATTTTTTTCATTCATAATAAATTTGTATTGACAATATAATGTATGTTAAGTATAATTACTGTAATCATATCATTTGTTTTGCTCTACCCATCAAACAGCAAAGGAGAGATTCCCATGTACTATGATTTATTTTTTCAAGGTAACGCATCAGCGGTAACCAGAGCTTTTTGGGCAATATCGGATTATGATGATTTTTTTAAAGATTACACAACAGCGGTAGCAGGTGTTTTTTGGGGAACATTTATAATCGGTTTATTGGTATGGGTTGCCGTAACAGTTATATTCATACTGATCTGCGGCGCCATCGCCAAAAGCAAAGGTCTGCCAAAGTCGTATAAGTGGTTTGGTTTTCTGGGTATAATAGGCCTGATAATAGTCGCCGTTTCATCTCCCAAAACCCCACCGCAACAGCAAAACGCATATTACTATCCGTATCAACAGCAACCTCCCCCCTACGGGCAGCAACAGCCTTATGGGCAGCCCCAACAGCCGCCCTACGGACAACCCCCCTATGGACAGCAGCAACCGCCTTATGGACAACCGCAACAGCAACAAGCTCCTCCCCCGGCTCCATCCGCACAAAACGTCCCCAAATACTGTGGAGCATGCGGGACACCTGTTGATCCCGGTGCAAAAAACTGCTCAAATTGTGGCAAATCCGTCTGATTTTCTTATAGTCTACACCATAAAACAACCGGAACCTCTATTGGTCCCGGTTGTTTTGTATTTTTGTTTAAATGTCTATCTTTTCAGAGCTATGCGACCCTTGGTTTCCAGTGATTTTTCCATTGCGTTCATGACAAGCACGGGGGTCAGAAGTTCCGAGAGAGGATAGGGCTGTATTTTATTGCGCACCATTTCCGTAAACACTTCAAATTCCCTGCGGTAGATGTCATCCAAGCGTATTTCTCTCTGCAACACGTCCTTGTCGCCGTAGATTGTAGCGTAGTATTTACCAACACTTGAAAAATTCAAAACGGCATCGAAACCTTCATACTCCGCCACGCTCAGCAGATTGCCTGAGTTTTCAAAGGCTGTCACGGCTTTGATCTCATCGCCAAACAGCTTCGTGACCATCTCTATCAGATGAGAGGCATAGAAATAAAATCCTCCGTATTCACTTCCCATTCCCGCCGGAAAATTCAATTGCGCCGAAAGTATTTTGCCTGCCGCTCCGGCTTCAAGCTCGCTCTTCAGCTTGGTTATTTCAGCTGAGTATTTGCAGCCGGAACCGCCCGAGAGCAGTGCATTGTGTTTCTGTGCCAAGGATATGAGCTCACGACCGTCACTTTCGGTTATCGTGAAGGGCTTGTCGATGAAAGCCGGCATACCCTTTTCGATGAAAGGCCTTGCAAAATCCAAGTGGTAGCGGCCGTGCCTTGCCGTGACCATGATGCAGTCAACCAGCGGGAGCATCTCTTCGATTGTGTCAGTTATGACAATATCCTCTCCGCACTCCGCCACGATTTGCTCGCTCGGCGCACGTTCATGGGCATAGAGAGCCGTAACTCTAAAGTCGGGGAAATCAAAAGTGCCGTCTTCGCTTTTTAGGTTGGCAAGCCGTGCAAATGCCGCGGCGTGACTGTTTTCTGTTCCGAGTATTCCTATCCTGTACATTAGCAGCCTCCGTTTATACTGTTTTCGCCAAAATCAATCGTATTGACTGACCTTTTCCGGCCCCGCAAGCCTCTCCGCATTTCCTTGATATAAGAGTTTTTTCACATCTTCGGGCAGGTCAAGGCTTTCGAAAAGTTCACGGTGAATGTTGTCAAAATAATCCCGCGCATACAAAAATCTGTCCGGATATCTCAAAATGAGCTCCCTTGTGTATGCCTTATCCCGTGAGAGGGCGTTGTGTCCGGAGCCGGCCGAGCAATCGCAGTATAGATTTGGATATTTTTCAAGCAAGCGCTCAATCATTCCGCCCCTGACAACGGGAGCCTGTGGATATGCTGTGGTTTTGCCCAGCTCATCGTCGGAAATATGGCACCAAAATCCCGGGGCATGTCCCAAAAAGTTGGTTTCGGGGCAGGCGATGAGCATTTTCTCCAGTGTGTATATGTCTCCGCCGTACCAATAGTCGGGACGCGGATATGTTCTGCCTGTCTTCGTAGCCTCGGCATAGTCAAAATGCAGTATCACAGGCAAGCCCGCCTCTCCGCAATATCTGTACATGCGCAGCGCATCGGGACTGTCGTACATCATGCGCAACTTCAGTTCGCCACACACCTGAACACCATAGATGCTCACAGCAGCTTTTAGCTTTTCAACGGCATCCGGTCTGCGGGGATCCGGCGCATACCCAAGTACAAAGCGCGAGGGCGCTTTTCTTTTGTATTCAAGGCCGAGAGCAAAGGGAATTGGCCCGCGGGCGCCTTCTGCCATGGGAATGGGTAAGACACTTCCCGTGTTCGGGTCATATTCATCAAGGGGGGACTCCCAGGACAATATCCATGTCCTGTCTATCCCACACTTATCCATGTTGGCAATAAAGGCATCAAAGTCGTGGTCGTGCCAATCCGCATGGTTGTGAGCGTCGATTATCATAATCAATCCTCAGCGCCGGTGTAGAAGTACCAACGACCCTTTGCGGCGGGCGCCTCTCCTCCGGAAAGCAATGACTTGTAGTTTGCGGTGACTTTTTTAAATGCATTTATATATTTGTCGATGTGTTCGGGGTAGAATTTCTTAAACCATGGAATGGAATAAATCTCTATGCTTTCACTGACGGGAAGTGCACTGTCCAATGTCCTCACATCCCTTGCGGTATATGCAATACGTGTAGGTTTTTCAGTGTGATACAGATTGACATCGTGGAAAAATCTGTGTGTGTGGAGCGGGTAGTTGCCATATGGGTTTATACCCGCGCCCTCAGCTCGCAGCGCCTCACAAAATCTCCACAGTGGGAGCCCTTCCAGCTCTTCTTTTTTGTATATGCCGTGGGCGGCATACCAACCGGCCATATTGGAACCTTCCGCTTCGTCCACTCTGTGGGCGCGGATGCCCGGCAGGTCTTCAATACCATCCCAAAAATAGTTCATGGCACTGCGAATTTGCTCGCATCTCTCATCGTAGAATTTTAACTGAACGCGCCCTGCGGCCGAGCAGGTCTGATTCAGACGGCCTTTTACGCCTCCCAGAGGCATATGACTGTATTTTCTGAGCTCGGGGTCGGTTATATTTGAGTCGTTGTTGCGTTCATAGTGGGCATAGGCAAGGGCTCTTTCATAGATGAACCTGTCATCTGTGATCAACATGCCGGCCTCACCTATGGCAAAGGATTTGCCCGACATAAGGGACATCGCCCCAACATGGCCTATTGTGCCAAGTTTTCTGCCTTTATAAAGTCCGCCTTGAGCGTGGGAAACGTCTTCAATGACTTTTATGTTGTGTTTGTTTGCGATCTCCATGATGGCGTCCATATCGGCGGGATGGGCAAGATAGTGGACAACCATTATCGCCTTGGTCGCGGGGGAAATACATCTCTCGACGTCTTTCGGGTCTATGCAGAGCGTCTTTTCGTCGATATCGGCAAAGACAACGGTTGCTCCCATGCTGAAGGCTTGCAGACATGAGGCCCAGTATGTTTTGCTTGGGCAGATCAGTTCATCTCCTTGGCCAAGACCCACAGCAAACATCGCCGCAGCCAGAGACATCGTGCCGTTGCAATAGGCAAGGGTGTGCTTGGCACCGAGCCAAGCTCCGAATTCGTTTTCGAATTTAATAGTGATGTCAGTGTCAGACATAGCTCCTCGTCTCAACACGTCCAACACAGCTTGTTCGTCTTCTTCCGTAAAAATAGGCCACTTAAAAAGCTCTTCCGGTATGTCTTTTACAGCTTTTTCTCCACCAAATAGTGCAAGCTTATCCATTGCGTACCTCCCAAGGGCTATTATAGCCGGATTATATCACAGCACGACAAGTATGTAAATATTTAATCAGAACAAAGCCTAAGCTTTTTGAAGACTTGTGTATCTCAAAGCAAGCTCTGAGGCGGAATTTATGTCGTATTTGCTCTGTTTCCACAATTTTCAATTTGGAGTTTCCATTTGCTTGACATATTCAGCATTGCAATGATATAATATTTCAAATATTTATCTTGTCAACTTGCTTTGAGATAATACTTAAAACGCAGTGACGGAGATGTCGGCAGTCAAGCCCACTAAAACCAGAGAGCCTTCGGTTGGTGCGAGAAGGCATTGTGTGCCCCCTGACCGCGCTCACTCCATAGCGGTGTCGCTGAAAATGGCTGCTTGCCACGACTAAGCGATGACGGATTATGCACGTTAATGCATATAAAGGCGAACAAATGCTATGGCTATTTGCTCGCAAAACAAGGGTGGTACCGCGTTGTATCTGAAAAGACGCCCCTTTCGCTCTATTTTTGGCGAAAGGGGCATTATTATTTAAAGGGTGACTATTATGCATTCGATTTTGAAAGACAATTTTTTGAACATAACAATAGGTGATTGGCTTGCGCGTGTCGCAAATATGTATCCCGACAACGACGCCGTGATCAATGTCGCCCGAGGTGTGCGCTTAAATTACAGAGAGCTTGACAACAAAGCCCGTGAAGTTGCCAAAGCACTCTTGAAGATGGGGGTCAAAAAAGGAGACCATGTGGCGATTTGGGCTACAAACTACCCCGAATGGCTTTATTTGCTTTTTGGCAGCGCTAAAATAGGGGCGATTCTTGTCACAGTGAACACAAATTACAAGATTTTCGAGCTCGAATACCTGCTGCGTCAATCTGATTCCATGAGTTTGTTTTTCATAGATGGTATGAAAGAGACAAACTATGTGGAGATAATAAAAAGTTTGCTCCCGGGCATCGGCACAAAGGGGCATACCACCGATTTGAATTATGAAAAGCTTCCCTTTCTCAAAAACATTGTGTTTATCCCCAAAGACAGTCAAGCCGAAGTTCCCAAGGGCTTTACCCGGTGGGATGATATATTGAAAAGCGGCGTTGACGTGAGCGATGACGAGCTCGACAGCGTCTCCCAAAGTCTTGATTGCCATGAAGTCATAAATATGCAGTATACTTCGGGTACAACAGGCTTCCCCAAGGGCGTGATGCTCACACACCACAACATCCTCAACAACGGCTATTATATCGGCCGGCGCATGAATTTTTCACCGCAGGACAGATTGTGCATAACCGTCCCGCTCTTTCACTGTTTTGGCCTGGTGCTTGCCACTCTTGCAAGCCTTACCCATGCCAGCGCTATGGTACTGGTCGATTATTTCCGTCCCGCCGAGGTGCTCGCCTCCATTGAAGCCGAGAGGTGTACAGCAGTGCACGGTGTGCCCACCATGTTCATTTTCATGCTCGAATTCCCCGAATTTGACAAATATGATCTGTCCTCCCTTAGGACAGGCATAATGGCAGGCTCCCCATGCCCCATAAATGTGATGCGGGAAGTGGTCTCCAAGATGGGTATGAAGGAAATCACTATAACATACGGACAGACGGAGGCCTCCCCCGCCACCACCATGACCGATACAACCGATCCCCTCGAAATACGTGTTTCAACTGTGGGACGGGCTATGCCCTTTGTAGAAACAAAGATAATCGACCCGGAAACGGGAAAGGAACTGCCCGACAACCACACAGGAGAGTTTTGCAGCCGTGGCTACAACACCATGCGCGGCTACTACAAAATGGAAGAAGCCACACGCGCCGTGCTGGACGACAAAGGCTGGCTGCACTCGGGCGACCTTGCTGTGCGGGACGAACAGGGGTATTATAAAATCACCGGGCGTATCAAAGACATGATCATACGCGGCGGAGAAAACATCTATCCGCGCGAGATTGAGGAGCTCATCTACACACATCCCAAAGTACAGGATGTTCAAGTGATTGGCATACCTTCAGAGAAATTCGGAGAGGAGGTCATGGCCTATATAATCACCAAAAAAGGTGAGGTTGCAACGGAGGATGAGATAAAGGAATTCGTGCGCACAAATATGTCTCGCCACAAGGTACCCTCCCATGTGCATTTTATAGACGAATTTCCCATGACCGCGTCGGGTAAAATCCAAAAATACAAGCTCAGGGAGATGGCCGGCGAAGAGCTAAAACTAGATCAACAGACAGTTTAAACAATTTAAATTTCACAGCCTCCGCATGTTCCTGCGGAGGCTGTTTGTTTATTAATTACACCGATGCAAGTCTTCGCTTCGTTCAATAAACAGTCTGAAACATATTTGTTTTTTCGTGTTTTCATGCCAATTAAATATCGTGACTTTGCTTGACATATCAGGTGTCAAAGCGTATAATTTGAATATGATAACCATTTTCAAATTGTGCTTATCTGCATAAAGTTCAGGCGGAGGTCCACATTGTCTCATAAAATAGAGTACAACACCAAACAAAGAGACTTGATTCTCTCTTGTTTGGATGAAAACCGGCATCACCATATGACAGCCGAAGAGATGCACACATATATAAACGAGCATTTGGGGCAAGTCGGGCAAGCGACGGTCTATCGCCATCTTAGCAACCTCGTGAAAGCCGGGCGAGTTATTAAGGTCGCTTCCGCGCAGGGTATGCCTGCATCTTTCCAAATTGCATCACAGCCGGAAACATGCAGAAATTTTTTTCACATGATCTGCACCCAATGTGACAGCATCAATCACCTTGACTGTGACGAAGCTGAGCGCCTTGCCCGACACATCAAAAAAGAACACGGATTTGTCGTCGATAAGTTTAAAACCATCATGTATGGCATCTGCGACAAGTGTATCAAAAAACTATAGATTTCCAACATGACACATTGACTACAAATCGGAGGTGCGGTTTGAAAAAAAGAGTGATCTTTGCATTGCTTTTGATTCTTGCAATACTGTTTGGATGCGGCAAAAATACTGCTTTTCATAACTCCGATAAATTGAATATTGTCGCAACCATCTTTCCGCCCTATGACTTTGTGCGAGCTGTGGCAGGGGAACAATGTGAGCTTTCACTGCTGCTTCCCCCGGGAGCCGAAACACACACCTTCGAACCGACTCCCAAAGACATGGCCAAGATTCGAGACTGCGATATATTCATACGCATAGGCGGAGGCACTGACAACTGGTCTGACGGCATGCTGGAAATGAACACCAAAAATATGACGGTGATTACCCTTCTGGACTTGGTCGAAACGGTGGATATCGAACATGTCGAAGGCATGGAGGATGAAGACCACGACATACACGACGAAGAGGACGAGGAAAAAGACGAACATATCTGGACATCCCCCGCAAATGTCAAGCTGATAACACAGGCCATTTGTGATGTCCTATGTGACAAAGACAGTGAAAACGAGGCAATCTTCAAAGAAAATTTGGCCTCATATCAAGCACAGCTTGATGAGCTTGACAACACTTTCAAAGCCATTGTCGCAGATGGTGTGCGGGATATCATCGTCTTTGGCGACAGATTTCCCTTTCGGTATTTTACCGATGCCTATGGCCTTGCATACTTTGCGGCTTTTCCGGGTTGCTCCGAACAAAGTGAGCCCAGCGCCGCAACGATAGCTTTTTTGATTGACAAAGTCAAGTCACTGCACATACCCATTGTCTTCCACATCGAGCTTTCGAATGAAAGTATTGCGGATACAATCTGCGAACATACGGGAGCTCGAAAGATGCTCTTTCATTCGGGACACAATTTGACCAAAAAGGAATTTGATCAGGGACTTGGGTATGTCGATTTCATGTCGGCCAATGCAAAGGCTCTAAAGGAGGCGCTAAAATAATGGCACAGATAACCTTTGACAATGTCTCCTTTGCCTACGACGGTATAATAGCCGTCAAGGATTTGAATTTTTCTCTGCATCCACAGGACTATCTTTTAATCGTCGGCGACAACGGTTCGGGCAAAAGCACCTTGCTAAAGGGTCTTTTACGGCTTAAATCGCCTTCTATGGGCTGTATCTCCATCTCAGCGGGTTTGAAATACAATGAAATCGGATATCTCCCTCAACAGACCGACATCCAAAAAGACTTTCCTGCGGGGGTTTTTGAAGTGGTGCTATCCGGTAGGCTTTCAGCACACAAAATCCTCCCCTTTTACAATGCCCATGACAGAAGCACCGCAAGGGATGCCATGAACTTCATGGGCATCTCCGAGCTGAAAAACAAAAGCTACAGAGACCTTTCGGGCGGGCAGCAACAGCGTGTGTTGCTTGCAAGAGCTCTGTGTGCCGCTCAAAAAATGCTCGTGCTGGATGAACCCATGTCCGGCTTGGACCCCGCGGCGACCGAAGAACTGTATGGCCTCATAGACAAGCTGAACAGGGAGATGGGCATGACGGTGGTCATGGTCTCACACGATGTGCGCGGAGCTCTAAACCACGCGGCAAAAGTTCTCCACTTGAAAAACAAACAGATATTTTATGGCACCACAAAGGAGTATCTAAACTCCCCGACAGGTAAAAACTTTGCGTTGATGGGAGATAACACATGCAAGTAATAGTTGAGATGTTTTCATATACCTTTATGGTCCGTGCAATCATCGTCGGCCTGCTTATATCCCTTTGCGCCGCTCTGCTGGGGGTCAGTCTTGTCTTGAAACGGTATTCGATGATAGGAGATGGGCTGTCCCATGTGGGCTTTGGAGCTTTGGCGGTTGCGGCGGCGCTCAACATCGCCCCCCTTGCCCTGGCGATTCCCGTTGTTGTTGTGGCGGCATTTCTCTTGCTGCATTTGCGAGAGAGCGGCAAAATCAAAGGGGACGCTGCCATTGCCCTCATCGCCACCAGTTCCATCGCCATAGGTGTGAGTGTTGTGTCCTTGACGACGGGCATAAACACAGA